>NZ_CALMPD010000096.1 GCF_937871865.1 uncultured Legionella sp.
ACAGGGGCTGGGGCATAATAGGCAGTAAATTGAAACTCTCCTTTTTTAAATCCGGCATGATTTTCAGGCCAGCCTTCGCTTTTATACCAGTCAAATTCGTTTTTTATGCTGGTTAAATATTTTTGAAAATCCCCTTGGGCGGCTTGGGCAAGAGCAAGCATTTTTTTGTTGGTATCAAGGCACCATTCCTGACGTTTGAACTGACGTCCAGCAATCGTTATCTGTTGAAATTCGCCGCGGCTTTTGCTGCAGTTTTTAATTTGGTTATTTAATGCCTTGATTACTTCATTCATATTGCCGACAGGATTATCTAACGGCAGTTCTGATGCTGAAATTTTATGAAATTTAAAACGTAATACACCAGGTTCTTTGGCCGCCATTTTTTGTCGGGAAGAAAAGTCTGCTAGGCGTCTGACATCTAAACAGCGCTGAATGGGATCTTCTGGCAAGGCTGCTTCTGCGGTAATGCAAAAGATCATTAATACACTTATTAACGCTGAACGAAACATGAGAGTCCCTTCGCTTATTTGAGTTGGTAATAAAAGATTATATCGGTTATTGCCCTGCTATCAAAGAGTGTATTTGGTCAATAGCTATGTTCTTTGAATAGTAGAGTGATTTAGCGTCTTTTCAGACTTTTTGTTGTATCACTTTCGGTGAATTTGTATCATGTACCAAATACCAAACAGAATTGACATGAGACCAAATCATCTATTAAAAATAACTCTGGCAAGTGCCTCTCCTAGACGTTTCCAAATATTACAAGAGCATGGATTTAATGCGAATGTCTTTCCTGCCAATATTGACGAAATTCGCCAGGAAAATGAAGACGCGCGAACCTATGTCACTCGATTAGCGCGAGAAAAAGCTCAAGCCATTTTACCGCAAATTGGTACGGACAGGACTGATTTAATTCTGGCCGCTGATACCACTGTGGCCTATAAAAACCATATTTTAGAAAAACCTTCTGATCCTGCAGATGCATACCGAATGTTGCAGATGCTAAGCGGCAATACTCATGAGGTATATACTGGATATGCTTTAATTCAATTACCTGAACAACAGTGGTTAGTGGATTGTGCAGTGACCAGTATTACATTTCATACACTGACAGAACAACAAATACACCATTATGTGGCATCAGGAGATCCCTTTGATAAGGCTGGAGGTTATGGTATCCAGAATGTATTTGAAACCTTTGTCAAAGAAATAAGAGGATCTTACTACAATGTGATGGGCCTGCCCATTGAAGACATTATGGATAAAATCCCTCTATTCTCTATCTAATGATGCGAGGCAATTTTACTTGCCTCCAAAGCAGACATTAAGCGTTACTTCGTTACTTTTAGGGAGCCAATGCCCATAATCTTCCCCATGCCAGCGTTTGCTTTCCTCTAATTTGTCTTTAACGATTTGCTGTGTAAGGCCTCGACGCTCAATCCATTGCTCACAACGCTTTTTAATCTGATTACGAATTTGGAATCGCATAAAGCTATAGCGACAGGGATTGTATGCTTCATTTAAATTATCTGAAATATAGGGTTTTAGCAGAGTCTCTCTTTTAACATGTTTGGAAAACTCCCATTTATCACCGTTTAGTACCAGAATTGGGGGAATGGTGCGATTGCCTATTTTTACGCTATGGGCTATATTCATATAAAACTTCCATCCCGAATAATTTGCTGATAAATCACCATTGGAATAGACCCCATTTATTAATGTGCCTAAATAGGTTTGTTCAAGAATTTGACCATAGGTAACAATTGCTGAATGCGCTGTTTCTGCCGACTTACCGTGATTCAGGAAATACATATACATTGTATAATAGGTATGCCCCATCATGAAAAAATGGCCTAGTTTATCAGTGCCAAAATAATAACCATACATATTGATGGTTGGTGCGAGGCTAATTACTGACAGCGGTGCTTGCGAAAATACAAGCCAATAAACAGTGTTCCAAGGCAATAGTGATTTATAGAATATGGGCTTGGTCTCTCCTGGTAAATGCCCCCAACGCATCCAGCGCGGAAATCCTGGTCCGGTTTTCTTATATACCAGATCGACGAGATAGGAATCATTGCGCCGCGAAGCCAATTTGGACGCTGCAAGCCGGCTATGTTCTGCTTTGGGCAGTAGCATTTGAATTTCTGTGTTGGTCTGAGCCATTACTTGCTCAAGCACTTCATACAGTTTGTTACTTGCTGTTGGGCCTATATCTTGAAGCTCAGTCGGGGGTAACGTGAATTGATCCGTTTCTTCTGCTTGAACTGCATGGGTTCCACTAAGGCTGAAAAGTACTACTAAAAAAAAGATCCGTCTAAAAGTCATGATACTCATCTGTCTGTTGAGTCAGGGCATCATTTAAATACAATAGTGTCCTGCTGTCCAGAGTAATACCAGGAATTTATTTTCTTGCCAGGGGCTATTTCTCAGGCTTACTTAAAGGACTGAGAGAAACGGTAAACCATGCATTCCATCCTGATGCTCGATTTTTCGCCTCGAATTCTTTATATCCTTTTAGATTAATAAAAACCTGAGCCTGATCAATGGAGGTACTATACCCAATTTGAGGACCTGCACCAAAAACTCGGGACTTAAAACAGCCCACAAAATTTCGCGTGCCTTTATCACAGGATAATTGTTGGTATGCATATCCTACAGCACCAAGCTGGGTCTTGTTTGCTAAAAATTTAGAGGCGCTTAGATCCCAATGCATGTCAACGCCGTTTTGATACAGGGTTTATTTATTTTCAAAATTATAGGTCCAGCCTATTACTGAAGAGAACTCGTGTCCTTGGTCATAATTAAAATAAGTGTATCCCAGACCGCTATCTATGCTGTTATGATTGGTACCTAAATTCGCTAATCGCTTCGCATTATAAGCCCCTACAGGCAGACTTCCTCCCAGATAAAGCATGAAATTATTGGCTGCCTTATTCCAGCGCAGACTAAATAACGGTGCCAAGTCACCAAAAGCAATTATTTGTTCACTTAGTGCACTACCCAGTGTAAACCCCGACCCCAGCCCCAAATTCCCAGAAACAGTAGCATTCACTCCAGCCTTACTTCGACCATACGGGATGGCCATAGCCAAGGTTGCTTGTCCATTTAATAGATTTTGTTTAAATGTATAACTGGGGATGGCAAAAAATAAATTAGCTTCTGCATCAAGTTGCACATCGAGATTTCCTGTAAACTGCGACTGAATGTTTTTTAAAGTAACCTGTCTGGCAAAAGCCACATTTTCCCCTGCATTAACAGTAGAATTATAATAGATTGATGCCAGAGATAATCCTGGCTGTAATGGAGCTGCGGCGAGAGTTCCAAAATAACCAGGAACCCAAAAACCAACCCGCCTTCATCTGCATGTGTAATGGAACAACCAACGGTTAGAATGAAGAAATTTATTAGTACCAGTAACCATTTACTCTTTATGCTATTTACAACTTTTTTCATGCCAGGCCCGTTTGTATGAGGAGAAAAAAGAAAGGCTATTGGCCATAGACTTCATTCTATTGGGTGAATTAATTTTTTATAAAAGAAAAACTATAAATACAATAACAGTATTTTTAAAGTATGTAACATATTGTTTCTATCTGGAAAATTAAAAAAATATTCTGAGTATTTATAATGTGCTGAGTTGTTTTTTTTGATTTCTTTGTCGGACGGCGGCATTCAATACAATCCGCGAAACAATCTGAAATTAAAACGATAAAAAGAGCCTTGAGCAGGCAAAGGGACGTGCGGCTGTATTTGGTTATGTACCTAATACAGCGGTATTTATAAAGATACTTAAGGTCTCATCGCATATGATGGAGCAGGGGAGGAATCATCTGATTGAGTATGTGCCATCATCGTCTCTTGTAACTCTTTTTTAATCCGCTCTAATTCTTTTTTATTACACTCATCGAACAGATTTATTCTGAGCAAATCATTTTTAGCAGTAGCTAAGTCTGCAGTTACCCAGGCTCCACGTTTTCTACTCTGTCTGATTGCAAAACGAACTCCTAAACCATCCAGATCTTTATCCCATTTTATTTCGCTCTTATTGGTATAATCATGGAGTAATAACGTGCGTTTTATGATGAGTCGGTCAAGAACAACTTCTCTATGACCGCAATAAAAATGGCGTATGCTTATAGGAAAATCTTTTTGTTCCTTACCTATGGTTTCACACCAATATTTTTTTATTTCATCGACGTTCCAATCAGGCCAAGACCTAATATAAACGCTCAGCATCTCTTTAAGAGGCAACCAATTGAAACTGTGTTCATTGTATTTAATTCCCGCCTTTTCATAAGCTATTCCTTGCTCTTCAATTTCTTGTAGTTGGCACAACAGGCTATATCTTAACTCGTTACCTGTTTTATCTTTGGGAATGCTATCTAAAATGAGGCGACACATGTCTTTTAGATCCATGGCCCATAATGCATATTGGAATGCTGTGATGCGTTTAAATACTCGACCAGTGGGATCTGCGATTGTTCCATACCTTAAAAGCAGTGTAGGGTATTGTTCCAGGATTAATTTTACTTTGCCCAAGTTGCTCTCTGTCACATTTTTTAATAAAACAGGGAACAAACGCTCGGGTTGATACCCGTGATAAAAACGTTGGCAGGTAAGTGTAAACGCATTTCTGCTTTCCATATTGGGGAGCTGATTACCAATGTTAAGTATTAACTCATTAGGTAAGAGCTCAAAATAATTGTGTTCTTCTTTTTCTTGGGACACCCTGTACTCCTAAAGCCTTTTTGGCTAGTGTACATTGCCATTGCTTTTATTCAAGCCCATGATAGCATGAGCTTATACAATCATTAACTGTGACTCCATCTGTCGAATTTTTTGGTAATCATGGAAAATAGACTCTCTATCTCCGGCTAATGCAACAATTCCCATGCTGGTTAGATAATCTACTGTTTGGGGTACCTGATCACCATTGGTAAACCAGATATGCTCACTGAAAAAAGTTGGTAATTTGTTAATACCAGCAAAGACTTCAATATTGGCAATGGTTCCCTGGGCAGGAGAGTTCAAAAAGACAGGCACCACCGTTTTTTGGAATACGAATTTTTTTGTTGTCACATCGCCATCAGCATACAGCTCTACTAATTTATCGGCCTGACTACTGCCTGTTGCCTCTCGAGCAAATCGTACCACCGGACCACCACACATTCGTGCCCCCATTTCTATCAGGAGAGGTCCTTCTTTGGTCAGCATAATCTCATTGTGAGCGGCCCCCCAGCGAACGCCTAATGCATCCAGCGCTTTTTGAGTATAAGAGAATAATTCCCTATGTTCTTCTTCATTGTACGCGATGAATTCTACGTAGTCATAGACCGTTTTGCGATTATTGGTGGAGCACTTATTGTATTTAATTAAATGCGTTAAATAATGCACCCCATGAGCACTCACAGTACCTACAGCATATTCTGTCCCCATGACCTGTTCTTGGACAACTACTGTCTTGCTGCTATTGCCCGTGGTTTTCGAGGGCTCAGTCAAAACACGCCGAAACGCTTCTTTCCAATCCGCTTTTGCTGCAATGTGAAAGACCTTATCACTGCCGGCAGAGATTGGCGGTTTTATGATAAGGGGAGAGTCGGTTAACTCATTTTCTGCAAGCCAGGCTGTCACTTCATTTTCTGATGAAGTATTCAATGTCTTGATAATAGGAATTCCTGCTTCTTTCAAGGAGTCTTGCATCAGTGCTTTATGAATTCTATTTAATGATTTTTCAGGATCATTGGCGAGTTGAGGTGTGAGGCTTGTTGTCAACATTTGGGCTAGAGGAACCCCTTCTTCTGTGCCTGGAATAATGGCAAGAGGATTGTATTTTTTTAGGATTTCCACAAGATTGGGTTGCTCAGGGATGATTGCAATAAAGTCAGATGAATGGATGTTCGCTCCAAATCCTTTCCAGTCCATGGATTTAAGAGTGATTGCAATAGCCGGTATCCCTCGTGCTTTAAATGCAGGAGCCAATTCTATCCCGGACGATAAGGGATCAATGATAACTACAGGTCTATTCATCTGATATATTCCTTTTTAGTTTCTGTTTATAAAATTAAAATAACTCACCACAAGGCGCTCCATTCTAATAAGGATTCCATCTGGTCCAGTGGAGCGGCTGAATGAATGTAAGCATCTGGTCTTACCAAAATTGCCTGGTTTATATAGCGAGTGCATGCTCTTCCTGAATATTCTTTACATTGAGCGGGATCAATGTGAATGACCTGGATAAACTTTGGTACCGTGGGAAGTACGTCACAAGAACCAAAGAGCAGTAGGGTGAATTTTGTGTAGTCCAACAGTGAGTAAATCCGGGTTGTGGCTTTTCCATCGTTTATTGTAAAATCAAAGAGTCGGGAGCCACTGAGCCCTTGGTCCTCATAACGAATTCCCATGCCTGTAATATTGCCCGCATGTTGTTCTACAATTTTAACGTAGTCTTCAGCGTGGGTTCCTGTGGGGGAATATTTTGTGGCACGAACCAGCTCTCCTGAGGTCTGAATCACGGTTTGTGCGACGGCCTTACGTTCTTTTTCATAGCTTTGTAATAGTTCTTCCGGTGCATCAAAATGAAGCACCGCATTTAACTTCCACATGAGATTGAAGGCATCAGCAAGCCCTGTATTGAGTCCTTGGCCTCCGTTAACTGAATGAATATGGCATGCGTCTCCGGCAAGAAAAATACGATCTTCTGCGACGAATTGCTCAGCAACTGATTCTTTGACGGAGAATTGGGAAAACCAGACTATCTTTTTAAAACTTAAGGAATGGGGGTGCATGGCATTATTAATTTTGCTAATTGCTTCCTCAAGGGTAAATTCTTTCGTGTCCATGCGAACGTAAAACCGGTCAATTTCACCTTCTCTGGGAATCCACGCCACGTCAGATGATTCCGCCTGGAAAACAATAATCTCGGGAACTTTGATAAAGTCTGTATCTATAATGCCATCTATGACTGCCCAGACAATTTGTGGTCGGGTGATGTCAAAAGGTATTTTAAAGTGGCTTCGAACAAGGGACTGAGAACCATCGGCACCAATCAGGTAGGGTGATTGAATCTGCTCTCCATTGGATAGCGTGGTGAGACATCCTTTCTCATTGAGCTCAATGTTGGCAATTGCTGTGGAACGTTTTACGGGAGCTTCTAGTTCTATCAGTTTTTTATCTAACAGGTTTTCTACATAGGATTGCCCCAGCATCAGAAAATGTTGATGAAAACAGCCTTCCAGTGCTTCCCACCATGAGGATTGTCTGGAGATAAAGTTTCCATTTGCCCATACGGAACTGGTATTGCAGGTTTTTCCTAAAGAATAAAGTTCAGCAAATAAATTGACCAGCTCAAGTAATTGTAACGAGCGTGCATTAAGGGCGTCAGCTCTTCCTTCTTTTAATGAATGTTCTGTCTTATCGGCAATAATAATGCGTAAACCACAAAGTTGTCCCAGGTAGGCACACATAAGGCCTACGGGACCAGCTCCGACAATGACAACATCCGCATTCTGTACGCTCATACATAGGACTCCAAACCAGGATTAGCAAAAGGGGTCTTGCTTAAAACATGAACCCGTTGCAGGTGGCGAGGCGATTTGGAAGTAAAACCTTCTCTCCCATGTAACAAGGAAAAATTATCAGCAATAACGACATCTCCAGTTTGCCACACATGAGCATAGAAATTTTTAGCGGAGTAAAGTGCTTGCTCTAAAGTCTGATGAAATTGCTCTAAGGCTACAGAGTCAACACCACTAAATTCAAGTTCTGGCGGATTTACAAAGTCCCCCTTGTCTTCGGCAGGAGGTTCATTATAGCGAATGATGGAGAACCCCTTTTGCGGGTGTTGGGTGATGACAGGAGATATGGTCTTGCTGTCATAAAACTCCATTTTTCTTTTATAAGTACCTGTGACCTTGCCCCAAAGTTCTTTTTCTTCAGAAGATGCATGTTCTAAAACCAGGATGGTGTTTGAAAAGGTGGTTCTTCCTCCTTGTTCTGATAAGGGGGCTTTGACGCAATGAAATATTTGGTATTCAGGAACCTGGGGGCGATACATTCCATCCCAATGAAGAGGGACGTAATGATGATCAAAGATATGATCTTGCGGATTTTCTTGCTCAATTAACTCAAGTACTGTGCCAAAAGGCCAAATGCTCACTTCGCCCCATTGGCCACAATAGTCAGAAAAATCCTCGGAGTTTTTAAACGTTTCAAAGCCTCTTAAAACCAAGAGTTGCTCCTGCCCAAATAAGGTGCGTAAGCTCTCTATATTCAGGGTGTTTACTGGTGTCTTGGGACTCATCGCTTCGATAAGCATGCCAAAGGGTTTTATGCGCGTTATTTTATATTCCATTTTACACTCCTGTCATTAAGGTATAATGACTGTGACGCCCATTCGATGAGCACATTAATGTAGCACCTAGAGCTTCTGCTTCTGAGCGTTTCAGCAAGACATAGCCATTTTTGTTTTCAACTGCAACGCCATGCCATGGGGTCATCCAGCTTTCATTGCCTATTAATCGAATTCCTAATTTTTTTGCCCCGCAGGTTTGAGGATGAATAGACAATCGCACCGCCTCGGGGAAATGGACTTCAAGTAACCGGCTCCAGGCATTGCTTCTCCTAATCACCTCATATGCTTTCTCGCGTGCTTCTTTTTGAATGGCAGTACGGCTTTTTGTTTGACCTTGATGCATGGCATCTTCAAATAAAAAGCGAGTGATGCCCCGATACATTCTATTGGCTTCTTGTTCATCAGGGCTTGCTAATGGCTTTGTACCGTTACGAACCTTTTTCCGGAGAACATCTAATGAGCTTCCATAACTGTTCATGAGCTCAATGCGCATTTGAACGAAGTGAATATTCTGATAAAAGTCATCAAGGTTAAACGTTGAGATGCTTGTCAGTGCCATTTCTTCTATAAGATTATCCAGTTCTGCCTGATAGGCACCCACATGGTGCTCCATCATCCCAACTACATCACTAAAAACACGCCCATCTGAACACAACATTATCTTAATGCCCGGCGTATATATTTTCTTTATTTGCAGGCATAGATTGCCAAGAAAACGAAGTGACAGCTGTTCTGCAAAATCCGGTAGGTGACCCAATACTTTTTTAGGATTTGGTGACTTGCCGGGAAAAGCGGGCAATATAAATGTTATTGGTTTGTTCTGTTTAACGGCAGAAAGTATTTGAGGTAGATGTGGTGAAGTGCACTTTGAGCAATAGAGATCATTGCATGAGGATGTGGACTCTGGAACACGACGAAAAACCATGATTTCTGCTAAGATTCGTTGGGATAGTTTCATCAAAGAAGAGTTATTTGAAGACTTATTGATAGCAAAATTTTTAATTAACTGATCCTGTTTTTTCATTAAATTAAATGCTGAATTAGTCATTTTTTCACCTCCAAAAACAATAGTACACACCTTATTTGTATAAATAAAATGACTAATTTCAATTGTTGTGATAAGTTTTATTTATGTCTTGTTTCAGCGAGTCTTGCTATGTCTTTGCTCTTGGATGATATAAAATATTTTATCGCGGTTAGTGAAACCCTTAACATCACAAGGGCATCTGAAATCATTGGAATATCTCAGCCTGCACTTAGTTATGCTGTTAAAAGACTTGAGAGCAAACTTGGTGGTGAGTTGCTGATAAGACTTAAAAATGGCATTCAGTTAACGAAACTGGGAGAAGAGTTCAAGAAGCGTTCCCATCGTTTATTATATGAATGGGAGCAGGCGCAAAACCTGGCTCATCCGGAATCAGGTCTTATTCAAGGAAGCTATACTATTGCTGTTCACCCTTCAGTTGCTCTATACACGCTGGAGTATTTTTTACCTAAACTTCAGGTTGATTTTCCTGGCCTTGATTTTAATTTTATTCATGGCCTTTCACGAGAGATGACGGAGCGGGTGATCAGCTGGGAGGCTGATTTTGGTATCATTGTTAACCCTATCGAGCACCCTGATCTGGTGATTCGAAAGTTATGCACTGATGAAGTAACCATTTTTTATGCAGAGGGCGCTCAGAATAAGCTTATCTATGATAAAAAACTCGCGCAATCACAATACATCCTGCAAAAAATTCACAAGAAGATTCACTTTAATGGGATGCTTAGTTCCTCTAATCTGGAAGTTGCTGCTAAATTAACCGCAATTGGCCTTGGCTACGGCATTTTGCCTGCCAGAGTTGCTGCTCAATACACTCATCTTAAAAAACTAAACGATGCCCCTGTTTTCAACGATGATATTTGTTTGGTGTATCGGCCTGAAAAACATAACAATGTTGTAAGCAAAGACATTATTCAGGCCATTAAAATGCTTTCTTTAGACTCATCAAGTCAATAATTAGCAAGGCTGCAATGAGTTTGGCTCATCAGAGGGAGACAATTCTTCCGCAATATTTTTGGCGGATAAAGTATTCGTCGCCTGGAAAAAACTATAAGAACTACCTAGGGCGCCAATAACCCCTGAGACCAAGATAAGAGGAGCCAACCCACCTGTTAATACTGTTGAAGCAATAGAAAGAGCAAGTACGGACGCCGCAAAAGCCAATGCCGAAAACGCCATACTGGTATACAAAAACAATCTGGAGTATTGACTTGCAATTTCCGGATGGTTTTTTGCTTCTATATGGAATTTAGCATTAGACATGACTCGTCCGCCTGTTGTCACCGGACAGGGAATAAAGCTCGGCCAAAATATAGGGCCAATAAGGTGATTGAGGCTAACGTTTGACAAATCAGGTTCAGGAACATTGGCATATTTGGTTAAGAACCATTGTGCTGCAACCGCACAATTTTTACCTAAAATAGAGGCTTCATCTTTGGTTGTCCGCCAATATTTGTTCCATTCTACGATGATTTCTTGCGGATCTGCATCTATATCAAAACTGTATGTTGAACTTGCCTAGCTAATATAGTCCCGAGGGCTTTGCCTCCAAAAATGTCTTGGGTATTCCCAACGGTTGATTCCATAATAACAGTGAGGGTTGGTTGTTGTATTTTCCAGCACGATTTCACTATGGGAAAAAATACCGTGAAAATTCAACAGATGTACTTTAATCTTGGCCATATTAATTAATTTCTTGCTGACGAATTTATGGTCGTTATTGTACAGAGTGATTGTTAACAAAATCTTAACTCATTGTTCTTGTTATACGGTTTGCTGTCGGAATAGAATAAATTAATAATAACCAGGCATTACAACAGGATTAGAAATAAAAAAGATGTGATAATGAAAAGCATCAGTAAGTAATCTGGAAGCAAAGGTGTAATGAATTGATCTTGCTCTACAAAAAAATCCCACATTAGGTTTTTGCTAATGTAGAATTGTTATGAGCAATCTGTATCTACTGTCGTATTGGATCACATATGAAAGACACCCGTACTGAATTTTCAAAGAACGTGATTGAACTGATTCAATCCATACCTAAAGGACACGTTACTACTTATGGGCTGATTGCGAGGCTGGCTGGCAATCCACGAGGTTCACGTCGTGTGGGATGGTTACTTCATTCAAGTACCCAAAAATACGATCTGCCCTGGCAGCGAGTCATCAGAGCAGATGGCAGTTTATCTTTTCCTGACCATTCCCCAAATTTCATGATGCAAAAACAGCTACTTGAAGCCGAAGGCATTGCCATTCAAAACGGTCGCGTTGATTTAAACAAATTTCTTTGGAAGGGGGAATCACTGCAAGGTGAAGCTGATTGGTTTGAATTGCTCTAGTACTCAGGTGAAACAAACTATTTTGCGAGTGCTGATTCTTATACGCTTCCACTGGATTTAAATTTTATTTGTTGGAAATTCATGTTCTACATCTGGAATGGGCTCGTTGCTTTCTTTTATATTATTTAAAGAGTCTTTAAAATCCCTTGTAACGGTTTGGTTGCTATTTGTTTGGGTGTTCTTTTTATGTACTTGTGCTTCCTCTGCTTTTGGGGCTGGCGTCATCCAGGGTTCCAAAATCATAACCCCTTCATCCTCTGATTCAAATTCAGTTAAATCATTGGGGATGTCGTTAGGTGATTCTGAAAATTGTGCGAGAAAATTATTCAATAAATTGAGCTCTTCTGCGTCAGTATTTTTATTCTCATAATCCAAATCAATCAGTTTTTCTTCTATTTGTCGAGGCGTTAACTTCTCACATTCTTTTAAAAACTCTTTATAATCCCCCATAGGGTATCTGATGCGGAATTCATGTTTGAAGTATCTTTCTGCTGTATCACTAATGTTTTTAAATCTTGAACGTTGTTCTTTATAGAGAATATTGAGTTCGTTTAACTCGTCATTTTCTGATTTCGCTTTTGACATTTTAATTCCACAGCATGCACGTGATATGTGTAATTATAGCTCAATTCTTTGTTTGTTTGCCGTGGATTGTAGTGGTATCTATATCTAGATAAATGTCAGGATAAGGCCTGTTTTTACAGGCCAGTGTTGTCACTGAAAAAAGCAAATCACCGTAATCCTTTGTTTTTTATCGAAATTACTTTAGCCAAAATAACGCAATCCAATAGCCTCTCGGACTTCTCCTAAGGTTTGTGCTGCGACTTTCTTTGCAGTGGCCGTGCCAGAAATTAAAATATCCATTACTTCATCATGTTTAAAACTATTTCTCTTTTCTCTAATTGGTTCAAGCATTGCTTGTAACGTCGTATTTAACAGGCTTTTAATTGTAGAATCTCCCAGACCACCTTTTCTATAATGGTCTTTTAATGAGGCCACTTCTTCTTGATTTGGGTGAAATGCATCCAGATAATCAAATACAACATTTCCTTCGACTCTACCCGGATCACTTATTTTTAAGTGGGCAGGATCAGTGAACATGAGAAATACTTTGCGTTTTATCTCTTCAGATGTATCGGAAAGAAAAATCGCATTTCCCAGAGATTTACTCGCTTTTGATTGGCCATCTATTCCAACCAGACGAGGAGTTTTGCTTAAAACAGGCTTTGCTTCTTTGAGACAATCGGTATTATAAATTCTATTAAACCGTCTCACAATTTCATTGGTCTGTTCAATCATTGGAACCTGATCATCGCCCACAGGAACCACCTCTGCTTTGAATGCAGTGATATCTGCCGCTTGGCTTACTGGGTAGCAGAAAAAACCTGCAGGTATGGATGAGTCGTACCCTTTTTGTTGAATTTCTGTTTTTACTGTTGGGTTTCTTTCGAGTCGGCCTAAAGTAACAAGATTCAAATAATAGACGGTAAGCTCGGCAAGCTCAGGAATATGGGATTGTACGAAAATGGTACTTTTTTGTGGTTCAATACCTACCGATAAGTAATCTAGCGCCACCTCATAAAGGTTGTCTACTATCTTACTCGGATTTTCAAAATTATCAGTGAGGGCTTGAATGTCAGCTATCATGATGTATTGTTCATATTCATCTTGCAGCTTAATTCTATTCGCTAAAGAACCAACATAATGGCCGAGATGCAATTTACCAGTGGGGCGATCCCCGGTTAAGATAATTTTTTTCATTGAAAACCCTAATAAAACTCATAAATAATGCGGCACTATAACAGAAAAACAGGGACTGTTGACATATCGCGCAATAAACTAAAGATTGAGTAAAGCGTGTTTTTAATAACACACCCTTACAATTAATATCATCCAGTTTCAGGAAAACGTAAAGGCTATGTTCTCAATTAAAATGAGCAGATACCATTGCCATACTTCAATAAAAATCGTGAATAGTCACTCTGGCAATAAAAAACGAATTGAGTATACTGTGTTTTCTCTATATGCAAGGGGTAAGCAATGTACAACACAAGGAATTTTTTAACTGAGAAAAGTAATCATCTAATTGACTGGAATAGGCCTGGAAGCCTGTTTTTTAGCAATCATCGATATTCCCAACGAGAATTGCTTGAGCGCGGATTTGTTATTACCAGTACTGCTGTCATGGGATTTTTAGCTTGGAATCAATCAACAGCTGGAGGAGCTCTACCATGTGCCTTGGGTGCCTCAATAGGATTTATGATTTCTCATACTATCACTATGTATCCTCTCATTTATAAACGGCTTAAAGCACAATGGGCTTGTGATGAATTAAAAACTGAAATTAATATCCTTTTAGAAGAAAAGTTACCTAAATTTGTCACAGTAACACATTCAGTTATAGATCAAGTATTACACTATTCAAAGTCCAGAAGTGCTTCTGAAACCTGGGGATGCCGTGAGCGCTTATTAACTAACTTAAAACACATGTTAAGCGATCAATCATTATCCACGGAACAATTGCGAGAAATTCTGGAACATGAAGATATTATCGGCATGTTGGAGGTAAATAAATTCGACAATATTTCTTCTGATGTTAATGCAAGTACCCAGCGATTTTGACATAGAGCACTAGCCTCACTGCCATACGTTAAGGATTTTGGCCGTCATCCTTCGCTGATTCAGGAGATCCTTTGCGATGCTCAGGATGACGTACTTTTTTTACTTAAGAGCAGTGAGAGCAAGCCTGATTGTTGGTCAGTATTTTTTGGAGTTTGAGCATACTCATGGATAAATTAATACAAATAGCTGACTCACTTTTGGCTATTGCTCAAAATGGCTTACTTTTTACAAAAGATCCTTTTGAGAAAGAACGATACTTACAAATACAAAAAATTGCAGCATCCATTCTTGCAGATAAATCAGGATTAACTTCTGACAAAATCATTGAGCTATTTAGTTGTGAAAAGGGTTATGCAACTCCTAAATTGGACGTACGAGGAGCTGTTTTTAAAGAGGATAAAATTTTACTCGTTAAAGAACGTTCTGATCAGTTATGGACATTGCCAGGAGGCTGGATTGATATTAATGAGTCTCCAAGTGAGGCCGTGTGCAAAGAAATCCTGGAAGAGTCTGGATTCGAAACAAAGGCGATAAAATTAATGGCGTTATTTGATAAAAACAAGCACGCTCATCCTCCTCAATTACCTCATACTTATAAGATATTTTTTATATGCCAATTAATCGGTGGTGAGAAAAAAACGAGTATTGAAACAGCCGAGGTAGCGTTTTTTACACGAGATCAATTACCCGATTTATCATTAAACAGGGTTATTCACTCTCAGATTATACGCGCTTTTGAACATTGGAACGATATGCATTTACCTACAGATTTTGATTAATATTATCCTCCTGTAGAGGCTAACATAGGTTTGACATAATTCACAGTTTGGCCTCATACTGCAAAACTGTCCACTACTCGTAATCGCCTGTAAGAAGCAATCGCAATCTGATAACCCGGGTATGTTCTCTAAGTTGGAGTAAAATTGTTACTTGCTGCATTTTCTGTGGGTAATGCGTTTTCTCGGAGTTCCTTTATCTGTTGCTTATATTGTGATTGGTCGAGGGGAACTGGTGGTTTTTTTTCAATACTCGGTTCAACTTGCGGGTCAGACTGATGAGTACTTGGGCTGATTGGGAGAGCTTTTTTCATTGCATTGTGCATCGTTGAATGGCTTGAAGGCTCTGTTGAAACTGGTGCCTGAGCAGGGGTAGCCTTGGGTGCAATCTTATTATTCAGCTGATGCTCATAACCAACTAATGCCTCATCTAAAATCGATTCTTTTTGTGCTTCTAATTTCTGTTCTGCAAATTCAGCATCTTGTCGCGCAGAAAGATTTTCTATTCCCCATTTTATAAAACTAATCGCTGACAACGTAATACCAAAACCGATTAAGGCAGGAAGTACAAAAGGTGGTGCGGCAACACTACCCGCTATAAGCATTATACCTATAACCGATAATAGTGTACCGGCTGTCGCCATGGATGTTGTGCCTACAGAAAAAGCTACTTTTTCATTAGAGACTGAATTATCGAAAGCCAGTTTTTTGATGGACGGTGTAATTTTTTCTATCTCATTATCTATTTCTACAATGTCATTTTGAAGGGTTTGAATTTCTTCCAGTTGATTATCTGTAGTTACATTGGAGTTGAATGTCGCAATTGTGCTTACCAATTCTGCTAATTTCTCATCCCGCTTTTTATATAATTCTTGAAGTAATGCCGGCGGTTTTTCTTTATCACTGCCAATCGTTATATTTTTCTCTTGTAACACGTCAGCAATAAAATCTCGTTCCTCGGCTAATTTATTCTCTTTATCTTCGGATAAATGTTTTTGCGCGAGTTTGTGTTTTAATTCAACAGCACGTATTTCTAAAAGCTCATCATATTCTTCGCCATCAGGAATTTGGCGTAATTCTAATGCTTCATTAAATGCATTCGTTTTATCATAAGCATTGGATGTTTGATATTTATTAATACTTGCTCCAAGCAATCCAACACCTTCCAATACAGTTATCATGGAGGAGACTACTGTACCAATTATTGCGGCAGCCATAGCCCCCATAGTAAAAGCGGTAATAGAAAGAGCACCTATGGTGACGAGCATCCCTGTTGCAAATAATTTTTGCGGTATTGACGTTTTAGGATCTGTTAGAACGGATATAGATTTTGGTATTAAAGAGACCATTTGAAGAAAAAAACCAACCACGGGTAAACTTTTATTGGCATTTAATATCGAAGAAATAACACTAAAAAAACTGCTCACCCCAGTTGATATGGTCGATGCAATATTGCTGCCTTGATGTACTTGCTCCAAGAGCATTTGCTCATTTTTCGTTTGTTTATGAATCTCTTCTTTTAATTGATTCATACTCTCAGATAGCGGGAGAGAATGTTTGTCTTTAGTCATTGCAAGGCTCATCATTAATGATCTTGTATAATTTTAGTATTAATTGTTTCTATTATGCAATATCTGGCTCCAGCTATTTTTAACGGTCTTTTGATGGAGGTTTATTTTTTTACCCATCTCACCAAGGAATGTAGCACGAACTGTGAAATCTTAAATAAAAGAGCATTCGTCAGATCACGCAAAAAATGGCATCATAGTTCATTGCTTCAAGCACGTACTGGATCATTCCAAGTGAAGAGAAAAGTACTACTAATCTATGTATGCTCACAGCTGACAGGAGGAGTGTTTGCCATGGATATGACTATTGTTACCGTAGAACAACCGCAATATTCTGCGGTTTTAACCAGCAAGGCAGAAAAGATAGAGTTTCCATTACATCCCTCAGATAAAGAACTCATTGTCTCAATGAAGGCAAAACTGATTGAATTGGGTGGAGTAGGGCTCGCAGCTCCCCAGGTCAATCAATCAAAGCAGATCATTGTCATTTATATTCCCGATGAAGCACGATTACTGAGAGATAATATCGACTCTACCTATCCGATTCATGTGCTGATAAACCCAAGTTATGAGCCTGTCCAATCAAAAGGTAAAATAGAGGATTACGAAGGCTGCTATTCCGTGTCATCGAAGGCAGGGAAGGTTCTACGATATCAGAGCATCAATGTCCAGTATGTTGATGAGCAGGGACGAGAACACCAGCAATGCGAAACCGGATTTTATGCCAGAGTATTACAACACGAAATAGATCATCTCAACGGGGTGTTGATTACCGATCATTTGACCCCTGATTGTATTCAGGGAACTGTTGGCGAAATGAGGGTTATGCGTCGTAATGAATTATCTAAGAAAAAACAGGCACTGTTTGATGAGGTGATGCAGAAAAAGATGAAGAAATAGCGTGTTTATTAAGTTTGTAACCTATTCATTGCTTAACCTCCATACCTTCTCTTTCACACTATTTCAGGGCCTATAAGATTTTTGCTGATGTCGCATCCAAGCTGGAAATTGAATTAGGCCTTCAAATAACCAATCATCGAACCCGTAAAAACCATTCAGAAAATCTTGCTGACGATATGGAGCATCACTCAGGTATTGAAAGTTTAATTAATTGGATGAAACGTCACTGTAAAGAAAAAATAGAAGCAGCTAGAAGCTGGAAGGAGATTCATAGCATTTTAGCAGAACATGGGTTGATGGTTCGTATTAAAGCCAATGGTTTTGTGTTCTGCAATGTCCAAGGGTTTACTGTTAAAGCAAGTTCAATTTCCAGAACCTTTTCTAAAAAAAATCTCGAATCCAAGCTAGGTTCATTCGTACCATCCTACCCAGAAGATGATGAGCCTGCATCAAATGTTTATCATTATGAACCATTAAATAAAAAGGTACTTGGTTCTGCGCTATATGCTAAATATCAGCATGAAAAATCACACAATAAATGTTTTGTTTCAGACAAACTTAAAAAGTTGCGTGAGGCCAGAATAAAACTTATTGAAAAGGCGAAGAAACGAGGACGAATTAAACGAGCAGCTTTGAAGTTAATGAATCTTTCTAAAGCACAGAAGAAGTATCTCTATCAGCATATAAACAAAACGCTGCTTCATGAGATTGATAACATAAGAAAAAATTATGTAAAAGAACGTAGTCAGTTATTGGATTCTTATCAAAACAAAACCTGGGCTGACTGGCTGAAACAAAAAGCACAAGGCGGTGACCAAAATGCTTTAATGGCAATGCGGTATCGTAATCGTAAAAATAAACATGATTACACCATATCAGGATCAGGCCCTTCTTTTTCTTCCTCTTTAAATTTTGGACAAATCGACTTGGTTACTAAAGAAGGTACGGAGATTTATAAAAAAGATAACAGTATTATTAGGGACAATGGAAAGGAAATTATCATTTCTAAAGGCGGGTCTATTCCTGCGCTTAAACGAGCCTTGGAAATGGCAAGGCAGCGCTATGGTGACTGTATTTGTGTGAATGGGTCTCCATTATTTAAAAAGATTATCTTGCAGATTGTTATTCAATATCAAATGCCAATCACTTTTGCTGATTTGGATTTGGAAAGACAACGTCAAAAACTAAATTATGAACAGGAGAAATATAATGAACAATCAAGATCAAACCATCGAGGAAGAGCTTCAGGAGGCTATGAGGCTGCCGACTCTTTCCGCTCTAGACAAGGCGCGCCAGCCAAAGATCACCACAGCTTGCGAAACGTGTCCCAATGCGATGTGGTTCAGCTCCCCAGAGGAGGTCAAGTGCTATTGCCGGATAATGCACCTGATCACCTGGAGCGGAAAGGATTCAAACTTGATAACCATGTGCGACGGGAAGTTTCTCGATTAAAAACGAAGGAAAAAAACTATAAAAATTGAAACTCCTGTTGAGCATTTGAAGTCATAGCCTTGATAGTTTGCTAGGGGAAACAGGATGGTCGTGGCTTTTAACCTGTTGCATTGGCGAGTGAATTTTGGGAGCAGGGATGTCCCTGAATTTATAAAAAAGTATGGAGAGCAGTTGAAAGATAAGGAAAAATAACTAAATAAGATATTGCAAGTGGTCATAAAAATTGTGATAATTACCAGCAACCAGCAACCAGCAACCAGCAACCAGCAACCAGCAACCAGCAACCAGC
>NZ_CALMPD010000097.1 GCF_937871865.1 uncultured Legionella sp.
TGAACGGGCATGAACAACAGCGTATTGCGGGCAATCTGAATATGTCTTTTGCCAGACTTGATGGTGATTCACTGTTGTTGAGTTTAAGAGAGCTGGCTATATCAACTACTTCAGCCTGTACCTCTGCAAGCATCCAGCCTTCATATGTTTTGCGAGCGATTGGTTTAACTGATGAGCTGGCACAAAGCTCTGTAAGATTATCTTTAGGACGCTTTACTACTGAGGAACAGATTGACTTTGCTATAGGATTGATTTGTAATCAGGTAAACAGACTGCATGAAATGTCCCCAATATGATGTATAATAAAGTTGTAGAGGATTGCTTTTTCCACCCTGAACATGTGGGAGTACTTGAAGCTAGCGATCCATTGGTGGCTCATTATAGTTATAAAATGATGCACCAGAAAACGATTAGTATGATTGAATTGTACATAGAATGTTCCAGAGACGGGCTTATTAGGACGGCATGTTTTAAATCAAATGGAAATCCGTATGTTCTTGCTGCCCTGGAATGGTTATGTCAGAACATTGAAGGCACGAATTTAGATAGTCCACCATCAATTAATTATCAAGTGTTAATTAATGTATTGGATATTCCTAACAGTCAATATCCTGTTGCATTGGTTATTGAAGATGTTTATAAAGAGACTTTAGCGTTAATGCAAAAAAACATTACGGGGTATAAATCATGAGTGTCGTTATGCAACACGTTAGTACTACAGAACCAGGGATTACTTTATCAGAGTCAGCTGTAAAACACCTGATTTCTTATTTAAATAAAAATCCAGAACAAAATGGTGTTCGTTTATCAGTGAAAAAAACAGGGTGCTCTGGTTTATCTTATGTTGTGGATTATGTTAAATCACCATTAGAAGGGGATATAATATTACTTTTATCTGGTGACTATTTAATTTCTATCGATAAGTCGAGCTTCCCTTTCCTTAAAAATATGCATATTGATTATGTAAAACAGGGCTTAAATTACAAATTCGTGTTTAATAACCCCAATCAAACAGGCCAATGTGGCTGTGGAGAGAGCTTTACCGTTGCTTAGCACCTAGTCTTTCTGCTTTACTTTTCTTTTGAATATATCACATCCCTAATGCCAGTTATGGAAAATAAATTTAGCCTACGTACCACGGTTGTTCATGGTACGTAGATGTTTTTTTAATTTTCTTATCTATAACTGATATTAATTATTAAAGAAAAACAATCAAAACGATCGTCCATTGAATATGAAAATGGCTGATTCCTACCTATGATTATTTAATAATCTCGTCCTTTTTGCTTACCAAATAGCGTTCTTTTTACGAGTTTTATGATGCATTTTAATAAAAAATTTACTCCTTCCGATTTTATTAAAATTTACATAATTTTTATAAATAAATCATACAATTATTTTAACAATCCTTTCGAAAATGATACAATATTTCTTCTTAATATTTCCTTAATAAATGAATATCATTGAAACAATGTTTACACTCTTTGGGATATTTGATATTATATCGGTCATGGTGTTTGGCGCGTGGATTTGCTGAACATAATAATTTGTTCATTATTTTGTGCTAGGAGATTAAAATGAATGCAGTTGTGCAAGAAGTGGTTCAAGGTAACGAAGCACTGTCGCATCAAGTAATCAGTGCTGTTAAGGGTTATTTAACCAGCGTAGGTAGTAAGGATGCCAATTTAAATCTATATCAATTAATTGTTGAAGAAGTTGAAGCTCCTTTATTCCGTACTGTAATGGAATTAACCCGTTATAATCAATCAAAAGCTGCTCGGGTTCTTGGTGTTAGTCGTGGTACGTTACGTACTAAGCTTAAGCGTTATTTTGATGATGAATTTATTGGAACTCGTGATTTCTAATTTAGAGTTAATTATCTAAGTTCAGTATTTTCTTTGCAGTTTTCAGTATAAATTCATCGGTATTTGTGGTCTTTCGCTAAGCACTCTGATACTATTGATAACAGAGTCGGTCAGGCAATCGCTCTTTGTTTTTACAAAGGGAGGAAAGTCCGGGCTCCAAAGGGCAGGGTGCCAGGTAACGCCTGGGAGGTGTGAACCTACGGAAAGTGCCACAGAAAATATACCGCCCACTGTTCCTCTTTTTAGACTAGTCTGGAAAAGGTATGGGCAGTGGGTAAGGGTGAAATGGTGCGGTAAGAGCGCACCGCGCGATTGGCAACAGTCGTGGCAGGGAAAACCCCACCCGGAGCAAGACCAAATAGGAATCCACTTGACTGTAAAGTCATATCGTGCGGCCCGTACGGGATTCGGGTAGGTTGCTTGAGGCATACGGTGACGTGTGTCCCAGATGAATGATTGTCCGCGACAGAACCCGGCTTATCGACCGACTCCTCTTTTATCTTGAGCTATAGCATTAGCCACTAAACGTTGTTATTGCACTCACCAGAGCGTGCTTAGTGGCTGACGTATATAACATCAGTTATTTTAATGTAAATGATGCCTCTTCTAAATGTTCTTGTCGTTCATCGATACAGACTGAGTCTGTCCCAGTAGTTGAAACAGCAACTTTGTTCTTTTGGGCATTTAAATGCCACGGTAGATTATCATTGCTGACGTTTTCAATTTCAATGTCTGCATTGTACCCAAATAAGTTCTTT
>NZ_CALMPD010000098.1 GCF_937871865.1 uncultured Legionella sp.
CGGTATCGCAGGAATCGGGCTCTGAGCGGGATTCCTGGATACCGTGGTCAAGCCAGGGTAATTCAGTGCATTATTTGAGGCGCTTTTTCCTCTTTCGAATTACCGCGGCTTGACCGCGGTATCCATAGATTTTGTTTGAAGCAAGCTTCTCAATACTGTGGCCAAGTCGTGGTAATTCGGCACTGCTCTTTGTGAAAAGTATATAATACTCTTGTTATTTTTAATCATTTTTATTGAGCAAAGAGATAACTTTTTAATAGTACCTTTAACCATTCATTTTAATTGTTAACTAACCAAGTTAAAATTTGACTTAATGGAATAAAAATTGGATATTATTGCAATCTTAATAGACTAATGGGTATTAATAATGTCCCAGCACAATAAATCAGAAGTAAAAAGTTCATTTATACGTTGGTATTACAAATCTTCTGTTCTTTTCTCTTCGCATCCATCCAAAGCATGGGATGAAAAAATGGCCGATCCGATCATGGATGTCGCAATTGCCAGCAGTAGGGAAGTGAAACGATTATGCAAAAAAACAGAAGCAAAAATTACTGCTGAATATGTTGATTTATTAGATTTCCAAATACGTGATGCATTTCAGAAACTTAATCGAAGTGATATTGCCAATCCTTCCGGTTTTTCTAATATTGAACGTGCCAGCCCAGAGTTGGAACATTTCTTTCAGTGCCGAAAAATATTTGAAAAGTTTATTGCCGATGACATTTGTGGACATAGTGATAAAAACGCTCAGATAAGAGCTTTTACACGATGGGTATCAATTACCAACTCACTACTGAAAAGACATAACTATGATGCCGCCTGTATGGTTTTGCTTCGCCTGTCGCAGATAGACACTAGATTGCATTTAGATAAAAATCTTCCTGAAAGTACACAAAAAAAGCTCCACTACCTCAATACTTTGATTTCTCCTTCTAAAAATTTTAAAGCGATGCGTGATTACATCAGATCACATCATAGCCAAAATGATTTGCCGCCAACCTTCCTTATGTCAAAAGATATGACTTTTCTTAATGAAGCACTGGGGGATGATAAGAACCTGGCAAGTAATGAAATTACCAAAGAACACCCTTCATACAGCAATATTGTGCGTAAAGAACAAATTCTTGATGGGTTATTTAATAAGAAGAAAGGGCCGAAGGCATGTTCCGGGCGACTCACTGCATTGTTTAAGGCGATTCGCGAAGAATACTTGCAACAGCAGTTGTTATCCGTAGACGATAACTTGCCTCCCAGACCAGAAAGACAAAAGCAATCTGCTGATGTTATTCCTCTGAGCAGGGTGGAACAGCCATTGCCAGATACAGAACAATCAGGTTCTTCGAGCAAACTAATGAACACTCCAGGAGCAACTGACGAGGCAACTGTGATAAAAGAAACTGAGGAAAAAACGACAGAACAAAAGCAATCCCCAAAACATTCAGAACGTCCTCAGAATTATGCAAAAAATTTATTTAATTTGTCTTTTTTCAGCAGCTCAGAATATTGTGTTCAAGAGGTAATACGTACAGTAGTTCCTCTCCTTAAGTTTTAACGAACGAGCAATCAATAGGGGCGTATGTCGCCCCATTATTTCAAGCACAGTTTGGTTCTCTTCTATACTGGGTTATAAGGACATAACGATGAGTAGTATTTTTTGTATTGGTGGAGCCAATATTGATTTAAAATTGAAATCTTCCAACGCTCTTTTATTGCATACATCAAATCCCGTTTATTCAAATTCTTCCTTTGGTGGGGTTGCGCGCAACGTGGCGCATAATCTGGCTAAAGTAACTTCAAATGTTCATTTACAGTGTATTGTTGGTGATGATGCTTCTGGAAGGGCATTACTTGAACATATAGGATCATTGGGAGTAAATACGACACATTCCCTGATTGTAAAAGGAAAAAGAACATCCCAGTATCTGGCAGTTCTTGATGAATCTGGTGAGTTATTCATTGGTCTTGCTGATATGAATATCTATGATGAAATAGATGATGAGTTCATTACTGCGGCATGGAGTTCCTGGAGCAGTCAAAGTTTGGTTTTTCTCGATACTAATTTACCCTCAAGTGTTATTGATTTGATTTTGAAGAGAGCAGTAGATTTGGATGTCAAAATTTGTATTGATCCAGTTTCGGCTGAGAAAGCAAAAAAAATTCCTTATCAACTGGATGCTGTTTTTCTCTTAAAACCAGATGTACAGGAGGCGAGTATCCTAAGTAATATGCCGATTAGAACTGTTAAGGATTGTTTTACTGCTGGCCGCAAGCTGCTTAAGCGCGGTGCTAAAAACATTGTAATCAGTATGGGCAATTTAGGTTATGTTCTAGTCAATGATACTCATGAGATTCATATGCCTGCTTTGGAAGTTGACTCTATTGTGGATGTGAGTGGTGCGGGAGACGCTTTTGTCTCGGGAATATTATTAGGATTGCAGCAGAATAAGGGGATACTGGAATCGTGCACTATGGGCGCCAAATCTGCAGCCCAGACCATCCAATCAGTAGATACGGTCATCTGCTAATTACTCGTATACCGCCTTGCTAATGCGAACTAAGAAGTGCCCGTATTAGACGAAGTCGTAATACGGGAGCAGGATCTTGGCACGGCTACTTGG
>NZ_CALMPD010000099.1 GCF_937871865.1 uncultured Legionella sp.
CATGAGACATCGTGCAAGGCTTAACCGCATGCGCCATCCGCCAGAGAAACTATTGACTGTATTTTGTTGTTGATCGCCCCTGAATCCTAGCCCAGACATAATAGTCGCAGCTTGAGCGGGCTTGCTGTAACCACCGCTATGACTTAGCTCATCATGACATGCCAATACCTCTGCATCATTGCCAGACAGTTCTGCTTGTTTCAATCGCTCTAGTAATTTAATGTATTCATCATCACCTGCAAGTACGAAATCTAATGCGGTTTGTTCACTGTCTGGTAATTGTTGTGATAAATGACTGATACTCAACTGTGGGTTTATTAAAAATTCACCGGAATCAGGGATCAGCTTCCCAAGCAGAAAATCAAATAACGTTGATTTACCACAACCATTATGACCAATAAGACCTATTTTTTGCTTTTCGTACAGACTTACATTCGCTTTATCCAGAAGTACTTTATTGCCACGCGAGAGGGTGATTTGACGTAGAGTGAGCATGATAAACCATTGAGCTGAAATTAATATCTTATTTTATCACAGCTATGTTTCAACTAATATGATATAAACGTGATCGTTTCCTGTGCAAATAATATCACCTACAGTTTTGTATTGGGTTTTATCCTTAAGCTTAAATCATGACTGTCATACTGAAATCAATATAAATAAATCTATCCACTGGGTTCAATCACTTTCTTTCGAGCCGATTCATATCGCGCCTGTTTTTCAATATCAATATAACGATCTGTTGTGGCACTTGAACTATGTCCCGCATCATCACGAACATGTTCTCTGGGGCGGATCTTAACATCTTCAGATATGCCGGTATGTCTCAACCAATGCACTGTAGCTACAGATAAATTATCTGCTTCTTCCATATGTCCTTTGTGGCGTAGTTGCTCACTTGCCAAATCAAAACAACGCTGAATAATTCTTCTAATAGGAGCTGTATCACTCATTGGCCCATTTCCACGGATTTTGGGGATTAAGGGGGAATTATCCGCAGGTGAAGGCAGGGGAGTTAACCCTAAAAATAAGCGCCAGCGAGTCAGGCTTTCAAGCATAGCTTCACTAACCGCAATCTGACGCTCTTTATTTCCTTTACCTACAGTAGTAAACCACCAATGGCCATTACTGTCTTTTGCAAAATTGTTCATACTTGGGATCCAGCGAGCGCTGGCAGCAACTTCTGATATACGCAAATACATACCAAATAATAAGCTTAACATAAACCGAGTTCGTTCATGGTGTTCCGGAGAATCTTGGGCCATCGTCTCTGCTGCGTTCAGAACCTCATCCCATTGCAATAAACTGAGTCTGCGAATCGGGGCGTTCTGTTGTCTTTTTCTGATAAATTTGCTCTTTTGCCTGATTAAGGCAACAGGGTTAGACGCTAAGTATTCTTCAGCAATTAAAAAATTAAATAAAGTACTTAATATCGCGAAAATTTCCTGGGTTGCTCCTTGAGACAGACTAAATTGTTCTAGCGAAGCACTGTGTCCATGTTTAATCGCGGTTTTGCTTAAAGTAACAACAAAAGGGCGCCATTCGTCATTGGGTATACGTTTGCCTTCTTTTACCCGAAAACGGGGGACCTTTTTCAAACTAATCCAGGATTTGGGGGGATTCTGGCAAAAATGAATGTATTCTTCGATGTCTTCCCGTTTTAATTCATTAATACGGACATTTTTTATATGCCACGACCATTGTAATAAGCGTTCCGCTTCTCTGCGATAACTATTGAATGTACCAAGGCTTCCTGTATAGCTTTTAAGAAAATTTAACGTGTAATTAAAATCACTTTGAAAGCTGGGATCAGGAAGAACTGCGTGCTCGTGATTTTTATTAAGATAGTTAAGGGAGTCAAAAATAGGGAGTAATTTAATTTTCATAAGGTAAATTCAATATTTATGATTGGTA
>NZ_CALMPD010000100.1 GCF_937871865.1 uncultured Legionella sp.
AAAGTAGAGCAAATCTGCTCTGCTTCAAGCGACAACTATCCTGAAAATTACCGGAACCATTGTCTCCAAACGAGGAACAAGACTTTAAATATTAAAAACAGTCGATATTTTATGTCTTTTGCACCTTGTTCTGCATCCATAGATGCCGTGGATAAGCCACGGCACGTCTGTGTTTGAGACTGATATGTTAATAGATACTAGTAAAAATCTATGGTGGTTGTTGTGACATCCAGCGGACCTGGAGTATCGTAATCAAACATTACTGTTTCGACGACTGGCGCAACAACAACTTGCCTGTATTCAACGATCTCGGTAGATCGGTAAACACCACAACCAGTTGAAAGTAATGCAACTCCTATTAACAATATCCATTTCATAGTGCAACCTCTCGTAGTTGTTATAATCAAATTGTAGATTAATTGCTCACTAGTTGCCAGTTTGGAGATTACTCTCTTGGTTCTCCTGGTTTTCTGCCATCCACATAGTAAAGAAATGCCAGTATCTGAGCGACAGCGACATATAAGGCTTCTGGAATTTCTTCATTGATACGAACATTAGCCAGAATTTCTGTTAGTTCTTTATTCTGTTCTATTGGAATTCCATGTTCTTTAGCTGTTTTAATAATGTGTCGAGCAATGGCTCCCTCTCCCTTGGCCGTTACTTTGGGGGCTGATAATCCATCATAATGCAACGCCACTGCCCGAGGTTTATTTTTTTTCATATTCGAATGTCCAGTAAACGTAAATTGACGACATCAATCTGGTTGTCTTCCAATCCAATTTGTAATTTCCAGTGCCTTAACTCCAGTCCCATGAGGGATAGAATTTCTCTAAGTTCTGATTGATAGCCTTCAAGAGTTGTATAGGAAGCGGAAAGCTCTGTATTCATTTTTATGTCTATCGTTTTTGCATGCAGAGATACAGAGGCTTGTAATGCACCCAGCTGAGGCAGATTCAGAGCAAATGAAAGGGACCATTTCGATTGTTGCATGGGTTCTGCTTTATGTTGTTTTATCATCAAAGGAATTACATCGATGTGTTCATTAATTTTAACGGGAAGATCCAACATCAAAAGATAGCCTTCTTTATTCTCATTAGTTAAATGATTAATCTGATTTGCCGTAATTCGTGACAAGACGTGACTGACCTGATCGCGTAACACATGCTGCAATGCTTCTGGCGATAGTTCTAATAGATTTAATAACGAATTTTTTGATAAGGGCTGAGGTATGGCTCCTGGCAATGGTAATGGGTCTTTTGCCAGATGCAGGGTTTCTGAATCTGGAGTTCTGCAGCCATTGTTTCGTCTGTCTGCGGGGAGGCTGCTTAAAAGGGAAAAACATTGTCCTTTGAAATCAGCTTTCAGTTTTTGTGGCGAGTGTTTTTGCCATTCAAGCAGTGTTGATTCCATAAAGACGCCGCTTTGATGTACGGCTCGCATCAATTGTTGAGGTAGTTGGGCTAAAGTTATAATGTTATTTAACATAGCCTTTATTTGTTGTGTTACCGGATAAGGTAAATGTTCTGAGTTGATGAGTTGATTCAACCCGTTGAGCAAATTGCTCGGAGGAGTTTGTTTGGGTAATGTCTGGAGCAAGGCATTTTGTAATATTGAAAGCGATGAGTTTTTTTGTTGCACTTCGAGTACTGTCTCGTTTTTATTTGCTATTACTTTTACCTCAAGCAATTCACCCGGCATAAATCGATGAGAACTTTGGGCATTGAGATTTTGCCCATTAATATTAATCAGTACCTGATTGTTCGTTAAGGCGGTCACCACTACTGTTTTAAGGACTTGCCCAATATAAAGTTCAGTCGCTGGCTTGGCTAATTTTATCTCTTGTCCAGGAGTTAACCTGACGCTTGGCGATTTATTCATTTCAATAGCCATATGCATCCTTCCGGTTCAATTTGAATAAGTATATACTCATCGTCTTTGTTATCGGCAGAGTTGTGAATTGCTTTAAAATTCACCAGGAAGGGACACCAGGAATTGAACTGGGATAATCATTACTCTTAGGTTCTGCAACCTAAGGCACTTGAAGAAACCCAGAGTTCATCTGGTCATTACGCAAATTGAACAAGGTGTGGTGATGTTAGATAGAGCCAGTGTAGTTGATGAACAATTTAAAAAGCGCGTTTTGGAAGCAGATTTTCCACAAACACTAAGTACTATGGATCCAGGGACAGCAGAGCTGGATAAAAAAACGGCCATAGAATTATTTGATTCTCAAATTAAATCCCGACTTCTCGATTTAATTGCCAGGCAATTAAAAGAAAAGGGCTTATCTTTTTATACCATTGGTAGCAGCGGGCATGAGGGCAATGCCGCTTTAGGCCAGGTCTTCAAATCCACTGACATGGCGTTTTTGCATTATCGAAGCGGTGCGTTCTTTTTGCAAAGAGCAAAACAGCTTCAGGGAATCGATGGCGTTAAGGACATATTGCTTTCATTGGTTGCAGCCGCTTGCGATCCGATTTCAGGCGGACGTCATAAGGTGTTTGGCAGTGTTCCCCTAAATATTCCTCCCCAGACGTCTACTATTGCATCGCACCTACCTAAAGCACTCGGTGCTGCTTTATCTATTACGCGAGCTAAAGAACTGGGGGTTGCAGGTAAGTTACCTTCTGATTCCGTCATTCTTTGCACTTTCGGAGACGCATCAACTAATCATGCCTCTACTCAAACTACCTTGAATGCCTGTTCCTGGTTAAGCCAGCAAAATTATCCTCTGCCTCTAGTCTTTATTTGTGAGGATAATGGCATTGGTATATCCGTTCCCACTCCAGTCAACT
>NZ_CALMPD010000101.1 GCF_937871865.1 uncultured Legionella sp.
TCTCTATTTGAGGGGCATGGAATTGGAAGCTTTTTATAAATTCGGCAAATTCATTTTGCGCACCTTGCATAAAGGGGGAATGGAATGCGCCACTTACGTTTAATGGAAGGTAGAGCATTGCTCCTGCATTTGTAAATACTGGTTCTGCAGCGAGTATCGCTTCTTTGGCGCCTGAAATGACAACCTGAGTGAACGAATTGTAATTTGCAATGACGATATTGTTTAAATTATTTTGTTGTAAAATAGTACGTACATCATCGCTTTTAAGGCCAACAACGGCCGCCATGCCGCCACCTGTTGCCGCGCTCATCAACGCACCACGCTTTTGTACCAGCCTTAAGCCCGTTTCAAAATCAAAAACTCCTGCAGCAAAGAGCGCATTGTATTCGCCTAAACTATGGCCCGCGACGGATGCTGGTACTTTGCCGGTTTCGCTTAGTTTTTTTAGATAAGACATGGCACTGATTGTATAAAGTGCTGGTTGCGTGAAATTTGTTTTTCCAAGTTCATTATTTGGATCTTCGAGACAAAGCGTTCTTATCGAATATCCTAGGATTTGATCAGCCTTTTGTGTCAGGTCGGAAAACTCTTCGAATAATGACGCGCCCATTCCTTTTACCTGAGAGCCTTGGCCTGGAAAAACGAAAGTAGTCATAGATAGATCCTTTTATTGCTGACTGATATTGTGAGCTGCTGGCATTTTACTCTTTAGGCCAAACTGAATGATGTTGATTTTTTTCGCGTTAAAAAAATCTTTTGGGTCTAAAAAGTATCTGCATGGTAACAGACTCTAAATAACATAATAGCAAATATTTGTTGCGTTATTAAAAAAAATGTCACGTCGATTCCGTATTGAGCTGAGCAAATAGGGGGGGCACAAAGAATAAAAAAAGATCGACTCTTCGCCCGACCTACTAATCTATTGATTACGTACTCGCATGTTGCTATTCCATAGCCTGTTCTTACGTATATGAATCAAAGCCTTATCTAGCTTAGATTGTTATGTCTCCATACTTGATTTTCAGTTTTTTCCTCATCTAAAATGAAGCTGATCACGTTAGCCATTTTTGAGGGGAAGTTTTTTTCCACAAAATCATGTAAGTGTGTTTTAACTTCCTCAAACGATTGGCATGTGTTCAGACGATTGACTAACTCTCTACCTGGATCGGGCTGATAAAAAAACGTGGAAGCATAGTGCAGAACATTGTCTGCCAAACCAAATGATACTTCCCGAGCAAGATGCTCGCGAACACTTAGATAAGTTGACACGAACGAATAGCCTAATTCAGGTTCAAAACCAGTAATCTTATGATGAATGCATTTGTCCAGAATAGGTTCTCCATTAACCTTGGTGTGTAAAAACGCCTATAACAAAAGGTATTTTGGGTTTTAGGCAAACAACTAATCCATTGGAGCTGGTGTCTTGTATGGCTAATAGTTCTACTTTATTCATCTTTGTCATCCTATAAAATCTAAGGACATTAAATTGGGAGTTTAATGTCCTTATATAAGAATTTTAATTTCTCGGGGAGCTTGCGAGGTGAGGTGCTGTTTTTCTTCCGGATTTAAGCAGTTATGTCTTAAATCCAGTTGTTTTATGGCGCCATTTCTAATGCTGTCCATAAGATATTGCGCACCGGTAAAGGATATTTTGTTATCTGCAATATTTAATGAGACAATACTTCGGTTGTTTTTCAAGGCATCTGCAATCAAAAATGCCCCTTGATCGCCAATTTGGTTACTGTTGATATTTAAGCATGCAAGAGATCTTGCTTCTTGTATGATGCAGCCTATTTGTTTGGCTAATTTAGAATCAATCAGATTGTATGAAATATCTAATAACGATAAAAAATTACATTCTTTTACAAAATTCCTTATCGCCATCATCCCGTTCAAATAAAAGTCATTACAACTAAGTTCCAGCTCCCGTACGCTTTTTTTGAGCGATTCCATGAACATGACGATGCCTGTATCTCCTAACCAATTTAGAGAAAAACAAATAGAAGTGATCTCTGTTTGAGTAGCAAAAAAATCAAAATAGTTTTTCGGTAATTTGGGGCCAATCCAATTATCTGTCAGACTGATAGCTGAAAGCTTCTTTCCTAGTAAGGCATCAAATAGATTGGAACAAGGGGTTGTGTCAATATGATTTGAATTTAATTCGATTTTTTCAAGATAAGTGCATTCATGTAAAATGCGTTCTAAGGCATGGTAATCGGCTTGGTTAAAATTTGAGTTTTCAATATGGATTTTATTGATTCTATTTAAATATTGATTCTTATCATGGCTACTTAATAGTTTACTAATATGTGGCAAGATTTTATGTTTACTTACATCTACTACTTCAATAGATTCTAAATAATTCTCCGAACGTCCTATATGTACATGCATAACAACCCCCCCCTGTATCCGATTAACACGAGGTGCAATCTGCTTCCTGACAGCACGTATTTATAAATATAGTTCAGAATTATAGATTCCCTATAAAATAATGATTGGATTTTGAGTTATTTGCTCTTTTGTTACTCTGTTTTTTTCTTTTGTAATAAATGAGTTGGCTCGAAGTACCAGGGCTTTATTTTATAAATCTGATAAGAATTATAAGGTTAGTGATATTTTATAGTCATTTTATCAAAATAGGATAAGACATGCTTTTTAATAACATCTCAATTGTTGGCTCATAACTATTGAGACGTTATTAAACGCATTTGTTCCCTTCTTTGAACTCAAGGATTTAAGGGTAATAAAGTGGTTTCTTCATTGGGATGTGTTTCTCCGTTGACTGCATTATTAACCGGCGCGCCGTAGATCATTTCCGAGACAGGGTTCCAGAAAAATGATAATGTTCTTGAAAACATTCCTTTTCTGCGATCAATGACGCCGAAATGCTCGATGGCATGCTGTTCTGCCAATCTCATGAAGCCTTCCGTTTCCGCAACAGGGGGTAGTTCCTGGGATCTGTCCTTATAAAATCGTTCTGCAGCCGTTACAATTAATTCATTTGCTTGCTTTCGTAAATACGGTTCGTCAATTTCTATTTTTTCGCTCGGGGCTATCGTGCATAAGGCAGACAAATCAACGATAAACAGTTGAATTTGCTGATACAGTTTGGCAAAATCCTCAAGTGTATTTGCAAAGAGCTCTTCATAATTTCTGGTAAGTTCCTCGATGCTGTATGTTTCCAAGCCTTTACCAGCCAGACCATTATAGATATAATTTATTTTTATTGAAGAAGGGTGATTGGCTAGTTTTTTATATTCTTCCGACCGTTTAATTGCATCGAGAATAATGAATGGATTATTTTCGGAATGATTTAGTCGCATTAATAATGAGCTAAAAAAATAAGTTAAACGATTATCGATAGATTCCTGTAAGCAAGTAATATCTTTTTCTAAATCCTTAGAGCGAAGTACCAATGTATGATTAATACTGTTCATGCTAAAGAGAAGAAATTTTGCGGCAAACTGCTGAATTATTACATCTTCTGATACAGAAAATTGTTTAAACTTCGTCAGGAGACTAACAATCGTTAAATAAAGAGTTTCCTTTTCTTGTTGTTTTTCGACAGAACACCAATCGTCTGCTAAATATTGTTGACTGACTTGCCTGATGACTATACTAAAGGCTTCCAGCACCGTTTTGCGATTCGCTTCAGAATCCAGAATTGATGCTTCTTTATTGGCGATTTTGCTAATATGTTCTTCCAGTACTGAGCTTGCGGTATTGAGCATCTCAGCACACTTTGTAGTGTTGTTATCAAGACTAAATAGTTTAAAGAAATGTTGTTGCATTAATAATGCATGCTCTTCATTAACGTACCCCGAAGAAGGCGTAAATACATCATTGAATATGCCATAGAGACGCTTTTTATGCATGATTCTTCGTTGTTTTGTGAGCCCCATATAAGAATAATTGGTTGTATTATATGCATCATATCCTATTTGATTTTTGTCAATCGCGGCATAAAGGGTTCGTAATATAGTTGGGAAATCGAGTGCAGCTATATCAATTGATTTGGTTTCAGCATCGTGGCCAGAATATTTTCTGCCCAAAGCAGTATGTCGATGGAAGATCTGGGTACCATCATTAAATTCTACGTGCTGGTTGCTTAAGAAACGAAATATTTTATAAACCATTAATTTTTGGACGTGGGTGGTTTTATAGCCATCGGGAGAAACGATGGTGTTTTGTTGGGAACCATTATTTCCACTGGAGCCTGTTCCGTGATGTCCGGGCATTGAATAACAAACAAGATGTTGTTTTTCTTTAGAGGCTACTTCAGGAAGAATGGGGGTAAATCCCCAATCTGAATGTTCGTTTGCATAATAGATTAATTCAGTGTTTTTTATAATTTCTGGTAATAAAAAATACCGTTCATCATACCAGGTAATTGGAAAACAATCTCCCGGAACAGGATCTGTACCGAATAGGTTTATTATTGTATCAGGCAGATATATTTTTAGTGCATTAAACCATTGTTCTTGCTCTTCTTTAGGGATCTGATTAATTTGGACTTTGAGAGGTTCTATAATATCTGGTGTATTATTTGTAGGTGTACCTTTGTATCTCTTGGTTTGTTGCTCAGTCAGTTGCTTTAATATTTCATCAAAAACAACACATGATGCACTGATTTTTTGTATCGTTTCTAATTCATGGGCTATCAATATTGCTTCAACAGTCCCTCTGCTATGAGCAATAATATTAATTATGGTTTTCCCACGAGCTATGGCTTTTAATATCACCGCCAAACCCAGGGCAATTTTCTCACCTACATTAGAACCATCCATATTAGGTCCATTAATGACGGCAACTGCATCGGATTGCAAGGGATAAGGATTTTTGGTGTCTGCTTTTATTATTTTAGCTGGTGTGTCTGATTTGATTAAAGAGGCAATCACGCTCAATGTTTCACCTTTAGGGAAGTCTTTTACTTTAGAGCCCTTGGTATAAGGAGTTGGTTTGGCTATCTGCTTTAATTCTGGAGTAAAGTCAGTGAGGGAGCCTAGCATCGTGACTGTGAATGGTTGCCTTTCAAATTTACTGTCCATAGTAGCTGTCCATATTGTGACACAATGACCCATTATAGATTCGAATTTATGTAAAAATAAACTCTTAAGATTATTTTTGTATGGCTGATTATTTTAAAGAGATCTGGCAATCTTGTGTGCATCAATACATGATGTGGTCATTTTACATCTGTGCTGGGCTGCACTTCGTTTAGCCCAGCATTGTCCGGGATACATCGGGTTTAAATAGGTGTTTGGGTCATTACTGGATTACAAATGACGATTCATTTGACTCATGCGGTTCATCAGTATTCTGAGGTTCATCGATAACAGGAAGAACAGTCTCTTTCTGGCTTTTTAGATACGTCAGACTAAACAGTTTATAACGATTAGGCTTGTGTTCTTGCTGAGTTAGCTCGTCAATCAGAGGCGCTATATCAAATTCCAACGATGGATTGGCGGTAGTGTTCTCAACTAAAATGTGAGCATTTTTCTTGCTGGGTTCCACATATTGCAGATAGCAGGCTTCAACTTGTTCCCATTGCTTTAAAGCACTTTCTTGCGTTCTTCCACGTTCCACAATGTCACGTGCTGTACGTCTGTCTCTGCACACCCTTATATCAGCATCAACAAATACAGCTTTATCAAATAAGGTCATTAATTTTTCAGGATGTAACACCAGAATGCCTTCAACAATAATTACTTTTTGGGGAGATACTTCAACAAACTCTTCTGTTCTGCTGTGCGTTTTGAAGTCATAAACCGGCACTTTGACGGTTTCACCGCGCTTTAATGCGGTTAAATGCTCTATGAGCAACTCAAATTCTATTGCTGCCGGATCATCAAAATTACTATCAGGGATGTTCTCTATTCCACGATAATAACTGTCTGCAGAAATCACCGCGCAATCATCACCAAAATGCTTTTCTAATCCTTTACTTACGGTTGTTTTTCCAGAACCTGAGCAACCAGCCACACCAATAATCAACATTTAATACAACTCTCGTAAAAAAGGCGCATTCTAGCTCATTAATAAGACATGGAGCAATATATGGGGCATACTGTTTTATAAGAGGCCTATTGGTCTAAGTAGTTTATGCACATTGTTCTGTCACATTCTATCTTCTCATGTTGAGAGCTGTCTTAACCGGGGAAATTGTGGTTACTGCTCAGTATATGGAAATATTTTTTTGCTTAATTCTTTAAATTAATGATAGAGTTGCGGGATAAAATTGGTCTATATTATTAAGGATGATAAATGACGTTGCCGTTTCGTGTAAAATTAGCTCTTTCTCTCGCGTTACCCTTGGTTAGTTTCTCCTCATTTTCTACCTCGACAATCTATGGTTTACAAAAAGCGAGTCAATTTAGATCGAATTCATCTGGTGATTTTTATATTCAGGTTGCAAGTTTTAGAAGTAAAGCTAATGCATTGAGAGCAAAATCTTCTTTGCAAAGCAAATCAAGCCAGCCTATCTGGATAAGAGAAAAAAATGGGTACTATGCTGTTTTGATTGGCCCAATTCATTCTGCTGTAGCAGTAAGGAGCACTGCTGCCCAATTAGTTACCCATTCAGCCGTTACTCGTGACGTACAAAAAAGAGTGAGGCCGGTCGCTCTTGCTCAGACTGTTGCAGTAAAAAATGCGCCTCATTCTGATAGCGTTCAAAGTGGTGAAACAATACGAAAAACATCCTCTCCAAAAATCCACAAAGACAAGGATGGTTTCTCTCTGAGGCCTACCAATCGATGGTTCGCTGGTTTGGGTGTGGGGTGGATGTTTCCCTTTGGTACTGATGAAACGAATTTTGCTTATTCTGGCATGCCTGGTTTTCCTGACGACCGATATTCTTCAGTTGATTCAAAGAATGCGATGCAGTATTCAATTTTTGCCGGTTATCAATGGCGAAGAGCCGCTGATTGGTTACCTGCTTATAGCCTGGCAGCACGATATACCTATACTGATTCAGCACGAATTGACGGTTTTATTTATGTTAACGGTTTGCCTGAAACAAAAAATTTCACATATCAATATGATGTGTCGCAACAGTTGATCATGGCTCAGTTGAAACTCGATCTCTATCGTTGGCAACAGTTGATGCCCTATGTCTCAGCAGGAGCTGGGGTTGCCATCAATCGGGCTCATAGTTATTCCGATAGACCAATTCCTGGTGCAACTACCTGGACTCGAAACTATGGGTTTAATTCTGGAACTAAAACCCAATTTGCCGGCTCTCTGGGCGCAGGGTTTGACTACGATTTTAATGATAAGGTTCAAGCCAGCCTCGGTTATGAATTATCTTACTATGGCAAGGTCAGTACGGGTATGGGGAACGGTGTGTTGCGTGCTGACCACCTTGAAAACAAACTTAATTCGAATGCGGTAGTTTTGCAGGGAACGTATTTCTTCGACAGGTAAGACTTTGCACTTATTGGCGTCGGAGTTTTTTTATGAAGACAATTAAGGATCTACTGTGACATATTATATTCGCTATTTTATCGTTATCCTCTCATTTTTTATATCAATGGCAGGTTACGCTGATGATCATATTATTTGTAATATAACAACTAATAATATTAACGGAGTATTATCAGCCGGTCAGGAATACACTAATATCTATACCTGCACAAATACATATCCGAGAAATCCTCTGTTTCCCGCTATAAAACTGGGATTATTAGCAGAGATTAACAGTGGTTCGGTACAAAGCTTACAAGTAGCAGGCAGTTGCGCTACTCAGCCTTTGGCATCTGGTGAGACCTGCCAATTTCAGCTCGCTGTTCGTTTGCAGCAATCGGTGTCTTTAAATGTGCGAGTAGTCATCGGCGAGGGCTTGTATACCATTCATCAGCCTCTTGTGGTGGCCACAGTAAATTCCACTCCTTCTACGCCAGTAATTACTTGGTCTGGCTGTAGCTTTGCGCTGACAGATGGGACGAGTAATGGCACCGGTGGATTCTTTGCTAATGCGGTCGATAGCTCCGGGCATCCAGTTACTTATTTGTTTAATATAATAGCTGGTCCTGGAAGTGTTACTGGTCATCAAACGGGTTATTTCACTTTAGCGGGCGTAGATGCTACTACTGTTGTTCAAATAACAGCTACTGCTGATGATGCTGCACCAGTAGTCAGTGCGCCAATTCCAGTTCAAGTACCTTCTGTGCCTACGAAGGTTATGGCTATTTATAATAATACTAATGAAACCATCTATCCTATTATCGAGGCACCGATGACCGGAACTGTGCCTCCATTGCCAGAGTCTAGAGATACGTGGTTGCAGGCTCAATTTGCTATTACTGCTCCTGAGCTGAGCACTAAAACATTCACATCGACACAACTCTACAGAGCATATATCAATGGGGTTAATGGGATAGCTCCCAAACAGGCAGCCTTTGTTTTGGTGCCGTTTTATAGTGAGGTAGTTCAAAATCCTGCCGGAGGTACTATTTCAAATCAGTATGTAGATTGGTGGAAATCAATGCGTCTCTACATCTATGATGTACAATCTAACGTAATACAAACGCAATCTGAGCCAGGGGTTAACGCCCTTACTTTGAATACTTCGGGTCCAACCTGTGCTTGCGGTTGTTCACAAGTGAGCATATTTAGCGCGACTCCAGGGCTTCCAACTAACGATCCTTCACAGTTATTTGAATACACTTACGCAACGGTGCTCGATCAAAATCCTGCTCCTTATCCAATTGATCGAACTATAGTAAATTATAATATTTCGGGTGTAGATCAAATTTACTTACCAGCAGCAATGGAGCCTTTTGGAATCAGCACATACGGGTATACAGGTACCGTTGTTGATCTCCAAACCTTTAGAAATAGTCTCGACTTGTTTTTAAGTGAAACTGTATGGCCTGTTTATGCGGGGCTTCCTTATCCAAGGATTCCCAGTGCTTACAATGTTGTGATAAATAATGGCAATCCTGGCAGCCAGTTAACTGACTCTGCCCCACAAACTGATCAGCTCACAGCAAACTGGACTGAGTGTGTCAATAACCCAGCGGCTCCAAATCACGCTAACTGTGTTCTTGTAAATACCCTGTTTCAGAATGATTGGGCTCTATGCAACGCAGGATCACCGCCAATAGACATCTTAATACAGCACATTTATGGCTATGTCTCTTTTTGCGCTACCTTACCTAGTAATGGTCAAGATTTTGATGCCTACACAACACTGCAACACACCTTCAATGCCAACTACCAAGGCGACTTTAATCCCTACACCCAACTGATACATCAAACTTTACTAATGAATATTTATGCCTATTCTGTAGATGATGCTATAGGGTTTCAAAGTACTGCTGCAACCGGAAACGTTATAACCGTTGGCGGTGCCTTTGGTTTACCAAATGGTAATCAATTATAGTGGTTTCAGTATAGGTCTTATTCCTTTCAAGCAGAGCTCTTCTATTGGTATTACAGAAGAGCTCTTCTTTGGGGTTCGTAAGCATTGGAGTGGGGGGTAGCGCGGTTTATTGCATTTACTTTAGGTCGGGAATTATAAGAGGAATCGCGGTCGATACCACGGTGCTTACTTCCCCATAAAAAACTGTTTAAATAGGACGAAGTCCGCAAGCAAACTGTACAAAGGATGTTTAAACGTTGCTGGTTTGTTTTTCTCGAAGACATAATGGCCTATCCAGGCAAAGCCATAGCCGAGAACGGGCATTAATAACAACCAGTAAGGATTATGAGTTACTAAAAAAATAATCAGACAAATAATGACCAGGGAAGTACCCATCACATGCAGACGTATACACATGGGATTACGATGTTGTGATAAATAAAAAGGATAAAATTCTTTAAAATTTTTGAATTCCTTCATCGTTCTTTCTCTCGTCCTACTCAATATTTCTGAGCTGATTTTTATGGTGTCATTTATAGTATAGTTGAGTGAAAGTGTGAGATGATTAATAAGGCGCTATTGTTTTCTTTGCGTTCTGGTTGATTATTAGGAAAATATATTGATCATTTGTTGATCATCAATTATATTGGGCCTTCTTTTAAAGTACAGTGATACTCCATCATGGCGAATTCATCTTCACCTGCATCTTTTTCTTTCACGCGTTCAGTACAATTTCTATCGGACTATTTCCTTAATTCAAACGATAAATGGAGGGCGTGGGCGTTATTTTCCGGTGGTGTTTTTAGTGTTTTAGCAATGAGTGGCCTTGGTTTCGCTCTGGGATGGTGGTGTTTACCCTATGTTTATACTGCTTTTATTGCTAAAGATACTGCTGTTTTACTGATGGGATTAGGGGCTGGTCTTTTAATTTCGGGTGCGATGGCAGGTTTTCATTATCTGGCTAATTATTTTAAAAATGAATTATATGTGAGC
>NZ_CALMPD010000102.1 GCF_937871865.1 uncultured Legionella sp.
ATTTTTTATGACTCAATCATCAGATTTATTTATTGAAGCACAATCTGTTATTCCTGGTGGAGTGAATTCTCCCGTGCGTGCATTTAAAGGTGTTGGTGGCGACCCTGTATTTTTTAAGCAGGGGAAGGGCGCTTATCTTGTTGATGTAGATGATCGCCATTATATTGATTATGTTGGCTCCTGGGGGCCACTGATTCTGGGGCATTGTCATCCTGCAGTGATAAGTGCAGTAGATAAAGTGCTGCTGAGTGGCATGAGTTTCGGAGCACCTACTGAACTTGAAGTGCGCCTTGCTAAAAAAATTATATCGCTGGTCCCGTCAATTGAAAAAGTTCGAATGGTTAACTCGGGTACCGAGGCGACGATGACCGCAATAAGATTAGCTCGCGGCTATACCGGCAGAAATAAATTCATCAAATTTAATGGTTGCTACCATGGGCACAGTGACAGTCTGCTAGTAAAAGCGGGCTCAGGGCTTCTTACTTTAGGCATACCTTCAACTCCAGGAATTCCTGCAAGTATCACTGAACATACATTAACCGCTGATTTTAATGATTTGGATCAAGTGGCTCAATTGTTTGAAAAGTATCCTGATGACATTGCAACGATAATATTGGAGCCTGTTGCTGGAAATATGGGCTTTATTATGCCAAAGCCTGGATTTTTAAAAGGATTACGTGAACTTTGCGATAAGTACCACGCTCTTTTAATTTTTGATGAGGTCATGACCGGATTTAGAGTGGGTTTAAGTGGTGCTCAGGGATTGTTTGGGATCACGCCGGATATTACAACTTTAGGTAAGGTTATCGGAGGAGGAATGCCGGTTGGTGCCTTGGGTGGTAACGCTGAAATTATGGCATTTCTTGCCCCAGAAGGTCCTGTATATCAGGCGGGTACTCTTTCTGGGAATCCATTAGCAATGGCTGCTGGTTTAGCTACTTTGACTGAAATTGAACAACCTGAATTTTTTAATAATCTGAATAAGATTACTCATCAACTGACTGCTGCATTAGCTGATGTTGCAAATGCATTTCAAACCCCTTTGTTCACTGCTTCATTGGGAGGAATGTTTGGATTTTGCTTTACTGATAAAAACGAAGTGTATAACTTTTCTGATATATCCTCTTCTGACGAGGTATTATTTAAACAGTTTTACCATGGCATGCTGGAGCATGGTGTTTATTTTGCTCCATCCATGTACGAAGCAGGTTTTGTTTCATGTATGCACGGTGCAGAAGAAATAAATAAAACCCAAAGCGCGGCTGAAAAAGTTTTGAATAAAATAAAAGATTCACATTAGTCATTGAATATTCTCATTTTTATATTTAATGTAAGTGATATGTTTTTATATTTTATAAACTTTAAAATACTAGACAGTAGTTTTTCTCCATGTCATTCTGGAGAAAAACGTGGCTAGCAAAGGAAGGCAACATATGTCGATATTGAGTCGCAAAAGAGGTTTATGGATCAACATCCCTGAAGGAACGATGGCTCTGTTTTCCATTCAGGTCGTTTCAACTCTTAGCTTTAGTGTTCTTTATTCGACTTTAGTTTTATATATGAAAGGGAAATTGGGTCTGCAGGTAAGCACTGCTAATAGCATTATGGGTGTTTTTATTGCTTTTAATTACGGCCTTCATTTGTTAGGTGGTTTTTGGGGCGGACGGTTGTTATCCAACAGGACGCTCTTTTGTATTGGTATGCTCGCTCAGGTTCTTGGCTGTGTCTTATTGTCGCTTGGTGGCGAAATCTATCTATACTATGGTCTTGCTGCTTTTCTAACTGGTTCTGGTTTAAATGTTACTTGTGTGAACTGCATGCTTACGCAACGATTTGCACCAGATGATTCCCGACGAGAAACAGCTTTTCTATGGAGTTATGCGGGGATGAATATTGGTTTTTTTATCGGATTTAGCCTGAGCGGAATATTCCAGATATCGCAAAACTATCAACGACTTTTTTTACTGAGCAGCCTGGGTAATCTAGTAGCTCTACTTATTTGTTTATATTGCTGGCATCAGTTGGCAGATAAGGGTACCGCTTACTCCATGAAAAATAAAATGCAACAAAGAAAAGCGACTATTTTAGGTGTTTTTCTTATTATGCTTTTGCCATTTGCTCTAAGCCAAATACTTCATTATGCTGATTGGGCCAATAAACTGGTTCTGGTTACTGGTATTCTCATGCTGGCATTAATTATATATATTGCCTATCAACAACCTACTAAAGAAGCAAAAGATAAGATTCTGGCCTTCGCAGTCCTGATGGTTGTCGGAACTATTTTCTGGATGTTATATCAAATAGGACCAATGGGGCTTACTGTTTTTATCGATCATAATGTACAGCGAGAATATGCGGACTGGATTATTCCTCCACAATGGTTTCAAAATATTAATACAATAGCAATCGTGATTGGTGGTCCTGTATTAGGATTTGTTTTTAACAGAATGCGTGCGAACGGTAGACAAGTTAATATCCCAACACAATTTGCCCTGGCACTTTTATTTATTGGGTTAGCATTTGCTATTTTACCTATAGGAATTGCTTATGCTAATGCCAACGGTATGGTAAATCCTGGCTGGATAGTACTCTGCTTTGTTTTACAAAGCATTGGTGAGCTTTTAATCTCTCCAATTGGTTATGCAATGATAGGTTATCTTGCACCAACTTCTCTTCAAGGCATTATGATGGGAATGTGGATGTTAAATACCGGTGTTGGAGGAACTTTATCCAGCTACAGTTCAAATTTAATGCTTGTAGGTCAGGAAAGCGCTTCTCCATTAGTATCCAATGTAGGCTATAGTCATGTGTTCTTATCTTTGGGATTATTTGCTATAGTCGCCTCGTTCATATTATTTATGATAGTTCCCACATTAAGGAACTTAATTCAAGAAGACAAGTCTGGAGAGGTTCAAGACCTCTCTTTGGCTGTAACGAAAAGAGAAGTACTATTTGAGTAGTCCATTTGTACCTATAGAAACAGCAGATCTTGATTGGTGTAGTGATCTGCCGTTATCCAGACAATTTAATGATATTTATAATTCCATAGGCAATGGAATTATGCAGAGTCGTTACGTATTTATTGAGGGCAACGATTTAATTAATCGATGGTCTGCCCTACCTGATGATACAACAAATCAATTTAATATAGGCGAAACAGGTTTTGGAACGGGATTAAATTTTCTTCTTACCTGGAAGCTTTGGGAGCAATATGCTCCAAAGTCAGCGTGTCTCCATTTTATTTCCTGTGAAAAGCACCCACTAAAATTGAGTGATTTAAAAAAATGCTTGAATGTCTGGCCTGAATTGTCTCTTCAATCTAATGAATTAATAGAACAATATCCAGTTTTAACTCCGGGATATCATCATTTATCATTTTGTAATGGACGTGTAAAACTTACTTTAATGCTCGGAGATGCCAAGGATTGCTTTGAGCAGTTATTGGTTTGTGGTGATTCTCACCTTGAACCTAAATTACGTACTTCCTTTATAGATGCCTGGTATCTGGATGGTTTTTCACCCTCTAAAAATGAAGAAATGTGGTCTCATAATCTATGCTCGATAATAGGGATGTTATCTACAACCCAAACCACATGTGCAACATATACTGTTGCTGCATCGGTGAAATCAGCTTTAAAAAATGCTGGTTTTACTCTTTCGAAACAAAAAGGTTTTGGTCCGAAAAGACATATGCTTGTTGGTGTATATACAGATATTCAATCGATTAAACTTCGAAGCAGGCAAACTCCCTGGCACATCAGTGAACCTCAGAAGCACCATAACAAATCCGTACATATCGTAGGAGGGGGGCTTGCCGGATGTTTTGCTGCATATTCTTTGGCAAAAAGAGGGTGGGCTGTTACTTTATTTGAAGAGCAGTTGAGCGTTGGGCAGGGGGCCTCTGCCAATCAACAAGCCGTATTATTTCCTAAATTGTCCGCTTTTAAATCGCCCTTAACTCAATTAATGCTCTCTTCGTTTTTATATGCATCGCGTTTTTATAAAGCATTTCTCAAAAAATTTCCCGAACTAGGGGCGCTGGAGGGCTCTTTATTACTCGCTCATGATGATAAAGAATCCAGAGCGCAAAGTGAGTTGGTAGATTGGTTACAACATTACCCTGAATTGGGTCGGCTAGTTGATACGCAGCAGTCATCTGATTTATCAGGTTTAACGTTGAATCATCAAGGGTTATTTATTCCTTTATCCGGGTGGATCAACTCACCAGAGCTTTGTCACCATTTACTAGATAATGAAGGCATCTTGCTTATTTCAAATGCAAAAGCCGATAACATAATCTTCACTGGATCTAATTGGAGCATAAATGGAATTGAAGCTGACGTAGTTGTCTTATGTAATGGGCATAAAACAAACTCCTTTAACGAGACTCGCTATTTACCGGTTAAACCTATTCACGGACAGATGTCGGCTATAGCCACAACCAATTTGAGTTCTTCTCTTAAAATTCCGGTGTGTTCGGAGGGACATGTGCTGCCGCAACTTAATGGAATCCATCACTTTGGCGCCAGTTACAATCTGGGGGATTCAACGTATCAGACCCGCAGTGCAGATGATGACAGTAATTTACTTAAATTAAACAAAATTTCCACACCAGATGTTTGGTCAAGTGCTATTGTGCAACACTGGTCAGGCGTTCGAGCTTCCACACCCGATTATATGCCTTTGGTTGGGCCTGTGGTAAACGCGAATAAATTTAATGAGTGTTTCGCCAGTTTACAAACAAATTCAAAACGATGGATAGCTAAAGCTGGGCCTTATCTTCCCGGGCTTTACGTATTTTCTGGCTTTGGTTCTCGTGGCTTAACAACCATTCCTTTATGTGCTGAATGGCTTGCTTCGCAAATCAATAACGAATTAAGTATCTTACCCCGGCATCTTATACATGCTTTAGCCCCATCTCGCTTTTTGCGGAAAAATATAACCAGGGGTGTCGTTTAAGAATTGATTTTGGTTACAAATGTTGAACTGTCCGTTAATAGAGTTTGCTTTCTATGTAAAAATAATTCATTAAATTATAAACTCTTACTTAACGATAGCTTTCTTTATCAGTTATAATTGCTGATTTCATAAAGTGAGTAGCTTGTGCATAGTATTGACTTCTTTCAAATTGATGCGTTTACTGATAAGGTTTTTCATGGAAATCCAGCTGCGGTTTGTTTGCTGGATGAGTGGCTTAATGATGAATTACTACTGGCTATAGCTTCTGAAAACAATTTATCTGAAACAGCGTTTATTATTGAAGACCAAAATGGTTTTCATATCCGTTGGTTTACCCCAAATGGTGAAATTAATTTATGTGGTCATGCTACTTTGGCTGCAGGCTTTGTTTTGTTCGAATTAGAGAAAACAGCACAGAATATTATTACCTTCAACTCCCGCAGCGGCCCACTTTCTGTTATAAAAAGAAAAGACAGATTAACTTTGGATTTTCCTCGCCTAAATTACTCAGTGTCAAAAAACAAAGAACTGCTTTCATCATTGATAGATCAGCCTGTTCTTGAAGTATACGACAGTGAGCTGGATTATCTTGTATTGTTAGAAGAGGATACTCAGGTCTTCAATGCACAAGTGGATTTAAAACATTTACTGCAATTGCCTAAAAGAGGTTTAATTATTACCTCCACTACTAATGAAGCAGATTTTTATTCTCGTTGTTTTTATCCAAAACATAGTATCTCGGAAGATCCGGTAACTGGCTCTGCTCATTGCGTCCTTACTCCATTTTGGGCCGATAAATTAAACAAAAACAATTTACGTGCTATTCAAGGACTACAACGAAAGGGGGAGTTATTTTGTGAGGTTGTCGATAATCGAGTATTTATTTCTGGTTATTGCAGGTGGTACCTCAAAGGTCATCTGGTTATTTAATAAAATGCATTGAGAAGGAACTGCCATTAGCGCATAATAATAACCCTTTAGGTCAAAGGAGAAATAGGGAATGACCAATTCAATGGGAAAAAAATTCCGGCAGGCTTTAGTCGAATATAAGCCGTTACAAGTACTGGGAACTATCAACGCTTATACCGCAATGCTGGCTGAATCAACAGGATGTAAGGCCATTTATCTTTCAGGCGCAGGTGTGGCTAATGCATCGTATGGCTTACCTGATTTGGGAATGACCAACCTGACACAGGTCTTGGAAGACGCACGTCGTATTACTGATATTTCTCCCTTACCTCTTTTAGTCGATGTCGATACCGGGTGGGGGCATGCGTTTAATATTGGCAGAACCATAAAGCTGATGGAGCGAGCTAATGTTGCTGCTATTCATATTGAAGATCAGGTGCTGGCAAAACGATGTGGCCATCGACCGAATAAAGCCATCGTGTCAGAGAAAGAAATGGGGGACAGGATTAAAGCTGCTGTTGATGCCAGACAGGAGCCTGGCTTTGTGATTATGGCCAGAACAGATGCCTATGCGGTTGAAGGAATGAACTCCGCCATTGAAAGAGCACAGCTTTGTGTTGATTTAGGGGCTGATATGATTTTTCCTGAGGCAATGACTACCCTGGATGAATACAGAACCTTCACTCAACATATTAACGTCCCTGTTTTGGCTAATATTACTGAGTTTGGTAAAACACCAATGTTTACCAGAGAAGAACTCGGCGCAGCAGGTGTTTCTTTAATTTTATATCCACTAAGTGCCTTCAGGGCTATGTCGCAAGCCGCCTTAACCACCTACGAAACGATAATTCAACAAGGCACGCAACAATCTATTCTTGATACAATGCAAACCAGAGAGGAGCTGTATAACATTCTTGGATATCACAAATACGAACAAAAACTAGACCAACTAATGGAGGAAGGAAATGAGCAGTAAAAGTGGAGGTTTAGCAGGTATTGTTGCTGGTCAATCAGCAATAGCTACTGTTGGGTTAGCTGGTAAAGGTTTAAATTATAGAGGTTATTCCATTGATGATTTAGCTGCTTATGCAAGCTTTGAAGAGGTTGCTTATTTGTTGTTGTACGGAACGTTACCTACAAAAAATGAGTTGGCTCATTATACTAAAAAACTGGTTAGTCTGAGAACGCTGCCAGAACATTTGAAAACAGTTTTAAAATTGATACCCAAAAATTCTCATCCAATGGATGTGTTAAGAACTGCCTGCTCTTTTTTGGGTAATCTGGAACCAGAAAATAATTTTTCGCAGCAATACGATATTGCTGATCGTCTGTTGGCTTTATTCCCTGGAATGATGTGTTATTGGTATTCGTATCACTTTCAAAATAAAGAAATTTCAGGAACAAGTGAAGAAGAAACTATTGGTGGTCACTTTCTCGCATTATTACATGGCAAAAGACCCGCGCAAATTGAAGTGGATATGATGAATGTATCCTTGATTCTGTATGCAGAGCATGAATTTAACGCATCAACATTTGCTGCACGTGTTACTGCTGCAACGCTTTCTGACTTTTATTCGGCAATAACCAGTGCTATCGGAACTTTAAGAGGGCCATTACATGGTGGTGCTAATGAGGCTGCTATGGAATTAATAGAACGATTTAAAACGGCAGATGAGACTGAAACTGGTCTGAAACAAATGTTAGCTAATAAAGCATTGGTCATGGGATTTGGACATAGGGTTTACACAACAAGCGATCCACGTTCTGACATCATTAAAAAATGGTCTTTCAGATTGGGCGAAGCAAAAGGGGATTTGAATTTATACCATATATCCGAGCGTATTGAAGAAGTCATGTGGAGTGAAAAGAAACTATTCCCTAATCTCGATTTTTATAGTGCTTCAGCATATCATTATTGTGGCATTCCCACTCATTTATTCACGCCAATATTTGTTATGTCTCGAATCACAGGCTGGGCAGCTCATGTGTTTGAGCAAAGAGCAAATAATAAATTGATAAGACCAACCTCTGAATACATTGGACCTGACTCTCAAGAATTTATTGCAATTGAACAACGAGGATAATATGAGTAATTATGTAGAAGATAATATTAAACCTGATTACGATCAGGTCATCGTGGATATTGCTGATTATGTGTTAAATACCAGAATTGACAGCGTTCTTGCTTATGAAACAGCTCGTCTTTGTTTAATGGATACGTTAGGTTGTGGGCTTCTCGCGCTTAATTTCTCTGAGTGCACCAAGCTTATGGGGCCTGTCGTTCCAGGAGCTACGCTTTCAGGTGGTGCTCGGGTTCCTGGTACCAATTATGAATTAGATCCTGTTCAGGCTGCTTTTAATATAGGCGCTATGATTCGTTGGCTGGACTTCAATGATACCTGGCTTGCAGCTGAGTGGGGGCATCCTTCTGATAATCTGGGGGCTATCTTAGCTGTGGCAGATTATTTATGTCGCCAAAATTGTGGAAAGGGCAATAAACCCATTTTAATGCAGGATGTTCTTACTGCAATGATTAAAGCACATGAAATTCAAGGATGTCTTGCTTTAGAGAACAGTTTTAATCGTGTAGGATTAGATCATGTATTTCTAGTTAAGGTAGCAAGTGCTGCCGTTGCTGCACAGCTTTTTGGTGCCGATAGAGATATGATGCTAAGAACCCTTTCTCAGGTTTTTGTTGACGGACAAAGCCTTCGTACCTACCGACACGCTCCTAATGCTGGCTCTAGAAAATCATGGGCTGCAGGAGATGCAACGTCCAGAGCTGTCCGCCTGGCGTTAATTGCCAAGGCTGGTGAAATGGGATATCCCAGTGCTCTAAGTGCTCCGACCTGGGGGTTTTATGATGTCTTATTTGGTAAAAAGCCCTTTAAATTTCAACGTCCTTATGGCAGTTATGTAATGGAAAATGTTCTGTTTAAACTGTCTTATCCGGCAGAGTTTCATGCTCAAACAGCGGTTGAATGTGCTGTTGCTCTACATCCTTTAGTTCAGAAACGATTTAATGATATCTCCCGAATTGAACTGGTTACTCATGAATCAGCAATCCGAATCATCAGTAAGCAAGGCGCCCTACATAATCCTGCAGACCGAGATCATTGTTTGCAATATATGGTTGCTATTGGTTTGTTATTTGGCGATTTAAAAGCTGAGCATTATGAGAACACTACTGCTGCAGATCCGAGAATTGATGAGTTACGAGCAAAAATGCATGTTACTGAAAATGAACGGTTTTCTCGTGAATACCATGATCCGGAGAAACGCTCCATAGCAAATAGCATGAAGTTGATCTTTAAGGATGGAACGGAAAGTGAGCTTATTACTGTCGAATATCCCATTGGTCATAAGCGTAGACGTGAAGAGGGTATTCCTGTATTGATGTCCAAATTCAGAAATAATCTTAATACCCGATTACCAGCTGAGCGTGTTGAAAAAATCATTAATGCGATGAGTGATACTAATTCATTAGCTGCAATGAGTGTTAGTGATTTTATGGCGATGTGGGTAGTAAGCTGAGCTTAATTTTTTGATTGGATGGTATAATAATACTTTAATTCTTCTTTTTTCGGGATGATATATACCATGTTATCTCGAAGAATGCTCAAGTATATCTATTTTAAATCAGGCTTGAGTGATGAGTTAGAAACGTGCCCATTTTCAGACCGCTTTAGCGGTCTGAAAAAATAAATAGCTAAATAGTTAAAGCCCAAACACACCGAACCCTAAGCGTGTTATCCTTCGTGCTTTGGGTCTCGAAGCTGCCAGACGAGGAAAAAGTACTGTACAAATATGAGCTCGGAATTGGCTTGCGTAGAACTCCAGTACGCAGCACCAACTGTAAATTGAGTAAATCCGGTTGTTGCTGATTTGGCGTCAATGGCGTTCAAAACATCAGTATTGCCTAGTATTGACCACTGGTTTTGCGCCGGCAAGAACCATTCACCAGACCCTACGCCTGGATTATAAGTACGACAGGCAGCTGCTGCCGTAAAATTAGTAGCAGCTAAGGTAGTATAGGTATTTACGTAACCAGAAGAATTATCGGTCGCTACGCTTGTAGGAGGTACATTCGTGTCCCACAGCACAGAAATGCTCACATCAACAAGACTCACTACATAGGCTGTTGAACCACTAATTTGATAAACAACCCCACCACCCAAAGCCTCTCCTACAGCAGGAGCACAAGTGACCTGCACATCGGTCACATTGGCCGTAACATTTGTACCTGTGTCATTACCCACTGTACAGGTGAGTCCCACAGGCTGCGTTGCTACCGTTACATTGTATCCGCTACCATAAGCAACTGGTGTTGCAAACTCAAAGGATGTCGAACCAGAAGACACCACTAAATCATCCGTTCCATTATTTTGTAATACCAAACCTGAGGCAGTTGGGCCAGAAATAGTACCACTTATCGTAAACGATGTGAGTGGCGGTGGATTGTTACTTTTAGTAATATTTAGTTCGTTACCTGATGAAGGCCATGAGCAATAAAT
>NZ_CALMPD010000103.1 GCF_937871865.1 uncultured Legionella sp.
TTTTCAGACTTAAATTGGGATCGCGGCCAATTTCGGCAATCAGAGCTTTCAGTTCGGGATAATTAGTGACATCTCGTTCATAATATTGAGATTGGAATTGGTATGTTTTTATATTAATACCCTTTGATTCCAATACATTTACCACCAATGGAGTCATTTTTGCTCCTTGGGAGAGAAGGTGTCCGATAATCGAAAAAGGATCTTTTCCTGGATTGGTTTTTTCACTTCCAATTTCATAAGATAGGGCCATTTCTGCGGCAATATCAATAGGTAATTTTTTAGTGTGCAGGTTTTCCGTTTGCAGATTGTTGCTAAATGCTTTCTGGCTTTCATCAAAACGATATTCGCCAAGCTTTATACTGATGTGCAGGGGAGTATCGCCATCTTGTATGCGAAATAGGTTTTCCTGGGTGCATAATGATACATATATGGCTGATTTTCTATTGATTTCATTGTGCAAATTGTCTGTTAATTCATGCTGATCTTCTAATGATTCAGCGATGTACTCAGAAAATTCCTGTTTAATTCCCGCGATATCCTCTTGCCCGTAGCCACTGACCAAATAAGTGCGAAACTCAGGGATGGACAATAATACGGTTCTCAACTTCATTGTGCGTTCGTTTAAAGCCTGAGTAATTAGGTTTATTTCTGCGACATCTTTGGCCTTATTTCTATCCAGATGTAATGCCAGAGAAGCCTCAAGGAGCTGATTCGGTATCATCATGCATTTCAGGAATCGTTTCCATTTGTAGCGATTAAATTCACTGTCATTTTTCAAGCCAGCAAAAGCTGCTCGCTCTTCTTCTGAAATGAATGCTTTTTCGTCATTATAGTGCACCATGAACCGTTTATGAGTTGGCCAATAATGATTCGCCGAATTCTGTAGGTCTGGAAAATTGATTAAATCAGTCGCAGTAATATTAAATGCTTTTTCGCCATAGGCCCAATTAGACACCCTCATATCCAGAAAAGACATGATGCTGTCGCTTAACATCAAATCATGATCAATGTTAAAAAAAACAATATGAGGCTTATTGTCTTTGATTACGGTGTATATCCCTAAATTTCCTTTATGTAAATCATCTTCTTCCAAGGTGTATTTGCCGGCAAAGGTGCTGGCTAGTGATTCCATATCAATTGTTAAAGCCCCTTTGTTTTTTTCCGCCATTAAATGAGCAAAAAAACCGTGAGGGAGTTTATTAAGAAACTGATAGGGAATATCATCTGAATTCGTTACGGTAACGTCATTAAATTCGTATGTATTTGTTGCCGTTACATAGTGAATTTTTTTAAACGGAGCGGTGTGAATATCTATTTGTTGAGTAATCGACAAATTAATATTATGACTGGCTACCCCTGCAATCTGGTTTTGTTCATTGCGTACTAAATGATACTTTGGTGTGGAATGAGGCAGCATAAAAAGACGTGCTAGTTCACTGAATGCCACTTCCTTAACCGATGAATCAGGATTGTTTTTTTTATTTTCTTTAAAAAAAATAGAAATGCTTGCTTCATCGTCATCCCTATATTCTACCTGATGAACTACATGCCCTGTATTGGTGTTTCCTGAATGGGCAGTAAATCCCTTAATATTTTTTAATAAATAAGGTTTGGGCATCTCTTTTTTATCACTTTGATGGAAGATTTGGCTTTTCTCCCTTAAGGGTAGCACAAGAAGCTTAAGGAACTATTAGATCTCATATAAGACAGGGCTTGATTTTTGCAGAGGATAATTTTGACGTATTATCAGGAGCGCCGATTGTGAATTACGCTGAATCAACCTGGCTCGTTCGCTTAAGAACATAAAGCATGACATCCAACGGCTGTTCATTTTGTAAACGGGCTGGTACTTGCTCTTGTTTTATTATGTCGAATTGAAATTGATTGGCGAGAGTTTTAATGTAATTTGGACTATGGGAGAAACGAGCGCTGCTTTGTAACATCCATGGTTCTTTATCGCTGATTTCCGTGGTAAAAATAAAATAACTGCCCTGATGTGTCTGGTCGCTGATGGCTTGGAACAGATCGCCAAGATCGCCAAAATAAGGCAATACATCTGCAGCAACAATTAAATCAAAGGGGTGTTTATTCTTGTGTAAAAAATCAATGGCTTCAGAATGCATCAGAGTATCGTAGATGCCTTTTTCTTTAGCATGAGCCAGCATTTTCTCTGCTATATCGATGCCTGTTAACTGTTTGCTGATTTCACGAAGTACTATCCCTGACAGACCCGTGCCGCAACCTATATCAAGAGTTCTATTTACCTGGATAAGTTCCAGTTGATGCAGAGTACGTCCAATCTGTTGCGGAATGGAATAATTTAATTGTCCTCTCATGTGCTGTTCATAATACAGGGCATAATTATTAAATAAATTTTTTGCATAGTCTGGTGTGGTGGTGGCATCTGTAGTGCCGGATAATGCGTTAAGCATATGCTGGCTGATTTTATCCTGAGGATTTATTGCTAATGCTCGTTGCAGGTATTCACGCGATGTTTCCCTCATATCCATTTTTAAGTATAAGGCCGCCATATTGTTCAAAGTAGGACAGTGGTCCGGTTGTAAATTCAGTATTTGCTCAAAAAATAGGGTCGCTTCATTCAAGTGACCTAAGGCCATTTGCGCTACTCCAGAATTATACAGATATTCAATATTCTCCGGTTCTTTTTTAAGCAGGACATCATAATGCATCAATGCATTTTCAAATCGGTCATGATGCATGAATGTAGCGGCTAAATTGTTACGGGCGTCTATGTCTTCATTGTTCAGTGCCAATGCTTTAGTAAAGTAATCTATTGCTAGTTGGTTTTGCTCCTTTTTAAGAGCAATGACGCCAAGATTGACCAGGGTTTGTACTTGTTCTCCGTCTCGTTCCAGAACGTTGTGAAAGGCATGTTCCGCCTCAGCAAGCATGTTGTCTTCCAGATATAAAACACCCAGATAAAAATGTGCCTCTGTATGATCCGGATTTAGGGAAATCACATTGTTAAACTGGGTTTTTGCTGCATTCAACTGATTGTTTTGTAGCAGCAACAGACCCAGATTAAAATGGGCTGCGCTAAAATCGGGTTCTGCATTGACTGCTTTTCCATAGTGAATCAATGCGCTCTGGTAGTTATTTTGTAGTGCATACACCGTTGCCAGATTATTATGAGCCTGGGCGTAGTCTGGTTTTAATTGGATTGCCTGGAGATAGTATTGAATGGCTTTGTCCAGCTGATTGGACTTTTTATAAGCATTGGCCAGATTATTTAGCAGAGCAGGATCTTCTGGATTTATTGCTACGGCTTGTAATAGATAAAGAAGAGCATTATCTAGATCTCCCAATTGTGCATAAGTTAAGCCTAAAAAATGCAAGGTATCCAGGTGTCTGGGGGCATGCGATAGTATCTGTTCATAGAGACTGATTGCCTGTGGCAGTTGGCCTTCATAGTGAAGTTTATAAGCCTGGGCAAATAAATGGTCTATTTCAGTAGTCATTTTAAACTGGAAATTAATTCGCGTAATTGGTTTAAGGCTTTTGCGCGATGGCTGATGGTATTTTTAATAGTAGCAGGTAAATCTGCTGCTGTGCATCGATATTCCTGAATATAAAAAACAGGATCGTAACCAAAACCGCCTGAACCTGATGCATGAGTGTGGATAGTGCCGTGAAACATTCCTGTGCTAATGACTGGTGTCGGATCGGTTGCATGCTGCACTAATGCGATAGCACAATAAAAATAGGCCTGTCGTTGTTCTCCATGTAAATGGGGCATCTTTGCTAATAAGAGTTCAATGTTTTCTTGATCGCTTGCTTCAATTCCTGCATAACGCGCGGAAAAAATACCAGGTTCACCATTTAAGGCAGGTACCACTAGTCCAGAGTCATCTGCCAGAGCTGGTTTATTGGCAATGGAACTGGCATGTCGTGCTTTAAGTATGGCATTTTCTATAAAACTTAATCCTGTTTCATCGGCGCTGGGAATATCTAATGCACTTTGGGAAATGCAATGGATGGGGGAGAGTAATTCGTTTAATTCGTTTATTTTTCCGCTGTTACTTGTTGCAAGAATAATTTC
>NZ_CALMPD010000104.1 GCF_937871865.1 uncultured Legionella sp.
GTGGCGGGTAATTTATAGTCTTCGCAAGCACCAACTCCATAGCAATAAATAGCTAAAGGGCGGCTGGCCGTAATGGCCGGATTTAATTGCCTTAAACTTCCAGCTGCGGCATTTCGTGGATTGACGAATGTTTTTTCCCCCATTTCCCGAGCTTTTTTATTGTATGCCTCAAAACCAGCTTTGGGGATGTAAACCTCACCACGAATTTCTATAAGGCTCGGTGGATTTGCAGAAGTCAATTTTAAGGGGACGGAACTAATCGTCTTGATATTAGCTGTAATATTTTCTCCAGTTGCCCCATCCCCTCGAGTCGCAGCATGAATTAAGAAACCGTTTTCATAGGTAATATTTACAGCCAGGCCATCGAGTTTAGGTTCGCAAACAAAAGTCAATTGTTGGTTTGGTTCATCCAGCTTATCAGTAGCTCGTTTTATAAATGCTCGTAACTCATCGTCGCTAAAAACATTTGAGAGCGATAACATAGGTTGTTTATGAGCAACAGGCATAAAAGCATCAGATGCCGTTCCACTTACCCGCTGTGTTGGGGAATCAGAGGTCACATACTGAGGATATTCTGTTTCTAATTGTTGTAATGCTTTGAAATTGCGATCGTATTCAATATCAGGAACCAATGGTTCATCAAGAACATAATAATGATGATCGTATTTTTGGATCAAAGTTTTTAAGACATCGATCTGATCTTTTACTTCATCATTATTCATTGAAAAGAGTTCCTATTTTTGAAAAACCCAGTTTATCACTTTTATTCATACTTTCGAACATCACGCGCAATACCAAAAATAAGATTATCATCAATCTTAATTGAATTTAATAATCAAATGAATGAGTTCAATTTTTTGTGTCAGAACGCAACTTCCTAGCTAGTATCATAATACTATTATTTATCCAGAGTATTTGTTAGCCTGAAAAATGATTCAATCTATACATGGAGAGTAACTCGATGATTAAAAGACAGAAAGAATACCTGCTTGCTGTCGCCACAAGCCTGTTATTAGGTAACAGCATTGAGGCAATTGCAACCACACCAACGAGTTTATGGGAATATTCCATCCCGACGCCTCAACAAGTTACCGTTACTGAAGGAGAAACCGCTACGGTTTTGTATACAGTAACCAACAAGTCGCCTAAACCGAAAAACCTGATATTGAAAACCACACCAGGTACATCAGGGATAGGTGCTTCTGCCTGCCATCTGGCTGGAAAAGGAAGTACCTGTATTTTAACAATTACCGTAACAGGAAGCCTGATACCAAAACAAGGCGTGCGATAGTGTCGCTAAGCTCGTGATTGATTTAAGCCATCCGTGGCTAAAATCGAC
>NZ_CALMPD010000105.1 GCF_937871865.1 uncultured Legionella sp.
TTGAAAAATGGTTTCCCGCCTGCGCGGACTGACATAAAAAGTTCATAATGAATTAATAAACAACAAAACAGGGTATATAATAAAATGACCGTATCACTCAGCTCCTACGCTGGCATACCGTTTTTTTGTTATGTACAGAGCAATTTTTAAAAGACTTCATGAAAAGTTCCTAAATTTAAGCTATTATTATTGTTTTGATTTTGGGAGTCTTTTTATGAAAGTAGGCCATGACAGTCTATCAACAAAACGCGAGTTACAAGTTGATGGAAAAACCTATCATTATTACAGTTTGAAAGAAGCAGAAAAAAACAATTTCAAAGGAATTAGTCGCCTACCCTATTCGCTTAAAGTTCTCTTTGAAAACTTATTGCGTTTTGAAGACAACAACACAGTTACAACCAAAGACATTAAAGCGATAGCTGAATGGTTAAATACTCAAACATCTCAGCATGAAATAGCATTCCGACCAGCCCGAGTATTGATGCAAGATTTTACAGGGGTGCCTGCTGTAGTTGATTTGGCTGCCATGCGTACCGCCATTGTAAAGATGGGCGGCAATCCCGATAAAATATCTCCATTATCTCCTGTTGATTTAGTAATAGATCACTCAGTGATGGTTGATAAATTCGGGACAAAAGACTCTCTCGAAATCAATACCGAAATAGAAATGGAGCGAAATAACGAGCGCTATGAATTTCTGCGATGGGGACAAAAAGCATTTTCAAACTTTCAGGTAGTTCCACCTGGAACAGGAATTTGTCATCAGGTTAATCTTGAATATTTAGGAAAAACCGTTTGGAGCAGCGAGAGTGATGGCCACTTATATGCTTATCCAGACACGTTGGTAGGCACAGACTCTCATACAACCATGATTAATGGATTAGGAGTTCTGGGATGGGGTGTTGGCGGTATTGAAGCAGAAGCAGCAATGCTCGGTCAACCTGTATCCATGCTGATTCCCGAAGTGATTGGTTTTAGATTGTCTGGCAAACTAAAAGAAGGGATTACGGCAACTGACCTGGTTCTTACCGTCACTCAAATGCTTAGAAAAAAAGGCGTGGTTGGCAAGTTCGTTGAATTCTATGGTCCTGGTTTGAATGATTTACCATTAGCTGATAGAGCAACTATATCGAATATGGCCCCAGAATACGGTGCAACCTGCGGCTTCTTCCCTGTTGATAAAGAAACCATTCGCTACCTTGAGCTGACAGGCCGTGATTCACATACTATTGCTTTAGTTGAAGCTTATGCCAAAGCGCAGGGCATGTGGTATGACAAAGACAGTGAAGATCCTATATTTACTGATTCACTGCATTTGGATTTGGATACTGTAGAGCCATCACTTGCAGGTCCGAAAAGACCACAGGACAAAGTGAATCTGAGCACTCTTCCTGTTGAATTCGATAAGTTTTTAACAGAAACAGGCAAAGAAGCTGAAAAAAATACAGAGTTTACCGTCAAAGATAAAGACTTCTCAATGAAACACGGGAATGTCGTTATTGCCGCAATTACCAGCTGTACGAACACATCCAACCCAAGTGTTTTGATGGCGGCAGGTTTAGTCGCTAAAAAAGCAATTGAAAAAGGATTACAACGCAAGCCATGGGTGAAGTCTTCTTTAGCTCCTGGATCAAAAGTGGTTACAGATTATTTGAAACAAGCCGGTTTGCAAACCTATCTGGATCAATTAGGATTCAACCTTGTGGGTTATGGCTGTACAACCTGTATCGGTAACTCTGGCCCTCTGCCTGATGCAATTGCACACAGTATTACAGAAAATGATCTGGTGGTCTCTTCTGTTCTGTCAGGTAACCGAAATTTCGAAGGCCGCGTTCACCCACAAGTCAGAGCAAACTGGCTTGCATCACCTCCTTTAGTGGTTGCCTACGCATTGAGCGGTACTACATGTTCTGATTTAAGCAAAGACGCACTAGGCAAAGACAGCAATGGAAATGATGTGTTTCTTAAAGACATCTGGCCAACCAATGAAGAAGTGGCAGCTGAAGTCGCTAAAGTAACTGGAGGCATGTTCCGCAAAGAATATGCTGAAGTATTCCTGGGCGATGCTCATTGGCAAGCAATTAAAACAAGTACAGGAAAAACATACGAGTGGAATCCTGATTCTACGTACATACAACACCCACCCTTCTTCGAAAACCTGAAGGAAAAACCAGATCCAATCAAGCCAATTAACAAGGCGTTTATTCTGGCATTATTCGGTGATTCAATTACCACAGACCATATTTCCCCAGCTGGTTCCATCAAGGCGAGTTCTCCTGCTGGCTTGTATTTAAAATCCAAAGGAGTGAGTGAAAAAGACTTTAACTCTTATGGTTCACGTCGTGGTAATCATGAAGTAATGATGCGTGGTACTTTTGCCAATATCCGTATCCGGAACGAAATGACTCCTGGGCAGGAAGGTGGAATTACTCAATATATTCCTACTAGCGATACCATGCCTATTTATGATGCATCAATGCTGTATCAAGCAGAACATCACGATCTGGTTGTCATTGCAGGTAAAGAATATGGCACAGGGTCATCAAGAGACTGGGCAGCTAAAGGAACGAATCTGTTAGGTGTGAAAGCCGTCATTACTGAAAGCTTTGAGCGTATCCACCGTTCGAATTTGATTGGCATGGGAGTATTACCTTTACAATTCGCTGAAGGAATGTCTCGTCTTACTCTAGGTCTTGAAGGTAATGAGCGAATCAGCATAGAAATATCAGACTCACTGACTCCTGGTGCATTGGTACCTGTAATTATTGAGCGTGATGATGGACAGGTTGACCATATCAAAGCCCTATGCCGAATCGATACTGCTGATGAACTGGAATATTATAAGAATGGTGGTATTTTGCAGTATGTATTAAGAAATCTCAGTGCTTAAGAGAAAATCAAAAGTAGCCCGGATGTAGCCCTGCAAAATCCGGGAAGCTCATGCGCAGAATGGTGTATTTTTAATCAGAACCTGCCTTGTAGGAGTGAAATGTCGACAACCTCGAAGATTGAGCTTTTTTTATCAAGGGATGAACTGATAACAGTTCATCCCTTTTTTATTTGGTCGTAAAATGTGTCGTAGCCTGGTAGATTCGTCGCCTCATTCAACAGCACAAATAAACCATTGAAATGTATTAATAGATCTGAACACATTGATGGAATACTGTGTTAATACGGAGTAAGCGTGGTATTTACAAAATATGGAGGGAAACCAACAGTCGCAGACTTTGAACCCTGAGTTCAGGTGGGGAACAAACGTGGCAGTTCAGGCTTTCCACTATAAAAGTGATATAGCACAACGCTACCAGCAGAACGCTCCCCATATATAAGCTTATCGGTTCAAATATCGTTGACCGTTGGGTTAATCTTATTATAGCACTTGAAACAAAAAGTGTTTAATTTTTTTGAATGAAATTCACTTACTTTCATTTTCACTTGTAACACCCTACCTCATCCCGAGTGTAAACAAGGGATCTTCCTGCTGCGACACAATTTTTAAAATTGTGATTGATACAAATTTCGAAGCTCCCTCACTTATGCCAGGGATGACATGAAGCATTACTTTTTGCCTTAATAATTGACCTCCTTGATCATTTGAAATACAATAAGGAACGAATAAATTAATAGATAACGAAAGATGTACAGTAGTCCTTCCCTTGAGAAATACTGCAAATAATAATGAGAGGGAGATCATGCTTAATTTTTCTTCTGCACAAAAATTGATATGAAACAAATATTAGAGGATTTAACTATAAACTCAGTGTAATAAGCTTAATTGAACCAGACAATCTTATTGTTTATATCAAGATTCTGAGTTAATCGTTCTAAAAATAATTCTGTTAAGACACCCCAAATTAAATCAAGAGGAACATCATAAAATGTTAGTTAATCATATTATTGATATACGTAACCAATTAAAATTAAGGAATGTTGATGTAGATCAACAATGGGCAATTACGTACGAAAGCATCATAAACAAGCTATACCAAATATATTTTAACCCTGGATATAACCATTTTTGGACCCTGGAAAATCCACAGGATATAGAAAATCAGCGTATCCACAACCAACACAATGGTCAATGCATAAGCATTGGCGACATTGCTAACGCATTATTAACTGCTTGCAGTAACACCGATTATGAAACAACTACAGATGAACAGTTTTTACGTGAATTTGAACATTTTTTCCTGTCCAAGCTTCAAGTAGAGCCCCCAATGCCACAGACCTATTCTCCGTTCTAAAAAAAATCTTATAGCCCCTCAGAAAAAGTACGTCATCCAGAGCATAGCGAAGGATCCTCCTAAATTCCGGGAAATCGTTCATCGCTAGCTCCTCAGGATGACGGAAAGAACTCTAAATCGAATGTTGGGGGCTTGAAATATTGGGTTCTCATCCTTTTCAAGGTGCAGTAGATAAGCCGGGATAGTCGGTACATTCACATTCACTTTCACTTACCTGTTCATCGTTTACGATACTTATGGTGTCTGCAGCTTTACGGTCGAAGAACGTTAGGGAGGATTTAGACATATCAAGAACTTTTCCCATTGATAAATCTTTTTCGTTTGCGCTGTATGAATCAACTGTAGGTGTTGAGACTGTTTTTAAAGTAGGCGAAAAATATTCATCAAGCATGCTTGAAATAGGATGATGCAATAGTTTTAAACATTCTTTAACTTTAGTTCGATACTCCACAACGCGTGCAGGGTTATCAGGTTTCTTGCTGTATAAAGACATCGAAATTCTGCTGTGACTGGTTTTTAACTTGATAAATTCCTGTTCTATTCGGTTAATTTCTTCATTTATAATTTCTAAATGTTCTTCAGATGTTTTATCGCCGGAACTTTGTACTAATGTATAGATACAAAGCCATTTAGCCAGCTCATCACCAATTACCTTGGACTTCTTTTCAGTTTCTAAATAATTATTATAAAGAGGCTCTAAAATATTTTTTGCATCATTATCAATTAAAGCGAAATAAGATCGAGAATAACGTGGGATAATTGATTCGGCTCCTCTCGGGGCTTTTTGCCAAGTATCAAGACCCTGATAAAATCGAGTGGCTGCAGTTTTGCTTACGACGGCCCCCACATATGCTCCAATATATGTTCCGATAAACGGAATCACCGCCCCTCCTACAACACCTCCAATAGTGCCACCCGCAACGCTAGCAACAGCTCTACTAATCGTTTGATCCGTGTGTAA
>NZ_CALMPD010000106.1 GCF_937871865.1 uncultured Legionella sp.
TTGGGCTCCCTTGCCCGTGGCTGTATCTGAATTTGAAACCATTTTCGCAGGCGAGAGAGCTTTTAGTGCTGTGTTCATGTATTTTATTAGCAGCCTGACACTCCTTAGAACGACTTAGCTTCGTTTGGCCTTTCTTTCTCGAGGGTGAAAATTTTGATGATGTATCCTTTAAGCTCCCTTGCCCGTGGCTGTATCTGAATTTGAAACCATTTTCGCGGCGAGAGAGCTTTTAGTGCTGTGTTCATGTATTTTATTAGCAGCCTGGCACTCCTTAGAACGACTTAGCTTCGTTTGGCCTTTCTTTCTCGAGGGTGAAAATTTTGATGCTGTATCCTTTGGGCTCCCTCGCCCGCGAAAAAAATGACGTAAATAGGATCAAAACCAACTCGCGGGAGAGGGTGTTTTACAATAGAGATAAAAACACAAATCAAAATTTATAAGAGAAAAGCATATTTAATGCGGCCTATATCCTATTAGTCCTTCTCGTATTATCATCAGTTAATAATATACTTTGAGTTCCTTAATGAATACCATTCTGATTTTTATCATGAGTTTTATGGCTCTGTTATGGGCAGCAAATCATTTAGTTGCTGGAGCTTCAGGTTTGGCAATGCGATTTAACCTTTCGCCGCTCATAACAGGGCTAACTATCGTAGCTCTTGGCACGACTGCCCCGGAAATTGCACTATCGATTCTATCTGCCCTTAAAGACAAAAATGATTTGGCGATTGGAAATGCTATTGGGTCCAATATTGCAAACATTGGTTTGGTTCTTGGTATTACCATCCTTTTAAGACCCACTACCATAAGTTACGCAACACTCAAAAAAGCTTATCCTATTTTAATTATTACAATGTTGTTTGCCTACAGTTTAATTCTTGATGGATATTTGGGGAAAATAGATGGTTGTATTCTGCTTATCAGTTGCATCGCAGTTATGTCTTTTTTTATTTATCTGGCAAGTCGTACTCCACAAAAAGATCATTTCTACAAAAAATTCAAATCAGCAGCATCATTAAGTCGCTCTTTAGGAACTAATCTGCTGAGTATTGTTTTAGGACTAGTAATCCTGCCCATCAGTGCCAAATACATTATAGCGAGTTCAGGAACTATTGCTCAATGGTTTGGAATGAGTGAACTGACAACAGGATTAACAATAATTGCATTAGGAACAAGCTTGCCGGAATTGGCAACCTCTGTCACCGCAGCGTTTAAGAACGAAGAGGAAATAGCCATAGGAACCATTTTAGGCTCCAATATTTACAACCTGCTATTAATCATCGCATTTCCTGCCATCATTAATCCCGCAAAAATCAATACGATTGTTCTATGGCGAGATATGCCCGTTTTGCTCTCATTAACCGTCCTTTTAATATTTTTAAACGTCCATTACAAAAAAAAGTTATCTCCATGGCATGGAGGAATTCTGATATTGGTTTATTGCAGCTACATAATTTCGTTAATATTAAAAGCAACGTAATTAAGCGCTGCAACGATCAGAACAGTATTTTGGGTTTAGGGTAGTGCTGAAGCTGCTTATTCTGGAAGACCCTCTTCTTCTCCTGACTGCCATGCTCAAGAATCTTGGTAGCTACGATAGCATCAGCTTGCCCCGCTTGTGCAGCCATATTTATCCAATACCAGGCTTTTTTTCTATCCTCAACCACTCCTTGTCCATAGTAATACATGTATCCAATCGCGTATTGAGCATCAGGCTGGCCTCTTGCTGCTTCAGGCTTTAAACGGATGAATGCTCGTCGATAGTCCTGTGCTTTAAAACTTTGGATGCCTTCACGCAGATTAAAAGAGCTGGCAATACATGCGGCCATCATTGGAATAAACATGAGTACTACTAATAATCGGGATAAACGTTTCATATTTTTATTCCTCTTTTAAAGGCTTTGCTACTGGTTCAAAGGTTAAATCATTTTTGGGCAAACTTAAACTCTCTAAATTGCCATTGCGTTCCACTAATACTCCTCCAGCCATAATTCGCTTGATTACTGCACCGCCAGGAATTTTATCATCAAGCTTATATGTTTTTTCCTCTCCACTGGAAGAGCGAATAATTACTTGTGATTCTTCCATGTCGTCAGCCAAAAGAATACCAACCAAGGTAACATCCAGCATGGATTTTTTAACACTGTCTTCATTCAGATTATCAGGAACATATACTCCAAATAATGAAGTATTCAAAATAGCGTTAAAAGAATCTTGTTTGGCCTCTCCTTGGGAATTGATCACTATATCTGATGACGAACTTTGTTGATTACCAGGAAAAAAAAGACTGGTGTATTCAAATAGTATCAAAACTGAAAAAAGAGAAATTAAACTGATGATAATCCATTTCGCATACCTTGGTGATACTAAATGATGAATATCAAATTTCATTTGGCTGCAGCCCTGTTAAATTATTAATAGAAAACTTGAGGCCTTTGGTTGTGCGCGACCACAGCACGCCGAAAATTCTGACTGAAATGTCAACAGGCCTAAGCAATGATGCTAACTCATTTATTCTATTTTAAAAATTAATAGGACACATCCTAACATAAATAAATAGATCTTCATCTATACTGGATATAAACCAGACAATAATAAATAAATTATTTAATACGAATAGCCCCTCTTGTGGACCTTGCAGTCGTACCATGGGTTATGTAATCAAATTTAAAGGACTTAAATGAATAAAGAGCAACCTCCTCCGCACCTACAATTAGCGATTATGTCCCGTGAATATGTAGTCTCCAGGGCTATTCATGCTGTAGCGCAACTAGGAATAGCAGACCATATGTCTGAGCAGCCAATTTCAATTACAAATCTCGCTAGACTAACATCAACAATTCCTGAATTATTAAATCGAGTATTAAATTTTCTATCTGATTACGGGTTATTCTCTAAAAGTGAAGAAGGATATGCTTTAACTCCTCTATCCGAGCCATTAAGACAGGATCATCCTTTTTCAATGAAAGAAGTATTTGGAATGTTCGATGAATCATGGTGGCAAGCATTTGCGTATTTGCCAACTCAACTAAAAACGGGAACTCCTGCATTTATGCAACAACATGAAATAGATTTTTTCGGATTTCATAACGAGAATCCTGATACAAAAAACCGATTTGAAAAAGGAATGTCTAAATTATCAAGTTTTGATGATAAGGCAATTACTAAAAGTTTTAATTTTGGTCAATATCCAAGCCTGGTAGATATAGGTTATGGCCGTAAAGATTTAGCAGTAACAATAGCAAAAGATTATCCAGAACTGGATATACAGCCTTTTATTTTTGCTCCAGAATTGATAAACCTTATAGATAATAATGTGTTCAAAACCCTGCCCTCAGCAGATGCCTGCATACTCAAAGGCATATTGCATGACTTTAATGATGAATTAGCACAAAAAATACTGATTCAGTGCCACACTAAAATGAAACTAAATTCTTCATTGCTCATAGCAGAACAGGTAATTCCCGAGAATAACCTTCCTCATACCAATAAAACGATGGATATAGTGATGATGGTTTTACTCGGGGGAAGCCAAAGAACCCTAAAACACTGGTGTAAGCTTGTGGAATCAGCAGGATTTAGTTTCAATAACGCTACTCCTGTTCAGGGATTATTCACAATCATGGAGTTTAAGAAATAATAAAAGGATTCTTTTCTGTAAATATTGACGTTCCATAGGGGCCGATGTTTTTACCAGTCAACTTATGCATAATGTAGTCAAATAAATGAAGAATTAAACTGATGAACGTTTTAGTGTTGTTCTTTTCGAACTGAATCCAGGTTGTCTCTTTACCTTGCACATCTTTGCTAACACCAAATAGAACTTCCTTGATCACAGGGCCTGATAATGAATATTGCTGCTGCGAGGATTTATGAGACGAGTAACGCGGGCTCAAGTTCGTATAAAACTCATCCACCAATTCATTATAAAATAATCCATTGTCTTCGAATCTTATATGCCCACCCTTTAATAGTTCTTCTAATGCATCTGCAGTAAAATTGCTATCCTGATTAAAATGCGATCTTAATTTACAAATAAGCCTTAATGTAAAATCAATTTCCAGATGCGTAGTAGAAATAAACTCCCCACTCTCCTCAATAAACTTAATTACAGGCTCAAGCATGTAGTTATAGTGTTGCTCCAATTTTTTGAAAAAAAGCAAGGTACTCATTCGTCGATATGCATTCTGTCTGAGTTTAATAGGGTTAGTTATAGCATACAGCAAATCATCGTAGAATAAATCCCTCAAATCATACTGCCCTACAGGTATCCAGCGTAAATTTGCGTAACAGCACTAATTTCTGTTCAAATTTAGTACTGTAAAATCGTACTCATAATGTAATTTAGGTGAAGCAAATGATGAGCATTCATAATGAACAAATTTTTAAAGCCCTTCCTCCTCATTTAACCACTCTCGATTTGTCAGAACATGGCTTATACTCTATGCCACTCAGAGAACTATTGGAGTTCTTTAAACTCCTACCTAAAAACTTGAATAGTCTTAATTTAAGTAATAATTTCCCCAATCTAAGATTCGTTAAAATATTTGATCAATTTATGAAAGCTCTTCCGGTTAATCTGACTGCTTTGATTTTGAGCAACAATCACTTAAATGATTTACCAAACGCATTATTGTATGCCGCATTTGAAAACCTCCCCTCAGGTTTAGTTATTCTCGATATATCTTTTAACAACCTTGGCCAGAAAACGGATAAGCAACTGGGTATTCTATTTGATGCTCTTCCTAAAAGCGTTGAGTGTGTGTATTTACAGGACCCAGAGCTCAATAAGAAAACTGATATGGAATTATCGCAATTGCTGCCCTCTACCGTGCATTATGTTATTACTGATAAAGAAAAAAGAGATTTAAACAAAGCAAGATTAATTAATGATATTGAATCCCTATTAGCAGCATTGAGCAATAAATCTTCAGAATTAAAGAAAAAAAATAATGCCATTGAGTCCAATACAATTAAATCAATCTATGTCCACCTGAACCTCTTAAAAAACAAATACAATAATGGCGCACTTGAATACAATGAGTTTGAAAGTCAATCATTGAGTGTGCTTGATGTAAACGAGTCTGTGCTATTTCAACATTCTGAATGTAAAGAACTGTTAATCGATACCGCTCTATACATTATCGATCTCACTTTTGATTATTTCCCGTATTTAGCCAATGTCCCTCAAGCGGTATGCAATACTGATTTAAAAATTCCCAAGGGATCAAATTGAGTTTTAAGATCGATCCACGATTGATATTGATCTACAAAATGGTTTTTCCAGTAACCGTCAGAAAGATCCTCCCCTAGATATCCTGATAAATAACGCTTTCCCCCTAAATTAATCAAGCATTCGTCCAAAGATTTAATCGCTTGTAAAACCCCATCCTTATACGGTGCTGGTACACCTGGATTCAAGATCATAAAGGAACATACAGAATCATCCTCAGGAAGCATTAAAAATCCTGCTTTCATTTTTTCCATTGGAACTATATGAACCAGATTAGCGTAATAAACAGGTAATTCCTTTAATATATGTGGTAGATGTTCCTGCAACACGTCCCGTCCTATAAAACACTCATACCACGGATGAAATAAATCCCATTGCCCAAGCATTTTCATTGCCTCAAACCTGGAGTTATGTCTTAAAAGAAAAGATGATATTGGTTCTTCCTGTACATTGATAATATTCCAGGGTTTCAAATGAGCTATCAACTCACGAGGATCAGGGCTGTTTTTTTCGAAATCCACAGACAAATGCATGCCATAAAGCCACTGAGTCATAGGAACACGTTTCCCCTCCTTTAATTGTGCTCCTTGAATCGAAGGGGAACAAAAAAGCTCCATGTAATCACACTTCTCTTTTGCTTTCTCTATATCAGTAAACCATTGTTTCTGATCGGCATACACAAGACATACCGTTTTAACCTGAGACTTCACTGATTTTAATTTAATACACGTCTTGGTGATTATTCCAAATCGTCCCTGCCCTGAAAGACAAGCATGAAATAATGGAGAGGTATTATCAACTAAATGCTTGACTCCGGCTCCATCAATAATTTCCAGAGCCTGTACATGAGCATTTATAGCCCCGAATTTAAACGAAGAAGCCCCTACCCCTCCCGCAGACAAAACACCACCTACCGATAAATTGCAATTATACGGCAATACAAAAGGCGCTTTATGATGCGGTAATGATGCATCTAATAAATTCGACCAACTTGAATTGGCTTCAACCCAAATGGTTTCCCCTTCATATTCCAAAGCTTTTGAAAAATTCTGCATAGACACTACTACACCACCAGCAACAGAAAGAGATTGCCCACATTGGCTTAAACCATTCCCACGGACAGTAACAGGTACTACATGTTGGTTTGCAAATCGAATAAAGGATTGTAATTCATCTGAACTATCAGGAATAAAAACAGCGGTGGGAGTTGAATGAAACACATTTCCGAAATCATGGCTAAAAGAAGCAAGCGTTTGCTCATCTCTGAGCAACGCTTGTCCTGTCTCTTGCTCATACTGTCTGATTTTCTCTATATTCCACTGATTTAATGACATGTTGTGGTTCTCTTTCTTTTGCTTGTTCTAATCGTTTGTTACATGCAAGAACCAAACCATCAAACATTTTGTTAAAGGCATCGTAGCAACGGTCTATCATTTTTAAAGCTTCACGACGAGTATTGATTGGTAAATGGACTGCGAATATTTTTTTCTCCATTTCTTCTTCAAATAATGCATGGGCCATTTCTACTTCAAGATGTGAACTTGAGAAGTATTTCAGATTTTTATCCTGGCCAGTTTTTTTAACTTGCTTTACTACTTTCTCGAAAAACACATGTCCTGAAGACTCAAGAGTCAAAAGTAATGCTACATTTAAGATCTCTTCATCCAATTTATAAATTTCTGACATGATGGCATAGGCGGCATCTCGTATTAATTGTGAATCTTTGCTGTATAACCAAGCAACATCATCACGAGCACTTGATGAATCATTGCACAATTCACTAATGTATTTTTTGTCACTCAAAAACCATTTTTCATGGCCAGCATCCTCCATGCGGTGGTGACGAGCAACTTTCTTTAAGTAGGGATCCTTTACACGTTCTTCATTGATACGTAAAATGTCCTGGAAGGTCATCGCCCAAAAAGTTAATTCAGGAACAAAGTAATTGATTTCTTCCAAGCTGTTTAATTCTTCCAATAAAGTAAAGAAAGGATGGTTCACAAATTCATTTTGCTTTGAATCGATATAAGCTTGAATAGTTTTCATGATGAACTCCACGCATAAAAGTAATTTCGACAAAATTATAAGTGCATCACGCATGCCAACTTTTTAACCAAAAAGAGCTAAAACAAATCAAAGCATTGATGTTTATTTATGTTTCCCGCTACTAAATCTCAGGTAGCGACAAAAAAATGTCCCTGACTCCCAAATAAACGACAAAATTTTGACCAAAAAACACCTTATAAATGAATGGTATAATTTAAATCAATTTATTTTCGCCAATTTTTTGTCATACTCTAGCATTAATTTATCAATATATTTCCAATTTAACTCCTTAACATCTGTTATTGAGCTACAAATTTGTTCTAAAAGTCTGGTTTGTACCTCTCCTAACTCTAAAGCGCGGGCATAAGGTGTATTAGTAAACATCACCAAAACATGTTTCGAAACGTAACGTTCTGGGTATCTGAGCATCAACTCACGCTCAACCCGTTTTTTTAAAATAAATTCAGGATTTCGAATATCGGAATGAATTTCATAGTAATTATCCATAGACATACGAGCCACAGCATCAGTATTTACTTTTCTTTGTTTGTAAAATGCTGGCATGACATGAAGCCAGTCATCATTATATTGTTCCAATAACTCATCAAGAATCCTACAATCTTCAAAAGCACTGTTCATACCTTGTCCGAAAAAGGGAATCACACCATGAGCAGCGTCACCAATCAATAAACACTCATCCCGATAATACCAGGGAGTGCATTTTATCGTGCTCATAAAACCCGTTGGATTTCCAAAAAACTCACTAACCAAATCCGGCATAGCCTTATATGCATCAGGGAATTCTTTTTGAAAAAAGGTAACCAAGCGTTCTTCATTATCCAAAGTCGCAAAACTGTCATGCCCTTGATTGGCTAAAAATAATGAGCCTGTAATTGAATCATCAGGATTAGGGTTACCCAATAGCATAAAGGAGTCTCTTGGCCAAAGATGTAAATGCTCGCGTGCCATCCCGACAGTGTGCGTTTTGCTGATAGATAATTCTTTATAGCTATGTGACAGGTAATCGCGGCTTGCCTCAACAATTCCTGCAGTTTTCAAGCTGTCTCTAACCTGTGAAGGAGCACCATCTGCACCAATTAATCGTTGATAACTGTATTCGCTACGCGTGCCATCTTTAGTTTCAAACAGGATTTTCTTACCAGGAATATCCAAATGCAGCAGCTTCATATCAAAATGTAAATGAATTTTTTGCGTCTGTTCCGCCTTATTCAGTAACAAGGCATTCAAATCCGTTCGCGATATCGCATTAATATGTTCGTCTTTATGACGGCCAAATGGTTGATAATGAATTTCACCATTCGCCTCATGAATCGCACGAGCGCGCATGGGCACCATTATTTTATTCACGTCATCCATCAAAGACATCGCATTAAGGCCGGTTATACCTCGACAAGACAGAGCAAGGTTGATCGAACGACCATAATCAATTGGACTGTCACGCAGATCAGAACGTGATTCAAACAGATCGACGGTATAGCCTCGTCGTGCCAAATATAAGGAGCAAAGCGTACCGGCCAAACCAGCTCCAATGATGGTAATGCTTTTCATGCGTTCTCCCTATCAATGCTTAATTCCACCCAACATCCAATGTTAGATTCTATAAATTTATCAATAAGTCACATTCGTATAAAATCCTTATATGCGGTGGTTTACCCACGGTATCCATGAGTCTCTTGTACAAGGCGCATGGACTTCCCGGATTTAGCCGTCATCCTGAGGAGCTGCGACGAAGGATCTCCCTGGATTCAGGAGATCCTTCGCCATGCTCAGGATGACGT
>NZ_CALMPD010000107.1 GCF_937871865.1 uncultured Legionella sp.
TGAGCTTTTTCAGAGCCATTGCTAATAATCAATTTATCGTGTGTTGGCTATACTTTCAGCAGGAAATACATAATTATTTAACCATTCTAATAATTTATCGCCGTAAGCCGCCACTATAGCGCTTTGAGATGCGTGCTGGTGCGTGTCTATAAAGCCTGGAGTAATTAGTTTGTCTTTATAGTCAATGATTTTAATGTCATTACATTTTGTTTTTAAATCACTATAAGTGCCTGCTGCTACAATTTTACCTGATTCGATAATAAGCAGACCATCTTCAATATAAACGTATTGGCAGTCCTCATCTGATTGCTTGTCTTTAGTTACGGGGACGTTCGCAATCGTTGCGGTGTCTTTAAAATAGAAGAGGGCACCTCGATACGCTGTTTTGTCATTCATTATATTACTCCCTGTCTATTGAGATGGAGAACTGTCTTTAATAAAGTAAAGTATCAAAATTGAAAGTAGAATAAAAAAAGGCAGCACCCAAAGGTAGGTGAAAAAATCTTGTGATAATTTAGTGATGAATAAATAAGGGATAAACATCATTAAACTATTAAATAAAAAGACTGCAGTATTAAGCACGCTAATGCTGACTCCACGTGTAGCGTCAGTTGAATGCTCACTCACTAAGGTATAAAACAGCATGGAACCAGAGAGGAAAAAACCAATTAAAAATGAAATGATATGAATAATGATTAGCGTATTTAAATTGAAATGGGGAAGATAAATTCCAAGTAGCAATGCCATCGTACCCAAGCATAAAGTTACATGAATGACGAGGACTCGGGATTTTATTTTATTTGAAATCCAGCCTAGGAGTGGAGTTCCTATACCAATCCCGATAAATATCAAACCGCTTATAACCATTGCTTGCAGATTTGCCAAGGAGTAATACGTTTCAATCTTGAGATACCAAAGGCCCGCATAGGCCAGAAGTATCCCAAAAGAGGTGGCACAAGCAATAGAGCAAAGTACTATTTGTCGGTTCTTTAATACTATTTTCAGAGATTGTCTTAAAGAATAACGTTTCTCTCGTTTATGACCACTTGGTGATTTTATTATTAATAAGGACAATAGAAATAACGAAAATCCAAAAAAAGACAAACTACGATAAATTTCATTCCAGCTGTGTGTATTTAATGCCAAAGTAAAATAATAATGAAGAATACCTGCCAGGGTACAGGACACTCCTTGAATTAAACCAAACAATATTGGGAATTGCTTTTCAGAAAACCATTGCGAGATTAATACCGCTGCAGAAATAAATGCAAAAGAAGCACCGACTCCTTGTAGGAAGTTCGACAAAGTAAACAGAGTAATATTCTCTGAGTAAGATACCAGCACATTTCCCAGCGCTAACAATAAAATCCCTGAGCTGACTACGAATCGGGCATTAAATTTGTCCAGCAAGTAACCTGCGGGAATCTGCATGCAGGCAAAGCCAATTATAAAGGAGCTCATGGCTATGGATACACTAAAATTGTCGATATTAAGAGAGGTTTTAATTGCTTGAGCAAATACTGCTGAAGCTGTGTTTAAACAAAATGAATAAACAACAAATAATGCTGCTACGAACCAAATAACATATCTGTACCTAGTGTGCATTAAACTTCCTTGCTGATTTCCTATATCGCTACATTGGGAACTGTTGGCCTTTCTGTCTAAAATCCCAACGCGCCCACGGCATTCATGGATGCCGGCGCACAAGGTGTTGGGCGTAGGTTTTGGCATGAAATGTCAATAGACCTAAATTGGTTTGCTCTTGTTACATAAAAAGCATAGCACAGAATTAACTTTGCTTGATGCTGCCTGGACACGATGAATCCGTGTTCGTAGGTTACATGCCTTATATTCGCTTAGGAAAAGGGCACATAGATTGTATCCTGAGTTACTGTATTGGTTTGAATTTACACATAAGAACATGTTTTCTATAGAATAATTATTGAGTGTTATTGAATAGGCTTAAAGATAATGTTAATTTTTATAAATAAAATGTCTCGTCTAACCAGTATGCATGGAGCTCTGATTGAAAAAAACTGTTCTGCATGCGTCTCTGTTCGCATTGATGATACCCATGTCTTTACATGCTATAGGTCTGGGCAACATGACAGTAAAGTCAGCATTGGATCAACCTTTTAGCGCTGAGATAGAATTAATCGATGTCGGTTCTACACCTTTACCCGGAGTTAAAGTTGGATTAGCAGCTCCTGAGAATTTTGAAGAAATTGGTTTAGAGCGTACGGCAATATTGTCTTTATTAAGTTTTAAAATCATTCGCAATGCCCAGGGTAAATTTATTATTCTGGTTCAATCCCAAGAGCGCATGACTGAACCATACATGGAAGTAGTTGTTGATTTAATCTGGCCTAAAGGTCAACTCTATAAAGCCTATACCGTATTATTAGATCCTCCTGGCTATCAACTAGTTTCTACAACAGCACAAAGCAGCCCTGCACATTACAAAAAAGTCAACAAACATACCTATGAACCAGGGGTTGTTAATAAATCAATAATTACTACGGTAGAGCATAATCCTGTAGAGCTGAATGATAATAAGAAAAAAGCGACTTATGGTCCTACAGTGACCAATGAAAATGTTTGGCAGATAGCACAGCGTTATAAAACATCCGAAGTTATTTTGCCCCAGGTTGTTCTTGCTATTGTTGGTGCCAATCCTGAGGCATTCAAAGACGGTAATTTAAATGGTCTGAATGTCGGGGTACGTCTGGTAATACCTGCTACTGAAGAAATACTTCAAATCCCTTCTGACCTGGCAACGGGCGAGGTAATGGCTCATGATAAAGCCTGGAATGAAAAAACAACAATAATTCATGTTTTAACACCTCCTTATATGAATGGACAGCTAGCAAATACAACTACGCCCATTCAACATTTTAAAATTCCGATGATTCCCAGACAGGTAGTTCAGAGTGGAGATGCGCAAGCGGCTTCGGCACAGGTGATTCCGATAGAAACAGCACTTCCTATCATTCATTCCAATCAGCTTCAGACCATACAAAATAATACTCAACCTCAGGCTTCCGAACAGTATTCAACGACTAAGGCTGAACTGTCTATTACAACAGCTGCAGTTGAGTCTGTCAGAGAGTCTAATGCTTTATTAATGGAGCAATTGCGTTTACTGCAGGAGCAGAATAAAAAATTACAACAACAAATAGAACAAAGAGAAAAACAACTAGAGAAAATGCGTAACGAAATGAACGTCTTAATGAAAGAACGTTTGGCTGTAGCATCACAAGCAAGTTCTATTAATTCATCAGGTTCTTTGTTAGGTTACTGGCCTTTATTTTTATTATTAATTGCAGCGGTTGGAGGAGGTGGCTGTGCTTATTGGTATTTAAGGTCTCGTCAACAAGAGAAGAATAAAACATCGCCTTATTTAACTGATATTACCAGAGAACCGCAATCATTTGTTCCTCTTGTGGATCCTGCCCCTTTAAAAACTGATGAAACATCTGGTAGCAGTAAACTTGCTCCAGATTCCACGTTAACAGAACGTAAGGACAAAGAGCCGATAACTGATACGGATGTTAGTATACATGAACCTGTTGAACAGAAAATGGATGTGTCTGATGAAGAAATCAATAATGAGCAGGATGTTTTTGCTTCCAAGACGGAATCGAAATCAGAACAAGAACAATTGACGGATAAACCTTCAGAACCACCTGTTGTTGATATGCCGTTGACGTTTGAGAAAGAACAATTACAGCCAGCAGCAGAACCGATACAGAGTTCTTTAATGGATGTATCCGATGTAACTATAAAGCCAATAAATGAGGTAGCTGATCCAGAATCTGTTCCATTTGAATCCGTTCAGGAAGAAGCTCAAGTGGATTTTGGTGAAAATAAATACCAACCGTCTTTTAATGAGCCAATTTCTGAAGAAGACTCCTCTAACCATGATTTATTAGAGTTTGAATCAGGATTGCATGAGTTAATTGCTGAAAAAACAAACGCTCAGAAAAACAATGCTCTAATGGATGATGAAATAGATAGGGGGTTGGATTTTGTCTTATCGTTGGATGAGTATGTAACCGATAGTGATAATAAAGTTGCAGCTAGCGATGACGCGGTTGAAGCAATTAGCCTTGAGAATTCGGAAGACAATCAGGAGAGGAAATCAGATATATCCGATGTTGAATGTCGGGATCCCGAGTTGGAACAATCAATTACTGAATTTTTTGTCGAACCTGCAGAGGAGAATAATGAAGAAAATACGATCTTTAATGAAGCTCAAGTGTCCTCTGAGACCGTTATGCAAAATGATGCTTCAGACCCATTAAAAAGCACTAAAGCATTAAACACTTTACTGGATCTGGCTAAAACCTATATAGGAATGGAAGATTTTGCGTCAGCCAGACATTCGTTGGATGAAGTACTGGAGTTTGGCAGTGAGGCACAAAAAGAAGAAGCAATACGTTTATTGGCACAGATAAATGATGTTATATAACGTATGCGTTTACATTTCTATTATTTTAGTCAAAATAGTAGAAATGTAAACAAACTCAAGCATAAACTGACAGAAAGACTCATCTAGATATAGACAAAATAAATAGGGTAATATAAATTGACCCTTTTTATCGGGAAAATTGAATGCGTATTGCCTTAGTGGTCGAATACGATGGAAGCCAATATCATGGTTGGCAAGCACAAACAGGTTTGCACACGGTTCAACAATCAGTTGAGCATGCCTTGTCAAAAGTAGCTGACAGCACCATCTCTGTAGTTTGCGCGGGTAGAACCGATACCGGCGTTCATGCGACGAATCAGGTTATCCATTTTGATTGTGAAAAGGAACGAACCATACGTTCCTGGATCCACGGTGCAAATTCGTTTTTACCAAAAGATATTTGTGTTAAATGGGGTAAAGAGATGAAAGATAATTTTCATGCTCGTTACTCTGCAACAAGTCGGAGGTATCGTTACGTCATTTATAATGGTGCCATTCGTCCGTCATTATTACGCAGCAACGTTACCTGGCAGTACCGCCAGTTAGATCATCGTATGATGCATCAAGGGGCGCAAAAATTATTAGGTGAAAATGATTTTACATCTTTTCGTTCTGTGGAATGCCAGTCTAAAACGCCCATGCGAAATATTCATCAAATACAAGTAACCCGTTCAGGTGATTTGGTGATCATTGATATTACTGCAAATGCTTTTTTGCACCATATGGTTCGAAATATTGCTGGAGTTTTGATTTCAGTCGGTTCTAATAAACGTTCTGTTGACTGGGTTGAAGAGGTATTACTGGCAAAAGATAGAAAATTGGGTGCAGAAACAGCGCCATCCTATGGATTATACCTGGTTCAGGTGACCTATCCTCAGGAGTTTTCCATCTTGCAAAATAATCCAGGCCCCTTGTTTCTTGGGGAGAAATAATTGATTCAATCGCGTATCCGAGTCAAAATGTGTGGCATGACGCGAGTTGAAGATGTGGAACATGCAATTGATTTAGGCGTAGATGCAATTGGCTTGATTTTTTATCCTAAAAGTTCTCGTTTTCTCACTATAGAAAAGGCGGAACAGTTATTAAAGAATATACCACCGTTTGTTGATGTGGTTGCTGTGATGGTAAACCCAGAGAGGAACGCAGTTCAGCAAATAATAGACGAGCTGCCCGTTACACTGTTGCAATTTCATGGTGATGAGTCGCCGGATTTTTGCCATGAATTTGGTATGCCCTTTATTAAAGCGATGCATGCGACAACAACAGAGCAGATTCAGCAATTAACGAATGAGTTTTTAAGTGCCAAAGCGATATTGCTTGATACTGCTTCAGCAAGTAGTCGTGGCGGTACAGGAATTACGTTCGATTGGAGTATTATTCCAGAAACGTTATCAAAACCTTATATTTTGGCTGGTGGACTTAATGAAGTTAATGTCCTTGACGCGATTAAAGTATGTACTCCTTATGCAGTCGATGTATGCAGCGGAATAGAGGCATTGCCTGGAGTAAAAGATCATCAAAAAATGAGCCGATTTATTAAGGCATTATGGGGCAAAGAATGAATAGTAAAGAACTACCTGATGAGAAGGGGCATTTCGGCCCTTACGGTGGAGTATTTGTTGCAGACACATTGATGTTTGCTTTGAAGCAATTGGAAGAGGCTTATACTAAATACAGAAACGATCCAGAATTTTTGGCTGAATTGCATACAGAGTTAAAAGAGTATGTTGGCCGTCCCAATCCCCTCTATCATGCGGAGCGGTTGAGTAATATGGTTGGCGGTGCGCAAATCTATCTTAAACGAGAAGATTTGAATCATACTGGCGCCCATAAAATCAATAATACAGTTGGTCAGGCTCTATTGGCAAAACGTATGGGGAAAACACGAATTATTGCAGAAACAGGAGCAGGGCAACATGGTGTTGCTTCTGCTACGGTTGCAGCAAAATTTGGTTTTGAATGTGTGGTTTACATGGGGTCTGAGGACATTAAACGTCAATCCAGTAATGTATACCGTATGAAACTGTTAGGAGCCGAAGTCGTTCCTGTTACTTCTGGTTCAAAGACTCTTAAAGATGCACTGAATGAAGCAATGAGAGATTGGGTAAGTCATGTGGATGATACTTTTTATATCATAGGTACTGTTGCTGGACCTCACCCTTATCCTCAAATGGTCAGAGATTTTCAGGCCGTAATTGGTGTGGAGGCTCGAGAACAATGTTTTGAAAAAACAGGACAATTACCTGATGCACTTGTCGCTTGTGTTGGCGGCGGTTCTAACGCAATCGGTTTATTTTTTCCCTTTTTAAATGATCAATCTGTTGCTATTTATGGGGTTGAAGCAGGTGGAAAAGGGCTCGAAACTGGCGAGCATTCTGCATCGCTTATTGCTGGAAAACCAGGAGTGTTGCACGGTAATAGAACCTATTTACTTTGTGATGATAATGGACAGATTAAAGATACTCACTCTGTCTCTGCTGGACTTGACTATCCAGGGGTTGGCCCGGAACATGCTTATTTAAAGGATACGGGACGAGTAGAATACGTCTCGATTACTGATGATGAAGCACTTCATGCATTTCGTACTTTAACGCGTGTTGAAGGGATTATTCCCGCATTAGAATCCAGCCATGCGATAGCTTATGCAATGAAGTTAGCTAAAACGATGTCAAACACTCAAAGTATCATTGTAAATTTATCAGGTCGTGGCGACAAAGACATGCATACGGTAGCTTCGATTGATGGTATTTCAGTTTAATAAACTGGGTTTGGTACAACATGATGAACTTGGAGGAGGCTTTCAGCTTGCCCTTTCCAAGTTGATTTATTGGTGAGTTTAACGGCTAATCATGGAAGTTAAACATGTTTAAAATTAAGTCAGGTACACTATGAACCGAATTGATAAAACGCTGGCACATTTAAAGGCCAATGGTAAAAAAATGCTAAGCCCTTATATAACAGCAGGTGATCCACATCCAGGTATAACTGTTGAGTTAATGCATGAGCTGGTTAAAGCGGGGGCGGATATATTGGAGATTGGTATCCCATTTTCTGATCCTATGGCTGAAGGCCCAGTCATTCAACATGCTATGGAACGGGCACTCGCGCAATCAATTGGCAGCAAAGATGTTCTGGCGATGATTCGTGAATTTCGGCAAAAAGATCAGGATACTCCTGTAATCATTATGGGGTATTTAAACCCAATTGAGCAGTATGGTTATGATTTATTTGCCAAACACGCTGTAGAAGCGGGAGTCGATGGTACTATTATGGTGGATTTGCCTCCTGAAGAAGCTGAAGAAGTGGAGCAAATTTGGCAAAAATACGGGTTGTACAGCATCTATCTGTGCTCGCCAACGACGTCTGCTGAGCGGATGGTATTGATTAACCAATATGCTAAAGGTTATTTATATTATGTTTCGCTAAAGGGCGTAACTGGCTCAGATGCTTTGGATATGTCCTCTTTAAAGTTACAGTACCAACAACGTAAAGCTCAGAGTCCTCTTCCTTTGATGGTTGGATTTGGCATAAAAACACCCGAAATGGCTGCTGATGTTTCTGATTTTGCTGATGGGGTAATTGTCGGGGCTGTATTGATTACAGAGGTATTGGAAGCTTACGAAGCAAAGAAAAACGCAGCACAAGCTGGAGCTCATCTGATCAGTTCCATGCGGCAGGCTATTGATAATAATGGAAAAAAAGTATGACAGAACTAATTGAAAAAAGGGCTCATTTTATAAGACAACTGATTACTGATGAATTGGCTAGTGGTAAACATCAATCTGTTGTTACTCGATTTCCACCAGAGCCTAACGGCTATTTACATGTTGGACATGCGAAATCAATCTGTCTTAATTTTGGATTGGCTGATGAATTTAAAGGTAAATGTTTTTTACGCTTTGATGATACAAATCCAATTAAAGAAGAAGAAGAGTATGTGAACGCAATCATTGATGATGTGCGATGGTTAGGCTTTGAATGGTGTGATATGACTCATTCATCGGATTATTACCATGAACTGTATGATTTTGCGGTTTTTCTGATAAAAAAAGATATGGCTTATGTAGACAGTTTAAGTATGGAAGAAATTCGTGCTTATCGTGGAAATTTGCAAGAGCCAGGCAAGGAAAGCCCATACAGAAACAGACCTATTGAAGAAAGTCTTGATTTATTTACCCGAATGAAAGCGGGTGAGTTTGAAGATGGAGCGCATGTTTTAAGAGCCAAAATTGATATGAAATCAGGCAATATTAATATGCGAGATCCCGTTTTATACCGCATTCGGCACGCAACGCATCAACGTACCGGTGATGAATGGTGCATTTATCCTATGTACGATTATGCTCATCCAATATCAGATGCATTGGAAAAAATTACTCATTCATTATGTACTTTAGAGTTTCAGGATCACCGTCCTTTATATGATTGGCTAGTGGATAATTTACCTTTGCCTGCAAAACCGGTTCAAACCGAATTTGCGCGTTTGAATTTATCTCATACAGTCACTTCCAAGCGTAAATTGAGAGAGCTTGTTGAGAAAAATATTGTGACGGGATGGGATGATCCTCGCTTACCCACTTTACGTGGCATGCGTAAAAGAGGTTATCCGCCAGCTGCGATTCGTCAATTCTGTGAAATGATTGGTATTTCACGAAGTGATTCAGTAATTGATATGTCTTTACTGGAGGAGTGTGTTCGTTCTGAATTTAATAAAACAGCAAAACGTGCCCTGTGTGTGATGGATCCAATCAAGATAGTCATCGAAAATTACCCAGAAGATAAAGTCGAATTACTTAAATCCAATTTTAATCCTCAGGATCCTGAATCGGAGAGTAGGGAAATACCTTTTTCACGAGAAATTTATATTGAGCGCTCAGACTTTATGGAAGATCCGCCTAAAAAATATTTCCGTTTGTTTCCCGGGGCAGAAGTTAGACTCCGTCATGCTTATGTAATCAAATGCGAGCGTGTCATCAGAGACGATAAAGGTGAAATTGTTGAACTACGCTGTACTTATGATGCGAATACACTGGGCAAGAATCCGGAAGATCGTAAGGTCAAAGGAGTCATTCATTGGGTGTCTTGTGAGCATGCTCATCCTGTAACAATTTATCAGTACGATCGTTTATTTAATGATGCAAATCCAGCGCGAGAAGACGATTTTCTCCAGTTTATCAATAAGGATTCACTACAACAGGTAAACGCATTCTGCGAGCCTGCGATGGCAAAGCAATCAGAAGGGGAAGTCTTCCAATTTGAACGTTTAGGCTATTATTGTGTGAATACAGTTGTTGACGGTCAGGTCCAGGCGTTTCATCGTGTGGTGGATTTAAAGGATACTTGGGGTAAAGTGAGCTAAGGAGAAGAAGTGATACATATATATAATTCTTTAACCAGAACAAAAAAAGAGTTTGTACCTATTCATCCAGGAAAAATTGGTATGTACGTCTGTGGTAACACCGTATACGATCACTGCCATTTAGGGCATGCTCGCTCTATGGTGTCTTTTGATGTCATCGTACGCTATCTTCGCTCACAAGGATTTGATGTAACTTATGTTCGAAATATTACTGATATCGATGATAAAATTATAGTACGGGCAAATGAACGAGGTATTTCCATTAATGAATTAACCGATCATTACATTGATGCCATGTACACTGATACTAAGGCTTTGAATATATTGCCCCCAGATATCGAGCCACGCGCTACCGGTCATGTCGATACTATTATTAAACTGATTCAGCGTTTGTTGGATAAAGGAAATGCTTATGTTAGCGACAACGGTGATGTGTGTTATCAAGTTGATTCATTTCCAGGATATGGAAAGTTATCTCATAAAGATATAGACGGACTGATTTCTGGATCCCGAGTCGAAATTGTTAAAGAAAAGCGCTCGCCTTTGGATTTTGTGTTGTGGAAGAAAGCAAAACCAGAAGAACCAAGTTGGACTTCACCTTGGGGGGAAGGGCGTCCCGGCTGGCATATTGAATGTTCTGCTATGGCCATGCATGAATTAGGCGAACAATTTGATATTCATGGTGGTGGTCTGGATTTACAGTTTCCTCATCATGAAAATGAAATTGCTCAAAGTGAAGCTGCGTCAGGAAAACCCTTCGCTAACTACTGGATGCACGTAGGTATGTTGCAGGTTAATGGCGAAAAAATGGCAAAATCAACAGGCAATTTTTTCACTATTGCTGATGTATTACAAGAGCATCATCCAGAAGTAGTTCGTTATTTTCTCTTGAGTAGTCATTATCGTAGTCCACTGAATTACTCGGATGAAAATTTACTTAATGCGAAAAAAGCATTAACCAGAATGTATCAATCTATTAAAGATGCTCCTTTATCTTTGGCTGATGGAGAGTATGATAATCATTGGATTGAGCAATTTACTCAAGCAATGAATGATGACTTTAATACGCCTGTTGCTCTGGCTGTACTCTTTCAGCTAAGCCGTGAAGTGAATAAGAATTCATCTCCTGTTTTGGTCGCGACCTTAAAGTATTTGGCTGGAATTCTTGGTTTCTTGCAAGAGAATCCATCGGAGTTTTTGCAATCTGGATTTGAATCAGATGATAAGGCTGTTATTGAGCAACTTATAGCTGAACGATTACAAGCTCGAGCTGATAAAAACTGGGCAAGAGCCGATCAAATAAGAGCTGAATTATTGCAGCAGGGTATTGAGTTGGAAGATGGTGGGAAGGGCACAACATGGAGACGTGTTTCTGATTGATTATGGAGAATATCAAAAATAGCCCGGATTGTAGCGCAGCGAAATCCGGGAAGCCCATGCGCAGCATGGTACAATTTAAATCGCTACCGCTTCGCGAGACTTCACGGATTACGTGCTTCACACTTCATTCTGGCTATTTTTGATACAGAAAATTCTTTACCCTGACTGCTATGACTTAATGTCAATAAGCCTCATGCTTTCTTACTCATAAGTGTCAGTTAATCTTCTGATTGGATAATTCTGCTTTTTCTTGAGCTGCAATATCCGGATTGTGTTCTGGGTATTTTGTTATTCCTGCTGGAAATCCGGTTGTTAAACCAGGTATTTCTATTTTGTTAATATCCCAGCCTTTATTTTGCATCTCACCAGACATCCAAAACCCTACTGTGTTTGAAAGCATCTCTCGAGCATCAAATAGAGAGCGTTTTAAACGTATCATAAAATCAGATATATCAGAGGCTTTGCTGTAATTAAAATCACCTGGAATTGCTGGACGCTCAGGTAAAAAAATAGTTTCAATATTTGTAAATACAGCCTGGGAAATCTTGCTGCGTATGTACGTACTTCCCCAAACTGCTTTAGTATAATACTGATAAGTAGATACTGGTAATGGATCTTGCCCTACATCATCTTTAACAAGGGCGTATGGAGCTATTAAAATTCTATCATCAGGAAGGCGATTATTAGATAGAGCTTTGATGAAAGGAACCATCCAGTTAGTGCCAACTGTTAGGCCTGCACTTACATTGCTACCCGCTATATTTCGTACTATTACCATGGCATGAGGCCAGTCAAGATGCAACATCTCTATTTCATCATGAATTGTCGACATGCTTGGTATCGCTGTTAACATAAATGTGGAAATCATGACTGAATTATAGGGAATTGGGTACTCTTTGTTACCCTCTAAAAAATTTTGTTGTAACGCGTTTAAATCGAAAGGAGCTCCATTTTGTACTGAAACAATATAATTTCCTGCCATAGACATTGCATAATCAATCATGGCTCTAATCTGTTGTTGATGTGGTTTCCACGGTTTTATGTTTGCTTGCTCAAGCCAATTATCTTCGGCCTTTGCATTTAATATTTTTACTTGTTTTATATGTTCCAATAAGCTAGCCATTGCTGGTTGCCAGGATGGATCGCCATTTTGTTTCATTTTAGCCAGATAAGCCAGAGCAGGACCTACATGTGAAACGGATGTCATTTCAAAAAAGCCACTAGAGCGGTTGGTGCGCATTAATTTGGAAAAAAGTAATCTTCTGTTTTGATCATATACATAAATAGATGAATCAAGAAACATGACCAAGGGGCCATTATAGAGTGTATTTTCAATTTTTCCTTGTTCGAATTGAATCAAGTGATCAGAAATAGTTTTTTTGTATTGAGGAAAATCAGGTTCCCCATTACCAGTAAAGTCAAAAAACAAATTCATAAACTGTGTTGGCGTTGTGTAATTTGTTGTATCCGCCGCGAAATTAATTTTGCTAATTAGGAACAGAACGCCGCATATTATAAAAATAAGAACTGAATTCGAATTTTTCATTTAAGTCCATTTATGTTATTTGATAATAAAGTATCGCGAACTTAGCTTGGTCAATAGAATTTCTTACCTGGATCGAGAATTTTTAAAGCTCTCGAAAGAGTATCCTGGAGTATACTTTTTCCAGGGACAGGGATGTTCCAAAAAAGCAGATTTGATGAGAGTGATAGCGGCAAACTAAAAAATATACTGAGTTTTTGTTGGGCGTAA
>NZ_CALMPD010000108.1 GCF_937871865.1 uncultured Legionella sp.
ATTAATTTCTGCTCCATATCCTGGGGCGATTTTATTGAATAGTCTTGAACTTAAATATTCAGCTATATCATTAGCTGAATTATTTAAATCTCTTTTCACTAAATAAAGAGTTGAGTCAGAACGATATAAGCCACAAAAATCATCGCCGTTGTGTATTCCGCCATTCTTGTTGCCAATTTTTATACCTAGATCCATCTGGTCCTCTAGCATAAGAACTCCTTAATCCATATTATAAAATGAAGCCAGTTTATTTTAATATGTCGCTGTAATGAGCGAAATCCCAATCAACCCGATCAATATGTCAGAATAAATATATTATAATATCAAAAAGAACAAGCAATTATTGTCGTCAACAACCGACTTTTCATTGATCACAAAGGATTAAATGTGTACAATAATGTTATTTGTGGTGTTATTGTATGCATTTCCCGTCTTATCTGAGTAAACTAAATCAATATATAAACGTTATACAATTGAGACGATGTGCCGAATTAGCTGAAAATACTTTTCGTCTCGAAGTTGTTGATAACAATTTGTTAAATGAATTACGAGGAAATTTACTACGGGCTTTGGATGAGGTGTCGCAATTATTGGCGAATCGCCAAGGTATTTATAACATGATATCGCATTATGCGTTTAATTTCTTTAACACTTCTCAGGCCAATGGTGATTTAAAATCTCTTTCGCAACAAGAACTTCAAAGCATAAAAAATACTCTGATTACTGCATTACAAGGATTAGCAAACAATTTCCCTATTCTTGATGTAGATCCTGTGGATTTAACTTCAATTGATAATGACGAAGAATGTTTTACAAGCCTAATGGGTAGAAAATATCGATTAGTAAATATAGTGGAGTGGATAAAAGTGTGCAAAGCTTTTATTTATCCTGATACCAATTCCGTTATGCTGCATCATGACATAGAGCAATTAAAGCAATTGTGCGTCCTGCACAATCTTTCAATGGAGCCCAAATCAAGCCATATAGTGGAAATGGAGCAAGAATTATTAAATCTTGGTTTTTCTGTAAATAATATTAAAGAACTTAAAGTTCCCAATTTACGGCAAAATCATATCTCTGTTTTAAAAATGTTGTTAATTGATTATCAATTAAGCT
>NZ_CALMPD010000109.1 GCF_937871865.1 uncultured Legionella sp.
GATTTTAGCCACGGATGGCTTAAATCAATCACGAGCTTAGCGACACTATCGTTGATTATACCTACTTAATTATAGATCAAAATTAATACCTACAGTACCCATGTTATAGTACTGAGGTTTGATTTTAACTTCCCAAGGAGCTGTTGCAGCATGTCCTGGGGAGCGGGTTGAACCAAAGGTATAACTAGTTTCGGAAAGATACAGGAATCTGTATTCAGCGAAGACACTAGTACTTGAACCAAAATCAAAGCGGAAGCCTATTTTGGGCTGTGCGGCAAAGGCAAGTGATTTATCGCTGGTTTCAGAGTAATGGTTGACTCCAATTTCCGGTGGACTGGTTTGTAATGAGCTTGCGTCAGAAATAGATACTATTGCTGAACCGATACCAACACCCACGTAAGGTTTAAAATTTCCAAAAAGTGAGTCATTAGCATTCAATACGGCATTAACAAGAAAAACCCCTGATTTTAATGGGTAATGAACTAAAAAATCATGTTCTGTCAGTCTTGTTGTATCGTTATTGATCTCATGTCCTTCCAGGGTCGCTCCGCCAATATAATAACCTTCCAACTCAACAGCCGGGGTTACTGGCATATGCATACCTATAACATTAGTCCATTCATAACCAATATGACCGCCCACCATTCCAAATGTGGTGCTGTCTGAGGTGCCAAAAGAGTTAACTGCTAAAGGACCACCTGCTGCTTCGGTAAAAAATGCTGTGCCATATTGACTGATATCAGCACTGGAGAGTCCGCCGCCGCCGCCAAAAACACCTACATAGATTTTTCCGGGGGCTACAACTGCAGGACCCATGGTTCCGCTGAAAGCGGCTGATGCTGATAACGCCAATAAACAACCAGAGATGGCTTTATAAGCTATTTTCTTACCTGTTCTTTCCAATTTCATACACTCCATTTGATGATTATATCCGATTTAAATGTTCGTCATGTATTTGTGATAATCATTAATACACAGTTGATGATAATCTGGTCTGACCTCATTTGTATAGTGGTGATTAAAATATTTTAACGGATAGGCTGTTTTAATTCGTTATTGACCACTGCAGTTGTAATATATGATGCTTCATTCTATAAAATAAAGCGATGTTAATTGATTGTAAAATAAAGCAATAATTAATGAGGTACGATTATTTGCACCGCATCTGGTGAGCCCCATATTTCTATCTAAGAAAACCTTAATAAAAAAAATTTATCATGTCTCAATCCAAATATGTTAGGGATTTAAATGCCAATTAATAACTCATCTTATTTAACTTTTGTTCATTCTCTAAAAGAGCAATCTCTGTCCACTTTAGAAGAACAAATTACAGCGAATAAAAACAATAACAAAGAGCTATTAAAACTCATGATGTCGTTTGTTTATACGTATTACAAGAATTATTACAATAAACAATAATCACAGTGAAGAGTTGGTGAGTGCACTGTCCTTTGCCAATGAATACAATTTGCAGCATCAATATGATGCTTTGATTCATAATGCGGAGCTAGTATCTGCTATCCACTTTTTAGCTAAAGAGCATAATACACATAACCTTATTTCTTTAATGAAAAACCCTGCGATATCTGCGGAACAAATTATTACTTATTGCATGGATAAGAATAAACGTCCTGTAGTGGATTATCTGTTTGACGATTTTCTTCTTAATGAGAATAAAAAAATACACACTATCAGCGATACTTTAAACGATAATGAGCTGTCTGATATTCTTCTTCAGTTCCAGAAGTTAGCGATTGAAACGTATTATTTATCGGAATTAATCTCTTCACCTGATAAATGCCATACTGTTAAGGTTCTCCTGGATGCAAAAATTGTATCTAAAGATGAAATAATCAAGACTGTATCCAGCAATTTAACTACAGAAGCAATACTCCTTCTCGACAAGAGAGGGTTAAACTCCTGTATTCCTCTTGTATTTGATAGCGATAGTATGAAGCTATTAGATTTATTAAGTCCATTAAAGTCGAAATATGCGAATCAAGTAACTGAATCAATGTTACTTAATAAGGAAATGTATACTGCGTTAATGAAGAACTCAAATCATGAGGATAAGCTCTTGATCCTTGTTACTCTTTTTAATCAGGGTTCATTTACACCAGATCGCTTTGCCCTGTTTACGGACAATGGGGCGCTTTGCAAGCATGCGGTGGCTGTTATTGAGGCCGGATATCCTTCTTGTATCAACGAAAAGACACTGCCTGATAATCTTAAATCGCCAGAAGAGTTTATGCTTAATGTTGTTTCTGAAAATTATCGTGCACTGAGAAGTAGTGCCGATTCTCAGTATTTTAAGCATAATTCTGCCTTTATGCTTGCCGCTGCAAAGAAAGATGTCAGAGTCCTTGAAATTGCTGCTGATCATC
>NZ_CALMPD010000110.1 GCF_937871865.1 uncultured Legionella sp.
ATAAGAGATGTAACGGGTAATGCTGATAAACCAGCGCTATATGGAATTAACCCCTCTTATTAAATTGTTTACCTAAAATATTAATTAGGTTTTTTTGAGCGTCTTTAAGATTAGCTAATTTGTATATCTGGCTTATGAGCATGCCTATCTGGGTATTACTCGCTTGTAACCAACCCCAAAAAGAGTCAAAGGGTATGTCTTCATCCGAATACTCAGCTTTAAATCGTGCGATTAAATCCATTATTTTTATTTGTCGTGCACAATTTTTAATATCTCCCATTAAATGGAGTATATGGCGTCGGCATTTATCATCTTGATTAGTGCTCATGATTTTCCCTATTCTCCGTTTGTTTCTTTATGTTCCATATATCAAAATATATGGAACATAAAGATGATTTGAAAGCCACCACCATACGTCATTGTATGACGCAGCGGTTCTACCTTAAAGGGCATAGAGTTGTTTTTTTATCTGTTCTGTAAATGTCAAAGGGGTAGTGAATAATTCATTGAGCGACATGGTGCAGTTGGAATTATAGAATGTGCGAGTATAGATTGTTTCATCGAGTAGTTCATATAACTTGTTATTGGTCACTATCTGGCGATTGAGAGTGTGGTGTGAGCTATCCAGGGTTTTTTCTAGAAAATCTGCTAACACATGGGTGCAATACGAATTGGGATTAGTTTCTCGAATCACGTGGTTAACTAGAGTCTTGTTAAAAGTACCAAAAAAATCCTGTGATTGAAATACATAAGGCTGAATCGTGCGCAGCATGATGGTGTTCTTTTCATGGATGTAGTCCAATTCTTTAATATGATTCGATGATCCATAAGACGTTCCGATAAGGCCATTAATATCACTTAACCAATAAGCAATGGCTTCATAGTCGGGTTTATCTTTCATGAGCTCTTTCTGTATCACATTATTTTCATAAGCAATGGCTCTTTCTTCCCTAAGGCATGTGCTCGTACGACAGGCTTGAACCATACGTTGGTTAATGACGTCGGTTAGAGCTTCTAATGTGGCTCTATCTCCGTCTGATGGGGATGTTTTTTGGTGAGGGATGGTTCTGTCGAAAATAGAAACCCTCATTTATAATGCGCCATAAAAGGTGCGCTATGATTAGTTTCCAAGGTCGTCATTTTCCAAAAGATTTAGTATTGATGGCAGTACGATGGAAGCTTGCTTATCCACTGAGCTATCGAAATATTGAAGAATTAATGGATGAACGAGGGGTTGATGTGGATCATTCAACGGTTCAGAAATGGGTTGTTCATTATGCACCGCAATTGGATCAATCCTTCAGGCAAAGAAAAAAACCAGTAGGTAATAGTTGGAGGATGGACGAAACGTATATCAAAGTAAATGGCAAATGGGTTTACCTTTATCGTGCAGTAGATAAGGAAGGGAATACCATTGATTTTATGTTATCAGAAAAACGGGACAGGCCTGCTGTATTGAAGTTTTTCAAAAAAGCAATTAGTTCGAGTGGACTTCCTCAAAAGGTCAATATTGATAAATCAGGCTCCAATACAGCAGCACTGGAGCGCATCAATGACTTATTATTTATGTTTGGATTATGGCATTTACTGATTGAAGTTAGGCGGATAAAATACATGAACAACATGGTGGAGCAAGACCATCGTGGGATTAAAAATATTACAAAATATACGCTTGGCTTTAAATCATTTGAGGCTGCAGAAGCAACTATTGCGGGAATTGAGTTGCATCGAATACTTAAAAAAGGGCAGTTAAAAAATGCAGGAGATATGCCTGCTTGGAAACAATTTTATGAGCTTGCGGCATAACCATGCCCTAAATAAGACTGTCCAAAACTTGCTATAAAATTTTCGACAGAACCGGAGACATTGCATCATCCTCAACACCAGGTTTTTTTTGCATTGGAAAGAGGCTCAAAGACGGAAGGGCTTTGTAATCTATTCTGTTGTTGTTTTCTGTATAGATAAGCGTATTTAAAGCGAGCTCTAATTCTTTCATCTGATGTTGATTGAGCTCTCCCTGTTGTAGGGGAATCAGTGATTCGTAAGTTCTGATATGGGTTGAGCCGTATATTGTTTCCACCCTTTGTTTAAGGAGAGGGCTATTAAGAAGCCCCTGCAGTTGCTCAGGAGTTAGCTGTTCCAAGCAATGAATGATTGTCCCCATAGGCTCTTTAACCGCCTCATCCATTGTTCCCAGGATATCTTGAAGAGAGGTTTTAATGGCGGCCAAGGGTAAGCATCGCTCAATGCCAGATTCACGAATGCTTTGACCCAACGTTGCTCTCTTTTCAGTGAGTAGGGAAAGGGCGGAAAGGGTCAGTAACTGACGGATGTCCTGGTCGCTATCATAGTCTTTAAACAGTGCGATAAGCGTTTGATGCTGTTCTTTATTATTCTCTTCGCTAATCATGGCCGACATGAGTTGGAATGCCGTATTGTTGGCTACTTTGGGACGGCCCTTAAAATAACCGATGGCACCCTCTAGATTATTTTGCTCGATACAGAACCCTATCATCAGATTATCTAACTCATCTTGATATGTTTTTAGTCGTGGGGTGTAGCAATCAATGGTTGCTTGTACCGTCTCCAGGGATGAATGGACCTGCTCTTCCCAAGCTTGCTCGTTGTCTAAGACCTCCTGGCTCTTTAAAGTTAATTTAAGCTTATCAAAGTGAGATTGTAGGTCGCTTAAAACATCGATTGCTTTGGATTGTAATGAGGGGTCAAGAAGAGGTTTGATTCGTGTAAATTCTTCGGGGGTTTTTGCGATAATATTAATCCGGGTAAGTGGGCAGCCCAGAAAGGCATAGTCGCCAATCGAGGTGAGGCTGTCAGGAAGGGTCATTTCGATTAAGCTTATGCAGCCCTTAAAGGCACCGTCGCCAATCGAGGTGACACTGTCAGAAAGGGTCATTTCGGTTAAGTTTGTGCAGCCCAGAAAGGCACCGTCGCCAATCGAGGTGACACTGCCAGAAAGGGTCATTTCGGTTAAGCTTGTGCAGCCCAGAAAGGCACCGTCGCCAATCGAGGTGACACTGCCAGAAAGGGTCATTTCGGTTAAGCTTGTGCAGCCCAGAAAGGCACCGTCGCCAATCGAGGTGACGCTGTTAGGAAGGGTCATTTTGATTAAGCTTATGCAGCCCTTAAAGGCACCGTCGCCAATCGAGGTGACACTGTCAGAAAGGGTCATTTCGGTTAAGCTTGTGCAGTCCAGAAAGGCACCGTCGCCAATCGAGGTGACGCTGTTAGGAAGGGTCATTTTGATTAAGCTTATGCAGCTCATAAAGGCACCGTCGCCAATCGAGGTGGCACTGTTAGGAAGGATAATTTCAGTTAAGCTTCTGCAGCTCATAAAGGCCTCGTTGCCAATCGAGGTGACACCCTCAGGAACTTCAAATACGCCGTTTCTGATATCGCTATCAGACACATCACTCAAACAACCGTGCTCTATTTTCATCATCAACCCTTTTTTTCAAGCCCAACCCTTGCTAAAAGCCATATAAGATATCGCTTTATTGACCGGATTACTGTTAATTTAATAACATTGATTATACTAAATGCTTACCAAGGGCCCCGTCAACTAAACTTTTGGTCTAGAGTGTATTTTATTTAGTAGGCTGATCGAAATGCTAGAAAGGAAACCGAAAAGATACCGTTACCCCTTGGAGTTAATCAGGTTCTGTCGAAAATTTTATAGCAAGTTTTGGACAGTCTTATTTAGGGCATGGTTATGCCGCAAGCTCATAAAATTGTTTCCAAGCAGTAAGTTATGTAGGCATAATCTAATACGTTAATATTCATTATGAATCTCCCATCC
>NZ_CALMPD010000111.1 GCF_937871865.1 uncultured Legionella sp.
TCAGCATACAATATGCCTATTTTTATCCAAAAAATTATTCACATAAGTAGACATAGGTGAATAATTAAAGGTTTTTTCCTGTATTATGCGAAACAAACAACCATCTTAACTCTAGAGCAATAGATACATTATATAGCTGTATTTTCAATACAGTCAGCAAATTGCAATCGTAATGAGTAATTTTTATTATTCACATAATATGCCACAGCATAAAATGGTAATTTGCTTACCGAAACCCCAATAGCGAGAAGTTATGATGGGCAGCAACACAAAAGAGTTTGAAATAAAAGTAGAGCTGGGGCATAAGTCTGCAAAACAAGGTGTCTGGCTATTCGGGAGAAAATCAATTTTCCGATGCATCACATTGTTGTAGCCAAACTTCAATATGAGCGAGAGTTTCTTCAATAGTCTTAATTGCTTGATGAACCAGTTTATCAAATAATCCACTCTCACCCGCTTTCAAATAGCGTTCCACATATTGGCAAGCATATTTCATTCTCGTGGTACCGACATACACTGCACCACCCTTGATTTTATGTGCTATTTTTTCTACTAAGGAGTAATCGTGAGCTGCAAATGCATTTTTCATCGTGTCTAAATCAGCAGTTACTTCCTGATTTATCATCAAAGTAAGCATTTCTATAAGCATCGCTTGATTATTCCCAAAATTTTTAAGCGCTTCATCCGAATCCAGTAAGACAAATTGTTCTAATTGAAATAATTCGTCATCATGATCGGGTAAATCTCGTCTTTTTGGTGCCGTGGATGTGATAGGAGTTTCAGCACGTTTAGCAGGAATAAATGTTTTAAGAATATCCGTTGCATGGGCTTGGGTAAGCGGTTTGGTTAACACTGCATCCATTCCGGCTTCAATGCACCGTTGCTTATTATCATTTCCTGCATGCGCAGTCAGTGCAATAATGGGCGTGTTTCTCATTTTATTAAATTGGTTTCTAATATGATGAGTCACTTCATAGCCATTCATCCCTTCACCAAGACCAATGTCCATGAAAATGAGGTCATACTGATTTTTTTCACACAAGTTTAGGGCATCAAGACCTGTTGAGGCAATATCAACAACACAGGATAATTGGGATAAAAGCGCATGAGCAACTGTTTGTGCAATATGATTGTCTTCAACAACCAGGACATGAATAGTGGCCTCAAAACTCTTAGTTTTTAAATTGGGGAAAGATCGGTTTAATTGATGAGTTAATGGCATCATGAACGATTGCTCTGATTTTAATTCCTCATCCTCATCTATACCTGAGCTATCATTTATCAGGGGTTGTTGAAGTGGAATGAGACAGGTAAAACAGGTACCCTTTTGGAGTTCACTTTCGACATAAATTTCTCCATTCAAATCATCAATAAATTGTTTTACTATATATAGGCCTAAACCGGCACCTTTATAAATTCCCTGGTAGGATGGGGTAAGCCGCTTGAATTGCAAATAAATTTCTTGCTGTTTGTCTTTGGGAATTCCCATGCCCGAATCGGTGACAGTCATTTTAATTACTAATTGATTATTTTCTTTTTTTGCCAAAGTTACCTTGATGGTCACATGACCTACATCGGTAAAGTTAAGCGCATTTCCAATCAGCTCAAGAGCAATTCGATGCACTCTGATTTTGTCTCCAATGACATAGTGGGGTAAGGATTCATCTAAAATTAGTGACAACTTTATATTTTTCCCGCAAGCGTGTGCCAAATATAGGGCGATTACCTGCTCTAAGGTTTGCGTCAGATTAAATTTTCGTTTGAGCATTGGAATTTCACCGGAACTGACCCTAACCGCTTCGAGAACCTCATCCATTAAATTCAAAAGTGCATGACTTGATGCGACTAAATTATCAGCATATTCATTAATACGAGGCTCAGTGAACTCTAATTTTAAAAGTTCAGAAAACCCAATGATTCCTGATAATGGGGTTCGAATATCATGGCGCATGTTGGCAAGAAACTCTGTTTTGGCATGGTTTGCGGCCTCAGCTGCATCTTTTGCTTGCCGTAGGGATTCTTCCAATTGCTTGCGTTCGGTAATTTCAATCGAAATACCCAAAACACCGATGATTTCATTACTTTTGTTTTTTAATGGTGTTTTTTGGGAAATATAAGTGCGTAGTACATTATTAATGTTCGTGTATTCTTCCTGAGATTGGGGTATTCCGGTGCTTATAACCGATTGATTTAAAATATTCATCAAATCAGCTTGCTCTCTCCACGGCATATCAAAATTCGTTTTCCCAACGATTTCATGTCGTGAACTTAACCCTACTGTTTTTGCATGCGCATCATTACAGCCTAAATAGACATTATCCTTATTTAGCCAATAAACATGGCTGGGGACATGGGCAAGAATGTTCTCGTAATAAAATTGCTTTTCTTCTAGCTGTTGAATAGCAATAGCTTGCTGTTCGCATCGAGCTAATAGATTTTGAATCTCGCATTCTTTTTCATCAAGTGTCGCTTGTAATTTTAATAGAGTGTCTGTGGGCATTGAAACATCAATTTTGGATGGAATTGATACAATTATAGACTATAGCTTTCATTTTATTGGATTTTTAAAGAAGTTATCAATAACACAAGGTGCTACTTATTCCTTAGCATAAAGTCAGTTTTTGTGAACCCTGCATCACCAACTCAGAAATATTTAATTCATTATTTGCTCGTAAGTTGTTGTCATCAAAGTGTTCTGTATAGTTCGCTGTGTTATCACAATACATGTGATTGATAAATAATAAGCCAGGATTTTCAAGAGAGCAGCCGTTATCAATAGCATACTGCCTGTTTCGATAAAACTCTTCTTGAGCAGTCAAGACAGTATTAATCCTAATATTTTCAACTTCATCTGAATTATTAAGCGTCAATAGCGCCTCTTCAAACGGAGGAGGTAAATGTTTTAATTCACCAGAATATTGGGGATGTATTGCGAAATTTGCAAGAATTGTATCCAGAATAGATTGCGAAATGAAGCGTGATTTGTATTCGGCCATTGTTTCGGGGATGTCTTTATAGTCAATCACACCCTCTATCATAACGCAGGGTTTATCATCTTGAAAATTGGAACACAATTCAAAGTCATTGTTACTGGCATTCGGTTTAAAACATAATACCGTAGTATCTAAAGGGGTGAGATTAAAATAACGCGTTATTTTAATTAATAAAATAGTGTTTTTCTCCAGTGCACGAAGAAAAAGAACTTTAGCGGTGAAGAACTGAGGAATAAAACTTCGTTCATGGGCATCTTTTTTAATATGCAGTAAAAGAGACATATCATTATTCTTTAACAATTTGGCCTGGGAAATAACGTACTCACAAGACATTGCGGATAATGATTTTTGAGTATGGTGCACCAGGTATTGTGCTCTATTATAGGCAAACCCCCAATTACGAACAGCCTCATAGCTGGTTCGCTCTTTTAAAGTCAAGCCTGAGGTGTGCAACTGTTCCTTGGTTAATGTAAGAAGATAAGAGTCGATAAGGTATTTTAATTGCTCGGCGAATTCATTAGGAATAAAAAAAATCAGCCCATGTTCGATAAGAAAATTCTTAACGCTCTTTTTTGTATCTTCGGTTGTAAGCGTGAGCGCATCAATTGTATTAATAATATACTTGATTTCAGCAATAATAGTGATTAGGGTTGTATGAAAATGTTCGTTATTCGTAAGTTGCGCTATATCAAGCAAGGCAAAAGCTCGGATGTGACAAGCATTTTCACCCACTAGCGCATCATGTGCTATATAATTACCATTTAAATAATTAATAAAAGCTTCTTGCCAATAAATAAAAATACAAATTAGTGCTTC
>NZ_CALMPD010000112.1 GCF_937871865.1 uncultured Legionella sp.
AGCAAGACCAAATCATTACATTCACCAGCACCCAACCAGCAACCCCAACAGTAGGTGACACGTATAATGTCACAGCGACAGCAAACTCCGGTTTGGCCGTAGACATCATCGTAGATGCCAGTAGCAGCAGCGTGTGCTCAATTAGTGGTGGCACCGTAACATTTAATGCAAGCGGCAGCTGTGTCGTAAAAGCCAATCAGGCAGGTAATGCACAGTACAATGCTGCCACACAAGTTCAACAAACCATGACGGTAAGCAAAAAAGGCCAGACCATTACATTTACTAGTACAGCACCGTCAACCCCAATTCCAGGAAACACGTATAACATTACTGCGACAGCAAGTTCAGGTTTGCCGGTAGACATCACCGTAGATGCCAGTAGTAGCAGTGTGTGCTCAATCAGCGGCAGCACAGTAACATTCGATGCAGCAGGTAATTGTACTTTGGATGCCAATCAAGGAGGAAATGCTGAATACAACGCTGCGTCGCAAACGCAGCAAACGATTACAGTAGTAGCCCCTTTCCCTGTGGCAAAAGGCCCAAGCAACGTGTTTGCCATTCCGGGCAATAGCCAGGCTGTAATCAGTTGGAAAGCGCCAAGTAATATAGGTACTGGAACAATTACGGGTTATACCGTGACTTACGGTCTGACCTCAGGAACAACCTTCACCACCGCAGGCTGCAGCACTTCCTCATTGACCTGCACGGTTACGGGCTTAACAAATGGCACAGCTTATACTTTTGCTGTTAGTACAGTTACCCAAAAAACGGGACTGAGCCAAACAGGACCTGCGTCCTTATCAGGTTCTGCAACACCAACAAACGGACTTGCTGTAAGCCCATCGACACTAGCGCTTTCTAGCCTTGGCAGCAGCCATAAAACAAGAATTATTACCCTTACCAACAATTCAGCTGCTCCTGTAACTCTGGAGGCTTTACCTGTAATTTATTCTGATTTTACTCCAGCTCTACCAAGTGATGTAACAATCGCAACAACATGCAGTACCGGTAGTGCACTGGCAGCCAACGGTGGCTCTTGTACTTTAACCATAACTCCCGGCACTACAACCTCCAATGATAATTTAAGTAACGCGTGTACTGCAGGAGGCGCTCCACAGCCAAGTACTTTTAATGTCCTGACAGGCAGCCCCCCAGTCAAAGCCGTTGTTTTGGGCTATGGTTGTCAATATCAAGGAGGCTATTTGTTCTCCATTGATGATACGACACCATCTACAACAAGCATCAACGGCAAAGTAGTAGCAACGACAGATCAGGCTCCAGCTTATCCTAATGGCATCAATTGGGTGCCAGATGGCGCATGCGACAATATCTGGGGCATTGATGATACATCAACATCTGTCACGCCAAGTCCTGCGGCTCCCGCAGCGACCTTTCAGACAAGGCAATTGAATTGCGATGCAGTAAATGATGGAGCGTGCGCAACCCATAACATCCAGGTTTTTTACAAAAACAATGCCCTGACCAGCTACGTTGCAGGTCGTTGCCGTCAGCCATTGACTGGTGACAATGCCGAGACGGCATGCGCTGGAGGCGCCACCTGTTATAACGATTGGTATCTGCCCTCCACTTGTGATCTGGGACCGTTTGGTTCTGGTGGTGATTATCCCTCTTTTCCTGGTTCACAGTCATGTAGCATAGACAGCACTAACATCCAGCGGCTCTTGGTAAACACAGGTATTGCAAGTATTGAAGGCTATTATTGGAGTTCTACGGAAGACTCGAACAATACACAAGATTTCGTATGGCACCAACACTTCGAGGCCAGCGACAATTACCAGAGCAACTTTACCAAAATAAATGTTTACGGCATTCGTTGTGTCAGGAACTTAACCAATTAATCAACGTGCCAGTCTGTTCATGACACCGAGCAAGTGTGTCGTGAACGGGGAAATTCGAAAACACCATAGCGTTTCATGTTCTGAAATATCTCGATAAAAGAGATTTTTATAATCTCAATGAACATAAAGAATTATCTGTAAATATTTGGTGGGCAATTAAGAACTATTCAGGGTTGTCTCATTATCCAGAGAAAATAATGTAGCAATCAACTCTTACTGTTTGTAAAAAACAATTCCATTATTCTAAGTTAGCCCTGTTCTAAAGAACAATATTCTTATCCTATACCGATAATGTAGTTCACCGAACCTATAATTTTAGTCTGTAAATTTGACCTCAGAACGGGATCTTGATGAAAAAAATTATGTTGTATTTAATCAAGAAATACTCATAGTTTTGCTGCCGTAAATAAGGGACTATTACTTGCCCTGAGGTAATAATTAACAATATGATTAAAATCGTTATCTTCAGAACAATAGAGATTAATTTTTCTAGCCAATTTTTGTAAATTGGCTTCATTATTGATGAATCCAATTAATAAACTTTGCTTGTCTGTCTGGTATCTTTCTTCAAATCCCTTGTTCGCAAGTTCATTCTCTGTCCAAAAAAATTTATTGGGGGCCTCGATGGTTTTGCAATCGCGAGATAATCCTTTACGTGTAATGATTTATTGGTTATCAAATCCTCAGGAGCATATAAATCAATTGCGATTTTCTTTATCAGGTTTTCCAGAGTTTTAAATTTAGGGTACATATCAAGATTGCTGGATTGCAAATAACTGCTTGCTGAAGCTGCTTCGTAATAAGTAATGACGGGTATCTGTGGTGTATGTCTTTGCAGAGCGAATCCTCTAGTAAAGGATACCACTGACATAAATCGATTATATTTAGTCAGATCCCGGGTGGGCTGCTGCCAGTTTAATATAGTGCAGCATCATTGTTTTGCCGTTATATTCCCTGGTAGTTATATCTGCTATATTCATACCAACCAAAGTGTTATTGATGTATATATACCTACCACGAATGAGTTTTAGGATTATTGAGCATCAATCAGGCGAACGTTATTGGTCAACAACGAATCAAGTTCTGTTTTGTATCGTTGAATATTGTCAAAGAACTCGAGAGTTGTTTGCTTAAAGATATTAAATTGTTCATAGTATTTATTGTAAAGCACTTTTTTCTTCATAAACTTCCAAAGCCGTTCAATTAAATTCAGATTGGGAGAGTAAGAAGGCAAAAATACCAATTGTGTTTTAGACGTTTCTAAAAAATGACTGACTAATTTTGAACGATAATATCGGGCATTATCACAGATCACATAAATGGTAGCTGCCAAGGGGTAAGCTGCTTCCACCTGCTTTAAAAGCGCAATGGTAGTGCATTAATTCAGATTTAGAGAAACAGATAGTTTTTCTGGCTAATCTTTTGATG
>NZ_CALMPD010000113.1 GCF_937871865.1 uncultured Legionella sp.
TCCCTCACTTTGCAAAGGAAACTGAGTGAACAACTGGTGAGCAATAACAAAACTTAATATTGAATCACCCAAAAATTCAAAGCGTTCATAATTATCACTGCCAACACTACAATGAGTTAAAGCCTGTTTCAAATAAGCAGGCTTTTGGAATTGATAGTTTAACCGTCTGCATAATCTTTCTAAATCAATTTTCACTACCCGTTACTACCTCGTATGTGTCATCAAAATCAATCATTATGCTGATATTATACACCAAAGGTCTAATCACTTGATATTTTAATTTTACCTTAAATGCATTAGTGCCAGATGGTGAAATACTTAACTGCTCATTTTTCAAATCTTCAACACCATTAATATCTAATCGTTTACCAAGGCTTTTTCTTAACGTCATCGCATCAGCATAAGAATCACCAGTCATATCAGCGAAAGGAGTGGCATTTAAGCCCTTAATCGATTGAACTACAGAATAGTGTTGCAAATATATGGGTATGATTTTCATTACCACAACTGCTGCAAATACCACTACAACGACGGAAAACAGCATCCCGATTAAAGTCATTCCCTGTTGTTTACGCATCAAGCATTCCTTACTTAATTAATCTTCCGATTTTTGACCAGCGCAGGCTATTTGTTTTGCCATTCCAGCTCATCCATACCAAAAATGCTTTGCCTCTTAAATAACTATCAGGAACAAATCCCCAGAAACGGCTGTCAGCGCTGTCATCACGATTATCCCCCATCATAAAATAATTACCCTCAGGGACTACAATGTCAAAATCAACGGCAGAGACATCTGCTCTGACAAAAATATCATGAACAACACCATTGAGATCTTCTTTATATTGAGCAACAGCTTTGCCAGAACTTTCATCAATTGTGTACTCGACAAAAGTTTGTTTTGCTTCTTTTCCATTGATGGTTAGTTTCTTATTATGGTATGAAATTTTATCACCGGGCACACCAATTACTCGTTTAATATAATCATAGGTAGGAGCAGGAGGCCAGCGAAAAACGGCAACATCACCTTTTTTAGGGTCAGCTATAGAGACTACTTTCTTTTCCCAAACGGGTAATCTTAATCCATAAGCAAATTTATTTACCGCAACAAAATCACCCACTAATAAAGTAGGTTCCAGTGAGCCTGAAGGAATTCGAAAAGGCTCAATTAAAAAAGAACGCAATAAAAGAACGATAAAAAATACCGGGAAAAATGACCGAGAATATTCAATAACTCTCCCTGGCTTTTGATCTGGACCTCTTTTTTTAGCCCAAAACACTATATCAAGAAAATAAATGAAACCACTTACCGCGGATAAAACTAGCAAAATCAAAGCAAAATTCATAAATTATCATCCTATAATGTAACGTATCAATAACCCAAGGAATGTTTTCTATTCCAACGTACCATGAACAAAACGAGGTACGTTGGTACAGTAGTTTTACCAGAATTAGAGATGTTATCCTAAAATTACCAGGAGCCTATGACATAGCCTTTCAATGCCTACACCAGTTTGATGAATGCCGAAGATAAACCACGACACGTAGGGATTTTAGACTGAAGTGTCAATAAAGCTCCAGTGCTTCGTCGAGATTAAATCTTAAGGAATTAATCTTCATATTCAATCTGGCGTAGCGGAAATGTCGCCCTATAAAGTTATGTTATCTCTTTTTGTCAGATTGAAAAACAGCCATAAACGCTTCTTGAGGGATCTCTACATGCCCGACCTGCTTCATGCGTTTTTTACCAGCTTTCTGTTTATCCAGTAATTTTCTTTTACGAGAAACGTCGCCCCCATAACATTTGGCAATTACGTTCTTTCTCAAAGCCTTAACAGTCTGTCTGGCAATAATATGGCTGCCAAGAGCAGCCTGAATAGCCACATCAAACATTTGTCTTGGAATCAGTTCCTGCATTTTTTCAGCAATCAGCTTGCCCCGACTGTTTGCTGAACTTCTATGAACAATAACAGACAGTGCATCAACTCGCTCACTGTTGATTAAGATGTCCATTTTCACCAGATCAGCTTCATCAAAACGGAGGAAATTATAATCAAGTGACGCATAACCACGGCTAACAGATTTTAGTCTGTCGAAGAAATCAGACACAACTTCGCTCATAGGAATATCATAAGAAACAGATACC
>NZ_CALMPD010000114.1 GCF_937871865.1 uncultured Legionella sp.
GTGATTCACGTCGAGTGGAAAGAAAGAAAGTGGGGCTGCACAAAGCACGTCGTGCTACTCAGTACTCCAAGCGTTAATTTTTGCTTGTTTAAAAAAGCCCGCATTATGCGGGTTTTTTTTTATTTCTATTGGAATAATTCATCTATACGTTTGAAAATTTGGGTTTCTTTGTTATAAATAAGTTTATCTTTAATCTGGATGACATAACGGTGACTGAGATTAGTGAGCTTAAGCAAGATACAGATCAAAAACTCGATACTTCTCTTGATGAAGAGCGGCGACGTTTTTTACTCACTAGTACCTGTGTTTTAGGAGGCATTGGAGCTCTTTGTGCATTGACTCCTCTTGTATCCTCCTGGATGCCCAGCGCTAAAGCGCAAGCGGCAGGAGCCCCTGTTCACGTTGATTTAAGCCGTATGGAGCCTGGAGAACAGGCAATTGTTGAATGGCGCGGCAAACCAGTCTGGATTATAAGGCGTACTAAAGAAATGCTTCAGCATCTGAATGGTGATGATACTCTATTACGTGATCCTGATTCCTTAGTCGAGCAACAACCAGCATATGCCCAGAATAGATACCGTTCTATCAATCCAGAATTTTTGGTTTTAATTGGAATTTGTACTCATTTAGGATGCTCTCCCAAATATAAACCGAATCTTGGTGAGTTAGGGCCTGATTGGCCTGGCGGATTTTTTTGCCCTTGTCATGGCTCAACCTTTGATCTTTCGGGGCGCGTTTTTAAAGGCGTACCAGCCCCTATAAATTTGGAAGTTCCTCCTTACCATTTTATTAATGAACACACATTGGTAATTGGTGAAGAAGCACAATAAGGATTAATTCATGAATGGACTGGTTAATTGGCTTGATGCACGTTTTCCTTTAATAAGCACCTGGAAAAGTCATTTTAGTAATTATTATGTTCCTAAGAATTTGAATTTTTTTTATTTTTTTGGTTCTTTAGCATTAGTCGTACTGATAAATCAATTGGTCACGGGTTTGTGGCTCACTATGTTTTATACTCCCAGCGCAGAACATGCTTTTTCATCTGTTGAATACATCATGCGGGATGTTAATTTTGGCTGGCTATTCCGTTATATGCATTCTACCGGGGCGTCGGCATTTTTCATTGTCATTTACCTCCATATGTTTCGTGGCCTGCTTTATGGCTCATACCAGAAACCAAGGGAATTAGTATGGCTTTTAGGAATGTTTCTATACCTTTTATTGATGGCAGAGGCTTTCTTTGGTTATTTATTGCCCTGGGGACAAATGTCTTATTGGGGGGCGGAGGTTATTACCTCTTTATTTGGCGCAATACCCTATGTGGGTAAAAGCCTGGCTGTTTGGTTAAGAGGGGATTATTCTGTTGCAAATGCCACCTTACAACGTTTTTTTGCCTTGCATGTTATTGCTATCCCTATCTTAATGTTAATTCTCGTTTTTTTACATATCGTTGCGCTACATAAAGTGGGTTCAAATAACCCGGAAGGAATTGAAATTAAAAATACGCTCGATGAGAATGGTCATCCTTTAGATGGGATCCCATTTCATCCTTATTATGTTGTTAAAGATTTTTCCGGATTAATCCTGTTTCTAATTATTTTTTTCGGTGTTGTGTTCTTTGCTCCTGAAATGGGAGGCTATTTCCTGGAGCATGCTAATTTTGTTCCCGCGAATCCTATGGTGACTCCAGACCACATTGCCCCTGTTTGGTATATGGCGCCATTTTATGCAATTTTGAGAGCAATTCCTGATAAGCTGTTAGGGATTGCATTGATGCAGAGCGCTATTTTATTACTGTTTTTTATTCCATGGTTAGACCAAAGCTCCGTTCGCTCAATGAGATATAAAGGAATGCTCTCGCGTATTAGTCTGTTCTTATTTGTGCTGAGTATCTTGCTTCTTGGTTATTTAGGTACCGCTCCAGTTACCCCGGTTAAGTTACTGCTTGCTCGCATTGGAGCAGCTTTTTATTTTGCTTATTTCTTATTGATGCCTTTTTATAGTCGATTAGAATCAACAAAACCCGTGCCCATACGAATAGGTGAGCGATGAAGCATATAATTTCGATAGTTTTTGTCGGTCTCTTCTTTATTAATGCTGTTCAGCCTGCATTAGCCAGTGACATAAAGATGGAATCGGTCTCTATTGATTTGAATGATAAAGATCGCTTGCAACGAGGGGCAATGTTATTCATGAATTATTGCTCCGGATGCCATTCTTTAAAATACATGCGCTACAATCGTATGGCAGAAGAAATCGGATTAACTACTTTTGATGGCCAGCTGGATGAGAATTTATTGAAAAATAATCTGATTTTTACACAAGCCAGCGTGTATGATCCCATTCGTATTGCGATGCTTCCTGAAGATGCGAAACAGTGGTTTGGGATGGTGCCCCCAGATTTATCATTAAGTGCACGTGATAAAGGTTCTAAATGGTTATACAATTATCTAAAGGGTTTTTATAGTGATGATTCCAGGCCTTTTGGTACTAATAATCTAATTGTTCCTGATGTGGCTATGCCTAATGTCCTCGAACCCTTAATTGGTAAAATGGTCTTAATAAAAAATCCCAAAACTCATGCCTCTGATCTGGTCTTAATTGAGCATGGTGAGATGTATCAGGCTGAATTTGACAGTGCAGTAAAAGATCTAGTCACTTTTCTTGAATACGTCGGTGAACCAGCAAAAATGGTTCGTTATCAGCTAGGCGTTTTTGTCCTTCTTTTTTTATGTATCTTTTTTATTGTGGCATATCGTTTAAAGAAGGTTTATTGGCGACAGATAAAATGAAATAATTACCGATGGGGTTCTATTCACACACTAATGGTCTTTGCAAAAATACATGAGATTTTGGCATAAACTCACCCAGAAGGGTAAAAATGTGATAGAATGTTGCTCTTTGACTGAAAATACGGAAGCTATTTTAGCGGGCTTTCATGAATCGATAGGAGTTGCTAATGGCAATTGTTGCAAAGCGTACCATAATGTCTTTATTTTCTGATGTTGATGATGTGTATAGCCATCAGGTACGAATAGTATTAGCTGAAAAGGGTGTTAACGTAGAAATTCTTGCCGTGAAACAAGACGAGCCAGGAGCTGATCTATTAGCACTTAATCCTTATGGGACAGTTCCTACATTGATTGATAGAGAATTAGTGCTTTATGAAGCTCGAATTATTATGGAATATCTGGATGAACGTTTTCCCCATCCTCCTTTACTTCCTGTTTATCCCGTTGCACGTGCAGAAACACGGAAAATGATGCATCGTATAGAACAAGACTGGTATTATCTGATGAATTACATTTTAAGAGATGAGAATGCAGAACAAGCTCGGGTTAATTTGCTTGAAAGCTTGACTAGTCTTGATCCAGTGTTTGCTGATAAACCTTATTTTTTAAGTGATGAGTTTTCATTATTGGATTGTGCTTTAGCTCCGCTATTATGGCGTTTGCCACAATTGGGACTTGAGATTGCCCCAGAATTTAAAGGAATAATTGCTTACATGCAACGTGTTTTCAAACGTGAATCGTTTCAAACGAGTTTGACCGATGCTGAGAGACAAATAAGAGCGGCATAATTATGGCAATAATGACATCAAATAAACCGTACCTGATACGCGCTTTCTACGACTGGATCGTGGATAATGAGTTAACCCCTTATATACTGGTTGACGCTACTTATCCTGGTGTGCAAGTTCCTAAAGAACATGTGAGTCACGAGCGCATTGTATTAAATATTTCACCTTCAGCAACTCGTGGTTTATTGCTGGAAAATGATCGTATCGTGTTTACTGCTCGTTTTTCAGGACAAACCGAACAAATTTTCGTTGCTCCGAATGCCGTTTTGGAAATTTATGCCAAAGAAAACGGTAGGGGTATTGCCTTTACCATTGAAGAAGGTGATGAGCCTCCTCCACCTGCCAGTGCTCCAGACAATGAGATTGCTGCAAGAAAAAAACCATCATTAAAATTAGTAGAGTAAGGAATTTGGATACTTCGTTCGCGAAGTATCCCTAATGTCCTAAATGTTGAGTATTGGATTTCTTTAAGTACTGAAATCGGAGCAACAGGTGACCAAGCAAGAACACGCCCTTTATCGTTGCGAGCAAATTAGAGCTTGTGAACAGCAGGCCATGCAATTGTATCAATCAGATGAACATGAGTTAATGTCTCAGGCTGGAACTGAGGCATTTTTCTTTGTGCGTTATTTATTTCCTCAAGTACGCCATCTTGCCGTATTTTGCGGCTCGGGAAATAATGCGGGCGATGGTTATGTGTTGGCGAGGTTAGCTCATGAGCATGGCTTATCGGTTGTCGTATATCAATGTAGGGCATTGGAGGATTTGCCTCTTGCTGCTCGAAATGCAGCCAGCCAAGCCCTGGATGCAGGGGTTGATTGTGTTTCCGCTGATGAACCTCTAGATAGTGATGTGGAACTTATTGTTGATGCTCTTTTAGGAACTGGTCTTAAAGGGCCTGTTCATGGCGTTATCGCTACTGCCATTAATCAGATTAACTCCAGTTACTTACCTGTTGTTTCATTAGATATTCCTTCTGGATTAAACGCTGATACGGGAAAAGTTGAGAATTTTGCCGTTATAGCCACAGCAACAGTGACCTTCATTGCCTTAAAATCAGGGATGTACACCCTGGATGGCCCTGATCATTGTGGCGATATTCATTGTCGCAGTTTGCAACTGGATAGTCTTATTGCACAGTATACATCCTGCGCTTATCTTTTAAATGATGCTCATCTGCCGATACCCCTAAATGCCAGAAAAAGAAACTCTCACAAGGGTAATTTCGGACATGTTTTAGTCATCGGTGGAGGGCCTGGAATGCCAGGGGCAGTCGGCTTAACTGCTAAAGCTGCAATGCGTTCGGGAGCAGGAGCTGTAAGTATTGCAACCTGGCCAGAACATGTGAATGGTGTATTACCCATGATTCCTGAAGCAATGATTTGGGGGGTAGCATCAGCACAAGATCTTAAGCCATTATTGGATAAAGCGACGGTATGTGTGATTGGTCCGGGGCTAGGGGAAAGTGACTGGGCCAGGACTTTGTTTTTAGCTGCGATTACATCGCAACTTCCTATGGTCATCGACGCATCGGCGTTACGCTTACTCGCGGAACACCCGCAGGTAGATGATAATTGGGTATTAACCCCTCATCCGGGGGAGGCTGGTAGCTTGCTTTCTTGCTCTTCAATGGAAATACAAAACGACAGATATCTCTCGGTTATGACTATTCAGCAACAGTATGGCGGCGTTGTCGTTTTAAAAGGAGCTGGGACAATTATTCAGACTGCTGAAAAACAACGTTTTATTTGTCCTAAAGGAAATCCTGGTATGGCTACAGCCGGAATGGGGGACGTGTTAAGCGGCATCATTGCGGGCGTTTGTGCGCAAGGGCTGTCGTTAGCAGAAGCCGCGACGCTTGGTGTTTGGGTTCATGCTGTGGCGGGTGATTATAATGCGAAAATTTTAGGTGAGGCCGGCATGTTAGCCAGTGATTTGTTAGATCTTCTTCCTAATATTTTAAATAATGCCAGGTTATGATGAATTTTGATAATAATACACAGTATCTGGAGCTGGTTGATGAACAAGCCAGTATGCAATTTGCACAACATCTCGCATCTTGTTTGGTAGCCCCGCTGGTTTTATGTTTTAGTGGGGATATTGGGGCTGGTAAAACCACTATTGTTCGTGCTGTGCTACGCTGTCTGGGAGTCGAATCTGCGATTAAGAGTCCTACCTTCTCATTAGTGGAAAGTTATTTGTGTGATGACATACCGTTACATCATTTTGATTTATACCGAATCCACCATGAAGATGAATTAGAGTATTTGGGTTTTAGAGATTATTTTTCCAGAGACAGTATTTGTTTTATCGAATGGGCGGAACATGCCGGAAATACATTGCCTCAAGTAGATATTCGTTTTAAATTAAGTATAAAGGGGGCTGGCCGCGCACTGCAGATAACTGCATTAAGCGAAGCCGGTACTGGTATTTTAGCTTGCCTGACAGGTAAATCATGATCATGAGAGCATGGGTTTTGTTTTGGGTTTTGTGCATAAGCTCTGTTGCTTCCGCTGCACAACTAAAAAATATTACTGTATCGCAGAACTCAGTGAAAACCACATTGTTTCTAACGCTTGATGGGCCCTTTACCCATCGCCTATTTACTTTAATCAGCCCCTATCGGGTCGTATTAGACTTAAATGGCACCGATTTAGCCATGAATCTGAAACAATCCAGTTTAAACAACGCGCTCATTAAGCAGGTACGAAGCGGAGTTTCTGGCGCCAAAACCTTGCGTCTGGTTTTTGATGTAAGCCAAAATGTGCAGGTTAATTCGGCACCTTGGGAAAACAAAGGAATTCGAGTCGACTTGATCGAAAAAGCAAATCAACTGACGGCTACCAGGCCGGTTGTAACCAGACAAATTGCGAAAAATACAGCGCTTCAACCCTCTAATAATAAGTCTGCGCCAGTAGTACCCAAGACCTCTCAGACAGTCAAGATGACTCAACCGGCAATCACTAATACACGGCCAATTTCTGTTCCTCATAGCCCATCTCGAAAATATTTAAGAGACGTAGTGGTCGTTCTTGACGCAGGTCATGGGGGTAAAGATCCAGGGGCCAGAGGACCTGCTAATAGTAAAGAAAAAGACGTTGTTTTAGCGATTACACTTAAATTGAAATATTTGATTGACAGACAGCCTGGTATGAAAGCCGTATTGACTCGTTCTGGTGATTATTATGTTGGTCTTAGAGAACGTCTGGATATTGCCAGAAAATATAATGGCGATGTATTTGTCTCTATCCATGCAGATGCTTTTAATAATCCTCATTCAAATGGTGCTTCCGTCTTTGCTTTATCCCAAAGAGGGGCTACGAGTGAAGCAGCGCGATGGCTTGCTGAAAAAGAAAACTATTCTGAATTGGGTGGCGTTAATTTAGGGGATTTAGACGATTCTAATGGGGTAGTGCGCTCGGTGTTAATCGACTTATCACAAACTGCAACGATTAATTCTGGTTTGCAGATGGGCGGACGCGTATTAAGCCAGTTAGATAATTTTACTAATTTACATAATTCTAAGGTGGAGCAGGCTGGCTTTGTCGTGCTCAAATCAACGGACATTCCTTCGATTTTAGTTGAAACCGGTTTTATATCTAATCCAAGGGAAGAACGGAATTTGACCAGCTCTGCGTATCAATCGCGTTTAAGCCAGGCGATTTTTCAAGGCATTAAAGGATATTTTTGGGATAATCCTCCTCATGGCACTCGCATAGAAGCAATGACATCCAATCATTACCATATTGTCAGATCAGGTGATACTTTACCTGCAATAGCCACACGATACCATGTGACAGTTCAGGCCTTGCAAGCAATGAATGGTTTATCCAGAGCATCGGCACTGAAACCTGGTCAGAAATTAGTGATTCCCTCTGCATGGGTATAAAAATACATCAATTACCAGCGGCTATTGCAAATCAGATTGCTGCTGGCGAGGTCATCGAAAGACCTGCGTCTGTAGTAAAAGAACTCTTGGAAAACTCTTTGGATGCTGGCGCAACCAGCATCACTGTAGAAATTGGCTACGGTGGCTTAAATCAAATAAAAATAAGTGATAATGGTTCTGGCATTGATGCTGATGATTTACCTTTGTCAGTTGCCGCGCATGCTACCAGTAAAATCACCAAACTGGATGATTTATATTCCATTGATAGTATGGGGTTTAGAGGAGAGGCTTTAGCCAGTATTGCCTCCATTGCTAAAGTGACTATCAGCTCTAAACCCGCACAACAAAATGTTGCTATGATGTTAAAAGCCCAGGGAGCTGAGCTTACTATTTCTCCTTGTGCCCGTACGGATGGAACTACGATTGATGTTGTCGATCTCTTTTATAATGCCCCTGTACGAAAACGATTTTTAAAGAGCGAACAGCTGGAGTTTCAAGCCATAGAAATGATCATTAAGCGATTTGCCTTAAGTGCTCCTGAAATAGCTCTCACCTTAAAACACAATAATAAACAGGTTTTGCAATTGCCTGCAGCGAATAGTGAGCAGGCGAAGTTAATCCGGCTTACTAAAATATTTGGTTCGGCTTTTATGAATGATGCACTTTATCTTAATGTAGAGTTGTCTGGGATGAGTTTGCGCGGGTGGTTGAGTGGCCCTGAATATCAACGAAGCCAAAATGATAGGCAATGGATTTATATCAACCAGCGAATGGTTAAAGATAAATTAATTAATCATGCCTTAAAAATGGCTTACGATGGTTTTTTGCATCCAGGCCGCTTCCCTGCGTGTTTATTATATTTCTCGATAAAAACAGATGAAGTAGATGTAAATGTGCATCCAACAAAGCATGAAGTGCGCTTTCAACAACCGCGATTAATTCATGATTTTTTTACTTCACAGTTGGGTAAGGCATTAAGGACAGCTTCATCACAAAAAAATCTAACGTATTCCGATAAAGGAGGGGAGGCTGTTTCACCACCAGGTATTGATGTGCGTGAACCTTTTGCTTATGAGCAATATAGTGATGCATTGCGTTCCAGATTTAATATTCCCACTGGTAATCGAACGGCAGGGCGGCCTTTTATTCCAGAGGTGCACGAGAGCAATTGTTCTACTCTCACTTCACTGTCTCCAGTACAAGAAGTACCCTGGATTATTCTAAACAACCAATTTGTATTGGTCTTTTTAAAACAGCAGCCTCATATTGTAGATGTCGTCGCTCTGCAACAGCAATGGATTCTGGTTCAGTTAAATCAGCTGACTTTTCCACTGGCTAGCCGACCTTTATTAGTGCCCGTAAGCTATACATTACCGCATAAATTAATGTTTACAATGGACACATTAAAATGTGAACTGGAACAGCTGGGGTTGCAGATAGAAACTGTTAAAGACGATCGTGTATTAATTCGTAGTGTTCCGATTAAACTACCGTATTTGGATTTACCTACTTTTTTCAATTTCTTAGCCGAGTTGGAACACGTTTCTTTCGAAGTACTCGTGGATACTTTTAGACGTAGCCAGGCATTTGATCCCAATTACCTCAGTATTGACGAAAGAATAGCGATGAATGAATTTTTATTAAACTCACTGAGTCTGGAAGGTAATTTTTCTGGCGTGTGTAAAGCCTTAACTGTAGATGATTGTCGGAAATTAATGCATGTCTAATTTGATTTTTTGTTTAATGGGGCCAACTGCTTCGGGAAAAACCGGTTTGGCTTGTGAATTGATACAGCATTTTCCTTTTGAAATTATTAGTGTTGATTCTGCCATGATTTATCGTGAAATGAATATTGGGACAGCCAAACCGTCACAAGATGAATTACACAAGGCACCTCATCATTTAATTGATATTATTGATCCCACTGAGTCGTATTCAGCCGCGCAATTTTGTACTGATGCTACTGCACTATGTGATTCCATCCTCGCTAAAGGAAAAATTCCATTACTGGTTGGTGGTACCATGATGTACTTTAATGCCTTACAAAAGGGATTGTCTCTTTTACCTGAAGCAAATGAAGACATTAGAAAGCAATTGGAGAATGAGGCCACCCAAAAGGGCTGGGACGTACTGCATCAAAAATTACAAAAAGTGGATCCAGAAACTGCCGCACGGATTCATGCTCATGACACGCAACGAATTCAACGAGCTCTTGAAGTTTATCTTATTACAGGAGTGCCCTTATCTGTTTTTCTTGCCAAGGAGAAGGGCGAAGCTAAATATCGATTTGTTAATTTTGTGCTTTTTCCTGAGCAGCGAGCCTGGCTGCATGAGCGAATTGCACTGCGATTTGATCTCATGTTGGAAGATGGGCTGATAAATGAGGTGCAACAGTTACAAGAGCGATGGAGTCTGAACGGAAATTTACCTTCCATGCGTTGTGTTGGATACAGGCAGGTTTTGGAGTATCTGCAAGGTGATTACGATTATTCTACAATGCGAGATAAAGGCATTGCAGCTACCCGCCAATTAGCCAAGCGTCAACTGACCTGGCTGCGTCATTGGGATGATGTTTTGCGCTATGATTCTCAAAGCGCTACTTTTAGTGATGAGATTATGGCGAAAAGCAGGGAAATATTGGATAATAAGCATTCTTAATTTTAGAGAATGCCGAAAAGGAACATTATGTCAAAATCAACTAAAGAGCCGGCAAGTACCAAAAAGAATTATGTAGTACACCGACATGAGTTACCACTCAGTTGCCCAACTGATGCGATGGAACTTTGGAATGCGCACCCCAAAGTTTATTTACCAATTGAGAAAACTGGAGTAGAAGTGTGTCCCTATTGTGGTTCTCGATTTGTGCTGCAAAATGATTAAATCCATTTGCATTGTCAGGCTCTCTGCCTTAGGTGATGTGTTGATGCTGGTTCCGTTAATCAGAACCTTGCAAGACCATTTTCCTGAAACCCAATTAACCTGGATCATCTCCAGACCAGCCTATGATCTGGTTGAAGGGATGGAAGGGGTCGAGTTTATTGTGATCGATAAACCTAAAAAACTGGCAGATTACTGGCAATTTAAAAAGCAGATGAGCGGACGACAGTTTGATGTATTATTGGCTCCACAGGCAAGTTTGAGAACCAATTTAATGTATCCGCTGATCAAGGCTAAACGCAAAATAGGATATGATGCGCACCGTGCCAATGATGCTCATGGTTGGTTTGTGAAAGAACGTATTACTGCTGGTCAGGAACATACCTTAGAAGGATTTTTAAAATTTGCTGAGCCTTTAGGCATTAAGAATAAAGCAATTCGCTGGGACTTGCCTATTACTTCTGCGGATTATGAATGGGCACAAAATCATTTACCAATGAAAGATCCTATCTTGGTTGTGAATCCTGCTGCCAGCAAGCCTGAACGCAGTTGGCCTGTAGATAGATATATTGACGTATTGCAACAAGCGATTGATAAGTGGCAGGTGCAGATAGTCTTAACGGGTGGACCTGGTGATTACGATCGCACATTGGCCGAGCAAATTCTTAAGGTAATACCTGCAACCAATCTGGTTGGCAAAACAAGACCGAAACAACTATTGGCTGTTATCAGTAATGCCAAAGCAGTACTTTGCCCTGATACCGGGCCGTCTCATATGTCTACTGCGGTAAACACTCCCGTAGTGGCATTACATGCAGTTACTAATCCATTAATTTCAGGACCGTACCGATTTCAGCACTTAGTTGTCAATCGATATCCTGATGCTGTTTCACAAGTCTTGGGGACTTCTCCTGAACAGAATGTTTGGGGTACCCAAGTACATGGCGATGAGGCCATGAAATTAATTACTGTTGATGATGTGATGGAGCAATTAGCCAAGGTTTTTTAAATGGCTAATGAGCGTTTTCATTTATCAGGCTTGAGCGATAATTTGGTGCAATTTAATATTGCACCTCATTGCGGATTCATCTAAGCTGAGCAGCATACAAACTATTGATTATGGGATTTCTCAGGAGCCAGGGATGCTGCTTTCTAGTGACCAGTGTGATTTCTTTTTTACTAATGGTTATTTGGTTATTGAATCTTTTTTTACCAAAGAAACCTGTGATACCTTGCAAAACAGAATAAAATTACTGCTCCAAAATAATAAAGATGACATTCCCCAAACAATTTTTTCGACGCAAACCAATGAACATGCCAAAAAACAGTATTTTCTTGATTCAGGAGATAAAATTCATTATTTCTTCGAAGCTGGGGCCTTTAATGAATCTGGCGAACATACTCGACCTTTTGAACAATCCATTAACAAAATTGGTCATGCCTTGCATGAGTTGGATCCTGTCTTCAAACATTATTCCCGTGATGAGCGAATTAAAAATATCGGACATCAGTTGGGTCTAAAGACACAAGGCTTGGTACAGTCCATGTATATTTTCAAGCAGCCGGGAATTGGCGCTGAAGTGCTTTGTCATCAGGACAGCACTTATATTTTTGGTCAAGACAGTGATGCTTTAGGCTTTTGGTTTGCACTTGAGGACGCTACTTTGGATAATGGGTGTTTGGAGGTAATCCCTAGCTCTTATACCACTCCTTTAAAACAACGAATGTTTCGTCAGGGGAATGATATTCATTTTGAACAGTACGATACTTCGCCATGGCCAGAACATACCAGCGTCCCTTTGCCGGTTAAAAAGGGAACTTTAATAGTGTTGCATGGAAGAATCCCACATAAAAGCAAAGCCAATTTATCCAATCATTCCAGGCATGCTTATACCTTGCATTTGGTCGATCTGTCGCTGCCTTATCCTGATAATAATTGGTTGCAATGGCCTAATGGAATTCCTGTTCTATAGGGCATAATTTCTGATTTTAGTCTGGATGAAAATCCTCGTAATATTTTCTATAAATGGATACATAAGCCCCATCATTTTGTATGTTGAGAATTGCTTTATCTATTTTCTCAATTAATGGTGTTTTGATTGGTTTACACTTTTTCGACAATAGGTGAGCCTGAGATACCTACGCTCACCTTTAAAGGAGTTCACAAGATAAAGTGGTGATGAGCATCATCATTAGGCCAGTCAAGCCTGGCAGTATCTGTTTAATTTTACTTAGCCCCATGTTTTTTATGATCATATTTTCTTTTAACCTTAGGAAGTACATTTTGTCTTGTCAAGGCATCATCACAGAACCTAATGTCTTCATCTGGCTTTTTATGATGCCTTATTTAAGTGGGGTAATCTTATATTAATGCGTTTAGTGTTTGGTTATAGTCGGTTGATTCATTCTTCATTTCCTCGCCAGTTTGGGCTGACATTAGTTCGTGATTTGCAGGAAAGAACATTATGGACTTGTTCGAGCTGGCTGATGGAGCACTATCCACAGAGGGAATAGTTGTTTCACAATCTGATTTGGCCTGGCTCATTAGTGTATGCCTGTTTATTAGTTCATGAGAGGAGGTGAGCTCCTCGTTGGATGTTATGCCGTCTTTTGCATCTTCCTGTACATGTTTTAAGGGTTGTTCTTTAAAGCGATATACATTGAGCAGAATAAGGCAGGCTTGAATTACCATTAAGGAAACGCCAACTGCTGGATTCAAAGTAATGCCGATGGTAATCAACAGCCCTCCAGCAACCAGTACTGCCGCCAGATTATAGCTTAGGCTGAATACCAGATTTTGTTTAATATTTGAAACGGTTTGTTCGGATACAGCGAAGATGCTAATGAGGGGTAATAAATTGCCATTATGAATCACTGCACCTGCATTTTTTTGCGTTAATTCATCGCTGTCTTGAGAGAGAACGGCAATTCCCAGGTCGCTGGCCGCCAAGGCTTGCGCATCATTTGCTGCATCACCAACCATCGCCACTTTATGTCCTTTACTCTTTAACCATTTAATATAAGCGGGTTTGGAACGGTCTCCCTGTTCGAGAGCAGTTGCTACTGAATTAGCATATACTTTAGTAATGCCCAAGGCTTCAGCATATCGTTGTGCTGTTTTTTCGTCTGCACCAGTGCATAAATGAACTTCTTTGCCCATATCGGTTAAATTTTTGATGGTTTTAATGGCATCTTTACGTAGTGGATCTGTAATAATAATATAACCAATCAACCTGTTTTCTTCTGCGAGAAAGACCAGACTATCACCTGCTTGAAGTTCCAGGCTTTGTTCAATATCTGAGGTGGATATGCCTATTTCATGCATTAGGGAGCGACTGCCAATCGTGTAATCTTTGCCATTAATATGACCAAATATTCCTGAATGATGAGAATCGTTAGGTCTGGTTGCTGTCATTTTTTGAGTACTGTTTTGCTTGGCAAAGGAGTAGATTGATTTGCCGACCGGATGCACTGATTGTTCTTCTAAAGCAGAGCAAATGCTAAGAAAATGTTCCTGTGAGTAGCCCGTATTGTCAAAAACTGAATACTGTTTGACTACTGGGACTCCTGTAGTCAGGGTACCGTTCAGATCAAATACTATGGTATCGATTTGCTCTGCTTCTTGTAACACCTTAGAGTTTTTGAATTGCACTCCGTGTTCAGCGGCCTTGTGAATGCCGGTTTTTACTGCCAGTGGAATGATTAAACCTAAAGTGCATGGACAGGCTGAGACAAGTACCGATATGGCACATTTTATTGCAATTGCTGCAGGGAAAAAAAGCCCGATAAGAAGCCCGGAGGCTATCGCCATGGTGATTACTGCCGGGATAAAATAGCTGAGTAGTTGTCCTGTTTTTATCTCAAGAGGCGCTTTTTCATTAATTGATTGAGATATGCCATCATCGAGCCTTGCCAGATAAGAATGTTTGGCTGATCTTAATACACGTAAATTTAGGGCGGGTGAGTCTTCGGCCAGGCGCATGCCTGCCAATACCTTTTCCTCTTTACGATAGTGCCTGGGTAAAATTGCACCAGTAATAATCGTGTTGTAGACAATGCTGTCGTTGCCGCAGTAGCCGTCAAGGGGAATAAGTTCACCAGGATGGATTGTCAATACATCATCAGGCTTTATTTGCGCCAGAGGAGTCTCTTGTGAGCCTTCTTGAGTAAGGAGCCATACTTTTTTTGGGGCTCTGTCCTGAAACTGGGCAGAGCTTATTTTTTCCTTAATTGTTTCTTCTATGGCAATGCCAATATGCCGAAATCCATAGATGAGTAGACCTGCCTCAAACATCATTGGGAGCCAGGGTATGAAAAAAGAAGTAAGAGAGACTACGAGTACCGAGATGGTGCTTATCGCAAACAGAGTATCCATCGTCAATGTTTGAGTACTTACTAACTTTTTCCATGCATCGTAATAAGAACGGGCACCGAGTGCTAAAGTGAGTAAGACACTAAGGCCTGCAATGGGGATCATGGCGATTAATGGCAGTGCTCCGAGAGTGAGCGAAAGCACCAGTAAGCCTATGCCAGTACTACAACCTAATGCACCAAGGAACCAATGCGAGGTGAGAATATTTTTCCCTATCGTCAGGAAATCAGTGGATTGCTGTGTTGGAATATGAGTTGTTTGTTCTTTATTTGTTTCCGCAGTAACAAGTGTTTCTTCATTTCGTACGGGATATTCATAATTCTCGCAACGATAATCAATTTGTGTTATCAGATCATGCAGTTGTCGCCATGTAGTTTGATGATTCTCATCAGAGTGTTCCATTTCATCAAGTATTATGGTGGTTTTTTTAGGGTCCTGAGTAGAGAAATCAACATGAAAGGATTTTATATCGATAGACGATCCTTTCAAGAATGATTCTATTCCATTACTGCAACTGACACAGCTCATTCCACTGATATAAAATACATAGGGTTTGGACATAACTGCTCACTGATTGTAGGGTTAACTCTTCCTGAGATTAATTATTCCATTGCAGTTTTTTATGTTTCGACTTTAGCTCTTTTTACGAATCTTTGTGGCTTGACCACAAGCCCAACTGCCATTAAGTTAAGAATTTGGCCGTCATCCAGAGGAGCTAACGACGAAGGATCTCCCTGGATTCAGGAGATCCTTCGCCATGCTCAGGATGACGCACTTTTCTTAACTTAATAGCGGTGACCACAAGCCCCACAAAGGAGGTCATTTGTATTGGTCAATATATCCTAAACTCTCCGACTTTGATAAATACATTGGCCAGACATCGCGGCGATTCCTATTTTAAGAAAATGGCTAAAAATCGAGTTATGTTACTGTTTTGAAATCTGTTTGGAATAATATCATATCAATCATTTTTTGCACCTGTTTTTTATTTGAAGGTGCTTAAAGAGAATTTATTGGTGATATGTATTCCTGGAACTGGCTAAACACTGAGTGAGGCTGGCATTTTTTCTCACGGCCTATTTGCTCATTATTGATTAATTATGGTCTTTATTGTGTCGTTCCCGCCTACGCGAGAACGACACAATTGAGGTCAGTTTCTTCAATACCATACCTCCTGTTGATTGTGCACAAATATGCCGGGATTCTTCAGAGCTAAACGTCGAGTGAAAATATTTGTGAATGTTTTTTGTATAGTTGCGATAGATTACGGTAAGTAAGGAGAATAGTTTGGTTTTTTATTGCAGGGATAAAACAGAAAAGCTCCTGCTCGTTACGATCAGGAGCTTAGTTTTAATTTTACTGAGAAGGAAGGTCTGATGTACTTCCATCACTACCTTGAGGGCCAATGTCAGCAGAAGGCTGGCTTGCTTTTAAGTTCTGCATGAGCAGAATCGTGTTTGTTAAAAGCATGCGCTCTTGCAATTGACGATCCAGATACATTTGATAATTAATTTCAGCAAGTAATACCGCTATTTCTTTTTGTATTGTCGCAGAGGATGCAGTTTTCAACTCTTCTGTCCATTGAACATTGGGTGTTGTCGAATTGCCATTCGCATCGGGGATAAATAAGCGGCGAGTTGCCATATTAAATTCCGTCAATGCTTGGCTTGTTGATTCATTACCCATAGTTTGAGGTACACGTTTTGACAATATAAAGTATAAGTTACTGAGTCCTACAGAACTTTGAGCGGCATAGACTCGCAAATTATTTAAATAAGTAGATAACTTTGCTTGTGCTGCCATTTGTTTTGCATTAGGGGGATTGCTACCCATATTTTGGACTGCATCAGTATATAACGAGCTATATGCCTGATAAGAAGGTAAGGTGGTGGGTACTGTTAAGCCTGAGACATAGCGGACAAAATTGCTCGCTTGTTGCGCCTGATTTTGTGCGGTTAATCCTGGGTTTAAGGATTTGCCAGACTTATCTTTTGGGGGCTGATTTTGAGGAATTTGTTCTGTCGAATACATCAGCGGGGCCAATAATGAATTGGTGTTGAGCTGATTTATCAGATTGCTATTGTAAGCATAAGAGAAAAAATCGTCAGTGTGGGGTATGTAGCCCAGTATGTTGTACATTACTTTGTTTTGGTATAAAAGAGAGCAGTTTGATTTCCAGTTGACTCCTTTGTTATCCATACAATAGGTATAGTCTGGAGTTCCCAGAAGATTGTAGACGGCTTGGCTCACCGGGTCTGATAAAAATGATCCATTTGCTGACTCGTCAACCAAAATATTTGCGGTTATTAATGTTTGTTGTGATGTGCCTGGATCCCCATAATTTTGAAATGTTGCGTTTGCCTTGTTATTAAGGGCATTGGAGTAGGGAACAGTAGATGGAAGGAACTTACTCATAGTTTGAGGAAGAAAACTTACGGGAATGGCCCCCAATAAAGTATTAAATGTCAGTATATTATTCGTTTCCAGTGCTGCGGGTTTTATTAAGTCTGTTGAAAACTCCTGTGGAGGACGGGGGGGGTTGTTTGTTTTCAGATCAAAACCAAGAAAATACCCCAGCTTAAGTAAATAAGTGGCAATTTCCGATGTATTGTTGCTTATATTTTGCCCATCTGTAGATGAGTTCATGATGTTATCAGAAGCTGCCGGATAGCTGGCAAAGCAAAGTAAGGTAATCAGTGAATATCGTGACAGTAATTTCATTATTCATCCCCTTCAAGCGCGCGTAAAACAAGTTTTAATCGGTATTGGCAAAAAACTCGTGACAATAATCGTAAACGTTCAAACACTATATTTCTTTTAAGAAAGAAGCCTGCAGGATCATGGCTGCCTATACTGGTTTCTTCTGCATGAATTAATACTCGAGAAGCACTGCCAGGGTGAACAGTATCTATTGCCTGTAACAACCGTAATCCTCTTCCTGACTTAATGTTTCCAACAATCCGTATAAATTTTTCTTCTTCTGCCATCAATCCTAAATCGAGTTTTTCAATGTCATCAAGCTCTTTTCCCAATTGGGTCATGGCTTCTTCAAATTCAGGATTGCCATCAAGAGTCCAATCCTCAACACTTTCCATAAAGGTTATAACTCTATAAATCATAGGATCTAGATATTCAAACCAATATTTTGCGGATGACTCATGACTAAGATCAGGCATTTTTTACTCTTTCTTTACTGTGATTAGTTGATGGACGAATCCACTACATACTACTATAGTATATTATGAAGGGTAAAAGTCCATTACTAAAAAAGTAAAAAATATGAAAAAGAAATCAGGCACACGAATTGGAAGAGTATTCAAGGGGATTTTTAATATTCGAGCATGGTCTGACTGGGATAGACTGAAGGCATTTACTCTTTATCTTAAAAATGGCTTCAAGCGTTTGTTTGTTCCTCAGAAAATTACCGATGCGAAATCCGTAGAGTCATTTGATGATGTCAAAAGCAGATTAAAGTTATCTGATGCTGAATTATTAATAAAACAAAACGCATTACTGCGCTTGAGTATTTTTATGTTGGTTTTCGCAGCTATGGTGGTTGTGTATGTGGGGTACCAGTTCGTTTATGGTTCTTTTCGAGCCGGGCTTCTTAGCCTGGTTGTTACCTTAATCGCATTGGTTTTAGCATTTCGTTATCATTTTTGGTATTACCAAATTAAACATCGTAAATTGGGTTGTACTATAAAAGAGTGGTATAGACACGGTTTATTGGGGGAGAAAGAATGAATAAAGTCGTCTTAACGGTTCTCCTAGCTTTTTGTCCTGCTTTACTCTTCGCGGCTGATTCAAGTGCTTTAAGTTTCGCTCCTCCACCCAGCGACCTTTCCGTTATTTTTCTGGGGAATTTATTTGGTGTGGTAGACGGCGTTTTGCATGGCACCGGCAGCCAGATTATGGGTACTATGTTTGGGGTATTCAACTCCGCAGTACTAGCGTTGGGTGGAATGATTATCATGTACACCCTGCTCGTTTCCACTATGAATACCGCTCATGAAGGTCAGATGCTTGGGCAAAAATGGTCTTCAATATGGATTCCATTACGTTCCACTATGGGTTTGGCTTTATTAATTCCCAAAGCATCAGGTTATTGTTTGATGCAGATTTTTGTGATGTGGGTTGTCGTGCAAGGAATCGGTGCCGCAGATAAGGTATGGGAAGCAGCCTTAGGCTATTTAAATCGCGGCGGGGTTATTATTCAGGCTCAATCCAATCCCACAAAAGCGTTAACCGAGGCAAAATCCGGTGGTGTCGCAGACGGAGCACGAACCATTCTTGCCGGTCAGGTATGTATGTTAGGCTTAAAAAACAGATTAGAAGCCCAGAGACAATCGTATTTACAAAGCAAACAAAATGATACTGGTCCATGTTCTGGAACGCCTTCTCCTGAGATGGATAGTTTTTGTAAAACGGCCGTTCCTGATTTTCTTGGAACCGTAAATACGGTGATTACTCAAAGTAATAATAAAGGTGCCACTACCTTTAATACACCGATGCCTAATTTTGATTCACAGTCAGCATTTTATTTTTTAAATGGGATTTGTGGAACAATTTCCTGGAGCTCTCTTGATGCATTGGAGAACATGAGCACTCCGGACAAGCCAAATACGATGATGCAGCTCACTTCATCTCAGTTAGAAACAGCCAAAATGTCCAGAGCAATCGCTATACAGCAAATGTATATTACTTTGTCTACCGTTGCTCAGGTGATGGTTAATAATGATCCTGGCTTATCGCGTGATAATAACGCCCCCCCCTCAGACTCCAATTTTTCCTCAGTTGCCAAGCAACAGTTTGGTGTTCCCTACACCGCTAATGGGGCGATATGTAGAAAATACACTGAAGAATGCACCTTATGGGGACCGCTGCCAACCCCACCAAACGTGAACTCTGGCGTTCTTTTTAACGGAACAGAGTTTTTAGGTGCGGTTACTGATTATAACGCGATTATGATGCCTACGCTAAACCTCATCAGGCAAGCAGCAACAGCAACAAATGAGGATAAATCGCGTGATTTTATCAGAAAATCTACCAATGAAGGATGGATCCTTGCCGGCTCATATTTCTTTGATCTGGTAAAATTAAATGGTAATGCTGTTGATAGTGCCGATCAGTTTGATAGTAAAACCGGCTTGGATAACAGTATTTTTGATCCGAGTGAATTGGTTTCAAGCTTTGGTACTAATAAGTCCTGTTCTGGTAAATATGTATTGTTATGTAATTGGTTTGAAGGTGATAAGGCACCATTAGAAAAAGTTGAAGCATTAATTAATGGGTATGACACGCCAAAACCTGATTTAAAAGATAATGCTGAACGCCCCTTGGTAGACAATCAAAGCTCATCAACCGTATATGGCTTTATTAATAACTCGGTGATGGTTCGTTTACCAAATCAGCCAGGTATTGAGCGATTGGAATTTGCCAATATGATTAAATTCAGTGTATCGACTGAAATGTATTATCTTCCTCACCAAGACTTTGATTGCGGACGAGTTAAAATCATATTCTTCTCTTTTTGCTTGGGACGCATGTTCGGAAACTTGCTCTATAATGCTGTTTTCAGGAATATGTATAATTTCTTTCTGGCTGTGTTTTCTCAAATAATTAATCAAGTGGTTATGGCGTTTTTGATGATTCCATTGGAAGGTATGAGGAAAATTTTCCATCTTGGTTTGACGACAGTGTCAGAACCGGGGGTCAATCCGATCGTCGCTTTGGCGAATATGGGAGTGATGTACATTAACTTCTCAGCGAATCTATGGATAATGTTATTAAATATCGCCGTCGTCAGTGCTTTGATTCCGTTATTTGGGTTGTTTATCTTTGCCTTAATTGGATTAGTTATGCCGTTATTGCTGGCATGGTTGGGAACTATGGTCTCCGTGGGATTCATTACCGCGTATTATATTCCGGTATTACCGTACATGATCTTTACCTTCGGTTCTATCGCATGGATGATCGCGGTAATTGAAGCGATGGTTGCAGCACCTATTGTTGCTTTAGGGGTTACCCATCCTGAAGGACATGATGCTTTTGGCAAAGGGGAAGCGGCCATTATGATCTTGATGAACGTCTTTTTAAGACCATCGATGATGATTATCGGGTATATCTCGGCAATTGCATTGTCTTATGTCGGAGTGTGGGTTCTTAATGCCGGTTTTGATCATGCTATATCATTTATTCAATCCGGTAACTTGGATAAATCGGGTACCTGGATAGGTGGTTTCCAATTTGAAGACGTTACCTTAAACAATACATTAAAATCTCCTGGAGGTTCAGGTACTGGCGGTTTTTCTGACTGGGCAGGTATATATGCATACTTCTTCTCCATATTGACCTATACCACCATGTATTTAATTATTGTACAAAAAGCCTTTACCTTAATTGCTTATTTACCAGATAAAGTCTTACGCTGGATAGGCGGTACTCCTGAAAGTCTCGGACAAGAGGCTGCTGGTTGGGGTGATGAATTAAAAACCGGAATAAAAGGTGGTGCCGAGGCGACACAAGGGGCACAATTTCAAATGGGGCAAAAACTGGGCGCTATTGGTGATAAGACAATCGATAAAATGGGGCTTGCTATTAAAGGTGCAAGGCATTCCGGAGGAGGGATCTCTGGCCGGGGCGGCAATTCAGGTGGTGGTACTGGAAATGGACCTGGCGGTGCTGGTAAAGGACCTGGTGGGGGTAGTAAAGGTCCAGGCGGAGGGGGAGTTCCTCCGGCAAGCACACCTCCTATTCAGTAATACCTCCGAATTGAAATGCGATCGCTCTTTATTGAGCGGTCGTATCATTCATCTATAACGTCTTCCTCTGAATTTTGTATAGTACGTTGCACGCTTGCTCTGTCCTATTCTGTATTTATTACTGGTCGAGGAGCCAAATGCAATTTTTCTTGTGTTCTCAATCTTAACTTGCTTATCAGGGCCAACGTGGCCCTGATGCAGAGACTGAACTTATTTTTTGAGAACAGAAGGTGAATTAGGAATTACCCATGTCGGGGGATGGGCAACCAATTAATCCACGAGGCTGAGGAGGAAGGCAGCTCGCCACTGCCAAACGGGTACGTATCGTTTGGAGTGAATACTGGAGAGGTCACCGAGTCAGGGTAGGACCAGTTGCCGCCATTATTCAGGCCTAGTGCCACTAGGGGACGTCGCCCTGAATTACTGTCATACCTTCCTGAAGCAATGCAAGCAGAAGCATTACAGGCAACACTATTTAAGAAGCCATTGTCGACATAGGGATTGCTAGGCAAGACTGGCGTTTCCATTGCTGGAACATAAGTCCAGGTGGCTCCTGAGTCCTGGCTTGTTGCTACGAAGGGTTGTGCTGTGGTACCGGCTATATTACCCACGGCTACGCATAAGCTGTCATAACAGCTTGTTCCTAGAATGCCGCCCCATTGAGCAAAGTAATCCCAAACACCGCTGACGCTTTGAATGGCATCCGAATAGGTCCAGTTAGTGCCTGAGTCAAGGCTTACTACTAATAAATTTCGAACCATATCGTCTGTGTCTAGATAAGCACCTCCTGCGATGCAGGTAGTGCCATAGCAGCTTGCACTTTCCAAACTACCAAAATCTTTGAAGGTGTATGTACCTGTTTCTGGTGTGGTAATCGACTCGACAAACTTCCAGGTAGTACCTGAGTCTTGGGATAAGGCTAATAAAGGTCGTTGTAGGCTATTGGTGTCTATATAGGAACCCACTGCAATACAGGTGCTTCCAGAGCAGCTTGCGCTCATGAAGTTTCCGTCAGAGGCGTAGGGATTATCATCTAATGTTGGTGACGTAATGGAATCCGGATACGTCCAGGTTGTGCCTGAGTTTTGGGATAAGGCCAATAGAGGACGCTTATCGCTATTGATGTCAATATAATCACCCACTGCAATGCAGGTACTGCCAGAACAACTTGCACTCCTAAACGTACCATTGCTGTCATAGGGATTAGTACCGGGCGTTGTAAACATCGGGGTATGAATGGATAGAGGATACACCCAGCTCACTCCTGAGTTTTGGCTTACAGCCAAGAGTGGATTTGAGGTTGATCCCAGGTTAAAATCTTCGTCATCACCTACGGCAATACAGGTATTGCCACTGCAGCTTGCTGCATTGAAAGAGCCGAAGTAAGTTTGTGCAATGTCAGGATCTGGGGTAAACCAGGGCGGGTCTATTGGCGTATAGCTCCAGGTTGTTCCTGCATCGTGGGTTAAAGCCAGAATGGGATGATCATTGCCGCGAGTATCTTCTCCTCGGCCCACGGCAATACATGTGTTTGCACCGCAACTTGAGCCATTAAAAGCGGCACCGTTTCCTGATTCCGGCATGGCGAATAACGGGCTAGTAGTTGATTCAGGATAGATCCAGCTAGTACCCGAATCCTGGCTTTCAATCAATAAGGGACGAGACATCGGGCCGCTGTTGGAGTACTGTCCTACCGCAAGCAGAAGAGGGTTGGGGGGCGGTGGCGGCGGTGGTGGTGTCAGCGTTATATTGAGTATTTCAGATGGGCATGGACCGTAAGAAACCCCGTTACTATTTATAAATACGGGTCTATAACTAATCGTTGAACCTTGATAGACATTGGCAAATGCAGTTCCATCCACTTGCAGTGCAAAATAACAGGTGCCATTAGGAGGCAGTGTAAATGAGTTAGGATCTCCTGGGGTCTGGTTATATGAGGCGCAATCAGGTTGGTGCAGGGATTGGGCTCGAGTGATATAAGAAGGAATCGGAGCCGACCATAGCCAGGTTCTTGCTGGAGGTCTGCCAATCATATCCTGGACTTCATATTCCACAATGGAGGTGCTGCCTATTGAGGTGATTATGTTATTAGAACCAGTTCCTGATGAGAGGCTAATATTTATGGGGGGAAGTCCGGTTGCATTCAAGGTGGTGCTTACCAGAAAGGAAGTGGTGACACAAAAAAAATCAGATACTTGTTTGGTGTTGCGTTGCATAGAAATGTCCTTATCTTAACCACGTCACGTTTAATAATAACCCGTTCGTGTAGAAGTGATTTAACATTAAACCTTTTTGGTTTGCAGGTTGTGCAGGTGCTGCGGCAAGCTGGTTTTTACCCCAATCTGTAAATTCATAACCTAAGCCAACTTGTACATTCGGCGTTACAATTCGTTGAATACCAGCCCCTATGCTGTAGGAAAATGAGGTAGTGCTGTGACTGGATAAATTAGATTGGGGAAGGACAATGGCTTCACATTCGGTCGGAATGACCTGATAGTTCGTAGCTCTATTGACGCTGACTCCAATACTGGCATTCACCCAGGGTTTGTATAAAGAGTTCGTTGTTTCTAGCAGTTTTCCACCAATAGCAATTCGATTTGGCTGGACGGTATAGGAATAGCGGTAATTGTTAAACCTGAGATCGTCAAAATCCCAAATAGAACCGGAAATTTTTAGTCTTGAGGCTGCAGCAAATAAAATCCCCAGTTGTCCCTCTACACGGGAATTGAACGAGTGCTGTCTTCCGACAAATAATGTACCTTCGCCGAGTGCTGTGGTGGCTTTATCGAGAGTATATGTTCTGCTTAATTCAGGTGAAAAATAGAGCGAATGAGCTCCATTTACGCCCGTAGGCCAGGTTGCCCCACCACTGAGAATAATTATATTTTTATCCCCTTCTGTCACGATTGGGCCCATTGCCCCCCCATGTACCATTGCGGAGACACTAAGTGCGAGTAGGCCGGCTACAGGTTTATTTATTTTCATTCATTATCTTCCCTATCTTCCTTGGAACGTTGTTTTTAAAGTAATTTTCCATTATTAAACAGAACTTATCTAATATCAATCTTCATTATTTCTTGCATTATAAGAATTTAATTTGATGATGTTAGTCAGCATTCAGGCGGGTTTTAATTTAAAAGAAGGACAACGCTCTCCCAGCGCATAGGTTGGAAAAAAAACCTCAAGCTGATTAAATTTACAGCCGAGCTTCAAACCAATCTCTGTAAACGTAGGAAATGTATAGAATGCGGGGTTGTTTTTATAAGCATCAATAGTATTTACCGTCTGCTTAGACCAGGGTAGGCAGTGAGTATGATGTTTAAAATACTTGTTCCAGGTATTCCAGATGTCCTTAAGGCAAACTCCCTGCTCTAATGAACCATGCAGAGCCATAGCGATACGCCATTTTAAGATATGGAAATTCTCAATTGTTCCTGATAAAAAATCATTCTGAATGCATTCTATTGATTCTTGAGCTGCTGGTCGTACAAAAAAACGCATAAAAAAATGCCCATTTGGCTGTAAGACTCGAATAATTTCATTCGATAATGCATCATAGTCTTTTCCCGCCAACATGGAGTAGCAGCCATCACCAACTACCAGATGCATGCTGGCATCCGGCAATGGTAACTGCAACCAGTTTCCAACCAGTTTAAATGGCGAAAGAGATAATTGCTCTTGCGAAAGCTGCGATTTTATCATCGCCAAATTTGCATCTATGGTAAATAGATGAGTATTTTCAGGCCATGGGAATGCGGCCAATTCAGGCGTGGCTCCCAGGATAAGTACATTAAATGGTTGTGACGATAAGCCAATAGCTGTCGTTACCCAAGAGTGCAAAATCTGAAGATCTGAAACAGAGGGGCGTAAAGGTCCCTCAATATTGTTCCATTGTGTCGCATGTATATCCCAATGGCTACTCATTAGATGGCCCTTGTTACATTTTGATAATAAAGTCCTAGTGCAAACAATAATGGTTCTTGGTCGGGCAACTTATCCACTGCAACACAATGCCGTTTTCGACTAACAGGCTCGATAATAACTTGCTGGTTCTCGTTCCAGTAACTGACAATCTCAACATGAGTGGGGTATTTTTTTTCTTTTCCGGGGGCATGGTTTAAGGATATTGCTAATTTTACATCATCAGTTACAGCCATCTCGATTAGAGCTTCAGCGATTTGCTCTGTGGTAATCACCAAGC
>NZ_CALMPD010000115.1 GCF_937871865.1 uncultured Legionella sp.
TGAGCTTTTTCAGAGCCATTGCTAATAATCAATTTATCGTGTGTTGGCTATATTCATAGTAGTGCATCTGGGAGCCAAATTAATTTCTTGTTTTCCACCTTTTTTCCCTACATAAGAAGAACATGTTGTGCCTTCTGCTGGAATAAAGGAAATATAATCCCTATAGATATATCGGTTTGTTGAATTTAATTGGATGAATTCAATATTCGTTTTTTTTTGCCAATGATCTATGGCTTGAAATACGGCAAGCTTGTTGATAAAAGGCAGTTTTTCTGCGACTTCATAAGGTACTACACCATTCGTCCAGCGAGATCCTCCTATTTTAGGGGTTATCATGGCGCCTTGATTCGCTAAATGAACTGCTTTACCTATTAAAATGTCGCCTTCTACAACTGCAAATTGATTTATTTGTTCATAAACCACGGTCCGACTACCCATTACTGGATCTGCAATGGTAATCTGTCCTAAATGTGCCGCATAGCTTGATGAAGTCATTAAAATAGCACTGAATATACTCGTAATTTTTATTCCCTTGTTCATTAATAATGTCCTTATTTATTAGCAGAATCCTTGAGCAGTGTGTTCAATGGTCAATTAAAATTCTATGGGGGATAAATAAATACAGATAAATAAATTGGGGCAAATATCAACTAAGATTTATCTGATTGTACTCTGCTTCAGTTATTTTCTGGCATACAGAGCACTGGTGTTTCGTTTCCGTTGCAAAAACGGAATTTAATCTAGTACAGCGTTTCACTGATGCGGGGGTAATACACCTTGTCAATCAGGAGTGTGTTGTGATTAACTGGGCTTCTTTGCAAGAAGGCATTGATTAAAATGCTTAATATTTGGGCGGAGCTCAGCTGTACAGGCCGAGCTGTTTATTAACGAAAAAAGCTTCGGTTCTAGTTCCATCCATCTATTGAACAGTCCCTTCTTGAACATACAGATGATTGCAAATCCTTTATAATCAAGCATTTTTAAGTTTTAGTGCCGTTTCATACAGTTCATTTTTATTGGCGTTGGTTATCTTGCAGGCGATTGCAACGGCTTGCTTTAGCGGAACTTCGTTTAATAATATCGTGAGTAACTCTTCATTCGCATGTTCGTCTATTGATATTGGGCGAGGTGGGATGATTAACACGAATTCGCCTTTAGTATGTCCTGGATCGGCTAATAACCAATTTTTTACCTCGATTACTGTACCACTGATAAATCGTTCAAAGGCTTTAGTAAGTTCTTTTGCGAGTACCAGTTCACAGCCATCGCCGTAAGTTTCTGCTATATCATCAAGACATTCCAGAATACGATGGGTTGATTCATAAAAAATCAAGGTATGATTTTCTGACTGTAATGATTCCAATTTACTTTTGCGCGCTGTTTTCTTGGCAGGTAAAAAACCTGAAAAAATAAATGAATCGCAAGAAATACCTGCGGCGCTAAGTGCGGTGATTAATGCGCAGGGACCGGGTATTGGCGTAACCGTAATGTGATGTTGACGAGCAAGTCTTACTAATGGATATCCTGGATCACTTATTAAAGGGGTTCCGGCATCACTGATTAAAGCAATGGTTTTCCCACTTAATAGTTGTTCTATTACCTGTTGGCTTTTATCACTTTCATTATGCGCATGCAGAGAGTTTAAATTATTTTTTATGCCTAATGCGGCAAGTAATTGCATGGAATGGCGCGTGTCTTCGGCCAGAATCAAATCTACCGATTTCAAAATATCCAAAGCTCTTAAGCTGATGTCATCCCGGTTTCCTATAGGTGTTGCAACGATATATAGAGTACCTATGCCTGTTGCTAGAGAGTTTGTCATAGTTTATCCTCTTCGGTTATTGCGTAATTGGCGTATTAACATGTTGATCAACTCACTTCAAATTAGAATTTTTTTATTGCTGTTCTCTACTTTTTTATTGAGTCAGTGTACTCAAACGGTCAACTCTTCCGAACCAGTCGTGGTGGTTAAGAAAAAAAAAGTAACAACCCCATACAGTATGCCTACAGCAACCTACCTGGCAATGGCTAAAAATCAGGAAGGCAGTCAGAAACAAGGTCTATTATTATCGGCTGCCGGCCGCACTATTTCTGAGGGGCGATGGAATCAAGGTTCCGCTATTTTAGCACAGACAGAGAATTTAACTGAGGCCCAGTTAAATGAAAAAAATCTGTTGCTTGCAAAAATTGATTTATTGCGTGGCCGTCCATCGCCTGCTTTAGCTAAATTGGCAACTATCAAGCAGCCAGAAGAGCTTTCAAATTATCATCAAATTGAATTTCATGAGTTATTAGCACAAGCATATCGCGCAGCAGGAAGTCATTTTGAATCCGTAATAGAACGAATAAAGTTAGAACGATTGTTAACTGATAATGAGAGCCAGATAAAAAACAGGAGAACTCTTTGGTTAACCTTGATTAATTTGCCTCCAGCAGAACTTAACACGATGTCTGTTGAAGTCTCTAATAAATCTGAATTAAAAGGCTGGGTACAATTAGTCATTATTTCTCAAAAATATCGTGATAACTCTCAATCGTTGCTTGCCGCGCTAGATCAATGGCAATCCCAATTTTACGCTCACCCAGCCAATCAGATATTGCCTAATCCCCTGGACAGCATTGCGAATAAAATGCTTTCAAAGCCAAAACAAATCGCTTTGTTATTGCCTTTGACTGGCCCTCTTTCTGGGCCAGGTAACGCAGTACGAGAAGGGTTTATGGCTGCATCAAAATTAGGTGATAGCGAAGGGGCTGCTGAGATTAAAGCCTATGATACGGGCAAAGGCGACATTATCGAGTTATATCAAAATGCTGTAAATGACGGAGCGGGGTATGTCGTTGGCCCTTTAACCAAAAACCATGTTGCAGCAATAGCAAAGATAGAGCATCCGGTCCCTACTTTGCTTCTTAATGATTCTGATGTAGGAGTGCAGGATAATTCCTACTTGTTTGGTCTTTCACCGGCTAATGAAGCCAGTCAAGTGGCGAGCAAGGCGCGAAGCAAAGGATATAATCGTGCTTTGATTATTGCACCTAAAAATGAATGGGGGAATGAAATAACCAAAGCATTTACTGCCCAATGGAAACAGAATGGCGGCCAGATTGTTGATATCCTATCTTATGGCTCTAATGATGATATGAATAAAAACATGAAGGATTTTCTTAAAGTTTCAGACAGTCAGAATAGGGAAAAAAAGCTGAAAGAAGTTTTGGGTTATAATCTGCAATCCTTGCCTAGCCGCAGGCAGGATTTTGATATGATATTTTTATTGGCGTATCCTTCTAAAGCACGTCAGATTATGCCTTTGTTAAAGTATTATTATGCGGGCGATGTCCCTGTTTATGCTACTTCAAGTGTTTATGGTGGCAGTGCTAATGCTTTGAAGGATAAAGATTTGGATGGGGTCATTTTTTGTGATATTCCTTGGGTTTTTGCTCATCAGATGGGGACTAGAAATTGGCCCGAACAGTTTAACAGTTACAATAGACTTTATGCTTTGGGAATGGACAGTTATGCCTTGGCAACGCAATTAAATCATTTGATTTTGTTTCCCGCGGATGGTTCCATGGAGTCTAATGGAACTTTATATTTAAAATCGCCACAGCAAGTGGCGCGGATATTGGAGTGGGGGCAGTTCAGGCAAGGGCTGGCACATTCATTAGGACATACCGCTTAAATATTTTATTAAGGACAGGTACAATTGAGCACGTTAGAGACAGGGCATGTTGCGGAACAAAAGGCATTGACGTATTTATTAGCTCAAGGATTAACTTTTGTTGGGCAGAATTACAGCTGCCGTTTGGGCGAAATTGATTTAATTATGCGAGAAGGTGCTTATTTGGTGTTTATTGAAGTGAGATCGCGCTCACATCAAGGTTTTGGTGGTGGCGCTGCCAGTATTACCTATGCCAAAAGACAAAAAATCATTAAGACTACGTCGCATTACTTAATGAAGAACAAATTATATGAACAGTTTCCTATCCGCTTTGATGTGATCAGTATCGATGGGAGCTCTGGGATGATTACCTGGCTTAAGGATGCTTTTAACGCCGATTATTGAAAAGAAGAAGGTTTATAAAATGGTCCAATTGGAAGATAGAGTAAGGCATCTTTTTGGTGTGAATATAGAAACAAACATTGCTGTAGCCGATGCGTTGTCTGATACGATTGCAAAAGCGGGACAACGCCTGGTTAATTGTCTTTTAAGCGATGGAAAAATATTGGTTTGCGGCAATGGAGGGTCTAATGCAAACTGCATGCATTTTGCCAGTTCGATGTTAAATCATTTTGAAGTTGAAAGACCTTCTTTGCCGGTCATTAATTTAGGCTCTGATTCAACTTGCCTAGGCTCTTTTGCTAATGAACATCAGTACGGCCAGGTTTTTGCTCGCCAAATTCAGGCTTTAGGGCAAGAACAGGATGTGTTACTTTTGTTAACTACTTCGGGGAACTCAGACAGTATGCTTTATGCACTACATGCTGCAAATGAACGGGGTATGGATACTATTGCATTAAGTGGGCGAGATGGTGGGGTCTTGGCTAATCATTTAGGGCCAGAGGATATTGAAGTGCGTGTTACATCAGATAATACTGCACGAATAAGAGAACTTCACTTGTTCATATTACATTGTTTTTGTGATTTAATTGATCAGTCTTTATTTGGTCAGGTTTTAGGGTAAAAGAAATGAACATAAATGCCAAAATAAAATCAATAATTATTTTGTTACTAAGTACTTTGTTAACTGGTTGTGTGGTCGCTGTTGTTGCTGGAGCTGCTGCCGGAATGGTTTATGATAGGCGAAGCGTGGCTACGCTGGAAGCTGATGCTCGCTTATTTCACGTAATCCATAAAAATATAGTATCAGATCCGCAATTTAGACATTCACGAATTGTAGTGACCAGTTTTAACCGAGTCGTGCTGCTGGTCGGCCAGACGCCAACCGCGTCATTGAGGGTAGTGGCAGAGCGTATTGCTCAAAATGCTCCTGGAGTGGTACGTGTTTATGATGAAATAACGGTAGATAATCCTCTTTCAATGACTCAGCGTTCGAAAGACAGTTGGATTACTGGGCAAGTCAGAAGCAATATGCTGGCTAAAAAAGGACTTGAATCAGGCTCTATTCGGGTTGTTACTGAAAATGGCGTGGTCTATTTAATGGGAATTGTTACTCCTAATCAGGCATTATTAGCAGTTGATGTCGCAAGACGGATTAACGGTGTACGTAAAGTCGTTAAAATTTTTCAATACATACGTTAAATGCTGAAACAGGGACGTTTTACACTGCTGTTATTGCTCATAGCCTTTAGTATATCCGGTTGTGTCGGTACTCTATGGACTGGAGCGAGTTTGCTTTACGACAGGCATGATGTATACAAAAAATTAAATGATTATAATCTTCTGGCTGAAGTGAATAAGGTTCTTGCTGTCCATCGCACCTTTAACAATTCACGCTGTGTTCTTGATCTTGCTGCATTTAATGGCGATATATTAATTGCAGGACACGTCCCTTCTGATGAGCTGCTTGATGAGTTGAAACAGCGCTTGGCTACACTGAAAAATTATCGTCGCTTATTTAATTACGTTAAAGTGATGCAAGTATCCTCCAATAGTGTTCAGGACAGCTGGATAACTACCAAAATACGAAGTCAGATATTTGCCGATGATTCTATCGATCCGGATACCTTTAAAATTATTACTTCCGACCGCATTGTGTATTTAATGGGTGATGTTAAACCGGATCAGGCTGCAAAGGTAATAAAAATCGCTCGCTTTACCCGGGGTGTGGAGAAGGTTGTGAACATGATGAAGTTTTTTACTTACCAGAATCCTGGAAATGTGGCCTGATAAAATCAGGCCATCAGCTGCACGTCCAATCCAGGAAGTGGCTAACCTGGGAGGATAAGTTATACTGTATCAATGGATTCGTCCTTTATCCAGTCGTTTACGCATTTTTCTTAATTTAAATTCACGAATTAGTCCGGTTGAACCATTTGTTACAGATTCTTCCTCGTTTTCGTTCTTTAAAATACTTGGATGTGATTTGCTATGGCGCCGGTAGAGAAGATGATTTTTGTTGTGTTTGTGTTCTAATCCATCATTGTAACGATGAATCATTTTTTCGCGCATGCTAGCTGCAGTATGTTGGATTTTGTCAGACATATTTTATTCCTTTGGCGAGGTTTAAAAATCTACTTAAGCATTGTGTCTAATCTTAAGCCCTACAATAGTATTATAGCTCGGAAAATTGAATATCACCGTTGATTATTGAGGCTGATTGATTTATAATTCGCGCGGTAAAAGTTAGGTGAATATGTGAACAAACAGCTGAATAAGCGTGGAATCATACGGCTATGGCTAGTACAGTTAAGCATAACAATAGTTTTAGCTGCGCTGTGTGCAATAGTTTTTAACATTAATGCGGCAAGTTCAGCATTGCTTGGCGGATTGGTGTGCATTATTCCAAACGCATATTTTGCAAGCAAATTATTTAAGCACCAGGGTGCGCGAGCAGCTAAGCAGATAGTCAGTAGTTTTTATAAAGGCGAAGCAGCTAAAATAATTTTATCTATATGCTTATTCACAGCGGTATTTATTCTTTTTAAGATTACACCGTTAGCTTTTTTTACATCGTATATTTTGGTACTCATGACGCATTGGTTTGCCCCATGGATAATTGTCAATAAACAGAATAGGCCAGAAAGTGACTGAAATGGTATCTAGCACAGATTATATCAAGCATCATTTAACATATCTTACTTACAATGTAAGCGATATGAAATTCGGTTCAGATGGTGGCTTTTGGACCCTGAACCTCGATACGTTATTCTTTTCTCTGTTTACAGGGATAATTGTAGCTGCGTTAATGTATTTTGGAGCAAGACGGGTCACCACCGGTGTGCCAGGAAAGCTACAGAATTTTGCAGAACTCATGCTTCAATTTGCTGATAACCAGGTAAAAGATTGTTTTCATGGGGCGAACAAGCTAATAGGCCCACTGGCTTTGACCATATTCCTATGGGTTTTCATTATGAACTTCATGGATATCGTGCCAGTAGATATATTACCTCAACTCGCTCAAATGGGTGGCGTACATTATCTGAAAGTTGTTCCCACTACTGATTTGAACATGACGTTTGGTCTTTCACTATCAGTATTCATACTCATTATATATTACAGTATCAAAATAAAGGGTGCTAAAGGGTTTATAAAAGAACTTACTTTACAACCTTTTAATCATCCGCTGTTAATTCCGTTCAATTTATTGCTTGAGCTTGTTGGTTTGATAGCCAAACCAATTTCTCTGGCATTACGATTGTTCGGTAATTTATATGCTGGCGAATTAATCTTTATTTTGATAGCCTTACTAACCTTAAATGCAGCAATGAGTTCTCTTGTAGGAACTGCGACTTTAGGTATTGCACAGTTCATTCTGTCTTTGGCCTGGTCAATTTTCCATATTTTAGTAATTACTTTGCAAGCATTTATTTTCATGGTCCTGACTATCGTTTATTTAAGTCTGGCACACGAAGAACACTAACCGATTTAATTTTCATCATCCATTGTAAAGGGGATAAATATGCAAGCTGCTGAGTTAATAGCACAAGTTCAAAGTATGACCGTTATTGCGGTTGCGTTACTGATAGGTTTAGGTGCATTGGGCACAGCAATAGGATTTGGCCTGTTAGGCGGAAAGTTCCTTGAGGGTTCTGCTCGCCAACCTGAAATGGTACCTATGTTACAAGTAAAAATGTTTATCGTTGCTGGTCTGTTAGATGCTGTAACCATGATCGGTGTTGGTATTGCACTATTTTTCACCTTTGCTAACCCTTTCCTTAGCAACCTGGGTTCTTGATAACACATGAACGGGGCGCCTTAGCGCCCTATTTGTTACAGGAGATATTACTTTGGATATTAATTTAACATTAGTAGTACAAATGCTGGTATTCGCAGCGTTTGTTCTGTTTACTATGAAATTAGTCTGGCCTCCATTAGCGAAAGCTTTGGAAGAGCGCCAAGAGAAAATTGCGGATGGTCTGTCTGCTGCTGAACGTGGCCGCAGAGAATTAGAGCTGGCTCAACATCGTGTCAAAGATGACTTAAAACAAGCTAAAGCTCAATCTGCAGATATTATTGATAAAGCAAATAAGCGTGCTTCACAAATTATTGAAGAAGCAAAAGAAGTTGCGAAACGCGAAGCTCAGATTCAAGCAAAACTTGCGCAGGAACAATTGGCGCAACAAGTGAACCATGCCAAAGAAGAACTTCGTAAACAAGTCGCGACGTTGGCAATATCTGGCGCTGAGAAAATTCTAATGCGTGAAGTGGATGCAAAAGCAAACAGCGCACTGCTAGATAACTTGATAGAAGAGATTTAAAATGTCTGATAGCACCACTATAGCCAGGCCTTATGCTAAAGCAATTTTCGAGCATGCACTTGCTGAAAAAAATTTGGCGCAGTGGTCTGAATACCTGTTAATGCTCGCACAAACTGTATCGGATCCGCTGGCATCACAATTTATTGGTAATCCGGCTGCAACTGAAGAGCAACAAATCGAGTTGTTGCAAACTGTCTGCGGCGGAAAAGACAGTAAGTCATTAGATAATTTAATTACTTTATTAGCCACTAATAAACGACTGATGTTACTGCCTGAAATTAAAGCACTTTATGAAGTGCATAGAGCAGATCAGGAAAAGACACTGGATGTAGATGTCATCAGCTTTTCTGCAGTTTCACCAGCACAAGAACAGCAATTAATTGATTCTTTAAGTAAGCGATTACAACGTAAAGTATCATTAAATATAAGTATTGACCCCTCCTTGCTTGGTGGTGCAGTGATTCGAGCAGGCGATTTAGTTATCGATGGTTCAGTTCGGGGCAAGCTCAATAAACTTGGCACCGGCTTGGCCGCTTAATTTAGAGGATAGTTTTCATGTCAGAACAAGTAGCGTTAAATCCTTCTGAAATCAGCGAATTAATCAGAAAGAAAATAGATCAATTCAGTGTGGTTTCTGAAGCGCGCAACGAAGGTACAATTGTTAGTTTAAAAGACGGTATCGTTCGCTTGCATGGCCTTGCTGATGCAATGGCAGGTGAAATGATTGAATTCCCCGGTGGAGTCTATGGTTTGGCCCTTAACCTGGAAAGAGATTCTGTCGGTGCAGTAATTCTTGGTGACTCCTCAACTTTAGCTGAAGGTCAAAAAGGTAAATGTACTGGACGTATTCTTGAAGTTCCTGTTGGTAAAGGCCTGTTAGGTCGTGTTGTTGATGCCTTGGGTAACCCTATAGACGGTAAAGGTCCTATTGATTCTTCTGGCATGTCCCCTATTGAGAAAGTGGCTCCAGGGGTAATTGCTCGTAAATCAGTAGATGAGCCTGTTCAAACCGGATTAAAAGCAATTGACGCGATGATTCCTGTTGGTCGTGGACAGCGTGAGCTAATTATCGGTGACCGCCAAACGGGTAAATCTGCTATTGCAATCGATGCGATTATCAATCAAAAAGGCACAGGCGTTAAATGTGTTTATGTTGCTATCGGGCAAAAAGCATCTTCGGTTGCGTCAATTGTACGTAAACTGGAAGAGCACGGCGCATTAGAACATACTATTGTTGTTGTTGCAGGAGCTTCTGACTCTGCGGCATTACAATTTATTGCTCCTTATGCAGGTTGTTCTATGGGTGAATACTTCATGGAACGTGGTGAAGACGCGCTGATTGTTTATGATGACTTAACCAAACAAGCATGGGCTTACCGTCAAATTTCCCTTTTATTACGCAGACCACCAGGTCGTGAAGCATATCCTGGAGATATTTTCTATTTACACTCACGATTATTGGAGCGTGCTGCACGTATTAATGCAGAGGAAGTAGAAAAGCTGACTAACGGCGAAGTAAAAGGTAAAACAGGCTCTTTGACTGCATTACCAATTATTGAAACTCAAGCTGGTGACGTGTCTGCATTCGTACCAACTAACGTTATTTCCATCACCGATGGTCAGATTTTCCTTGATGTTGATTTATTCAACTCCGGTGTACGTCCCGCGATTAACTCTGGTTTATCTGTATCACGGGTTGGTGGTGCTGCACAAACTAAAATCATGAAAAAGCTTGGCGGTGGTACTCGTCTGGCGTTGGCTCAATTCCGTGAGTTGGAAGCATTCTCACAATTCGCATCAGATCTTGACGATGCAACACGTAAGCAATTAGAGAGAGGCCAACGTATTACCGAGCTAATGAAGCAAAAACAATACTCACCATTTTCAGTTGCTGAAATGGGTATTAGTTTGTTTGTTGTGGAAAAAGGCTACCTGGATGATGTACCTGTAAATGAAATCAGTTCGTTTGAATCTTCTCTTCATGATTATATGCGCAGTACACATGCCACTTTATTGCATGCAATAAATGAAGCCGGCGCTTATGATAATGACATTGAAGCAAAATTGAAAAAAGCTGTTGAAGATTTCAAACGTACGGCTAGCTGGTAAGTTATTGTCTCTTGGAAGTAATTCTAATGAGATAAAGGCCATCCACCAGATGAGATGGCCTAAAAATCAATTCAAGGCGAAGTAAGATATGGCTGGAGCAAAAGAAATCCGTACTAAAATTTCGAGTATTAATAAAACTCGAAAAATTACTCGTGCGATGGAAATGGTGGCAGCAAGTAAAATGCGCAAGACGCAGGACAGAATGCGCGCATCTAAACCTTATGCCAATAAAATATATGATGTGGTAAAGCACATTGCTCGTGCAAATTCAGAATACAGGCATCCTTTTATCAGTGAACGAGAAATAAAACGCGTAGGCGTTATTGTTGTTACTACTGATAGAGGATTGTGCGGTGGTTTGAATGCGAATTTACTTCGTGAAACTATTCGTACAATGCGTACCTGGAAAGAGCAGGGCAAAGAAGTTGATGTGGCTGTTATTGGTCGAAAAGGCAAGGCGTTTTTTAAACGTGTTGGCGGAAATATTTTAGGTTCTATCGATCATTTAGGTGATACACCCAGCATCAATGATTTTATCGGTATCGTAAAAGTAATGATTGATTCTTACTACAACGGCACTATTGATGCATTGCATATCGTATACAACGAATTTGTTAATACCATGACACAAAAGCCATTGGTAAAACAATTGTTACCGTTACCCAAATCAGAAGATGACAGTAACAATATGGGTCATCATTGGGACTACATTTATGAGCCTGATGCTAAAGATTTACTTGATGATCTTTTGGAACGTTATATTGAATTGCAAGTATACCAAGGCGTTGTAGAAAACATTGCCTGTGAACAAGCTGCAAAAATGATTGCGATGAAAAACGCGACAGATAATGCAGGTGATTTGATAAAAGAATTTCAATTGGCTTATAACAAAGCCCGACAAGCTGCAATTACTCAGGAATTGGCAGAGATTGTCGGTGGCGCAGCCGCTTTATAAGAGGGTATATAATGAGCTCAGGAATAGTAGTAGAAGTAATTGGTCCAGTAGTGGACGTAGAGTTTCCACGCGATAGCGTGCCAAAAATTAATGATGCATTAACACTTGTTGATGGCGATTTGGTTTTTGAAGTACAACAACAATTAGGTGACGGAGTAGTTCGTACCATCGCGATGGGAACAACTGATGGTCTTAAGCGTGGCTTAAAAGCTCATAACACAGGTAAACCAATTCAGGTACCTGTAGGAACTAAAACTCTAGGTCGTATTATGGATGTTTTGGGACGTCCGATTGATGATGCTGGCCCTATAAATGCCGATGATCACTGGGCAATTCACCGTAAAGCTCCAAGCTATGAAGAGCAAGCTGGCAGCCAGGAACTTCTGGAAACTGGAATTAAAGTAATCGACTTACTCTGTCCTTTTGCTAAAGGTGGTAAAGTTGGTCTGTTCGGTGGTGCGGGTGTTGGTAAAACTGTGAACATGATGGAATTAATCCGAAACATCGCAATTGAACACAGTGGTTACTCTGTATTCGCGGGTGTGGGTGAGCGTACTCGTGAAGGTAACGACTTCTATCATGAAATGAAAGACTCAAACGTACTGGATAAAGTATCTCTGGTATATGGTCAGATGAATGAGCCACCAGGAAACCGTTTACGTGTGGCGTTAACTGGTTTGACCATGGCTGAAAAATTCCGTGATGAAGGGCGTGACGTACTGTTATTTATCGATAATATTTATCGTTATACCTTAGCAGGGGTTGAAGTATCAGCATTATTAGGTCGTATGCCTTCTGCAGTAGGATATCAGCCAACTCTTGCTGAAGAAATGGGGATGTTGCAAGAACGTATTACTTCAACAAAAACCGGTTCTATTACTTCTATTCAAGCAGTATACGTACCTGCGGATGACTTGACGGATCCTTCACCTGCAACTACCTTTGCTCACTTGGATGCTACTGTTGTATTGTCGCGTCAAATTGCTGAATTAGGTATTTACCCTGCAGTAGATCCACTAGATTCTACTTCTCGTCAGTTAGATCCATTAATTGTTGGCCAAGAGCATTACGATACTGCTCGCCGAGTGCAACAAACATTGCAACGATATAAAGAATTAAAAGATATTATCGCAATTCTGGGTATGGATGAGTTATCAGAAGAAGACAAACGTGTTGTAACGCGTGCTCGTAAAATTCAACGTTTCTTATCACAACCTTTCTTCGTTGCAGAAGTCTTTACTGGTTCACCAGGTAAATATGTGTCTCTTAAAGATACAATTAAAGGCTTCCAGGCTATCCTTGCTGGCGAATATGATGATTTACCTGAACAGGCATTTTACATGGTCGGTAGTATTGAGGAAGCTGTTGCTAAAGCGAAAACTTTATGAGGCAAGCAGACATGGCTATAACAACGCACCTGGATATTGTTAGTGCGGAACATGAAATATTCTCTGGTTTGGTTGAGATGGTAGTAGCCACTGGAGAATTAGGTGAGATAGGTATCACACCTGGTCATGCTCCTTTATTAACATTATTAAAGCCTGGCGAAATCAGATTGACTTTGCCTGGCGGTGATTTAGATATTTACTACGTGCAAGGTGGTATGCTAGAGGTACAACCTCATAGTGTAACCGTGCTGGCGGACGTAGTAGAGCGAGCCGATCATTTAGATGAAACGGCTGCTCTTGCAGCAAAAGCGCAGGCAGAAGCTGCAATGATGAATAAAGGCGGCGACGTGGATTATTCCGTAGCTGCTGCTGAATTGGCACGTGCCGTTGCTCAAATACGTGCTATCCAAAAAGTTAGAAAAAAGATTAAATAATCTCTGAATATAAAAGCAAGGGCGCAGTTATTTCGCCCTTGCTTCAATTTACCTGCAGTATCGCCAAAAATTAATAGCACAAAAACATTTGTATTGCCTCTATTAGAATGTGAATCCCTTTCATACACTTAGCAACGCTCAATCAATCTTTGTTGCAATAAACCCTTTGTATCACCTAAATAGCTGCTCATTTGCTGTCTGCTAAATTGTGCCGCGGGACTGGAAAAATGAACCACAAATGATTGGATGTTGCTTCAATGCGTATAAAATACGGATTGTCTCTGTACATGTTTTCGCGTACAGTAGGACCCTGATGTGATTGTCACATGATGCGCGAAACAATCCGGGCTGTCATACCTATACGAGCACGAAATACTACCGGTGAGCGCTATAATAAAGGAGTATTATCGGTGAAAATACGGACATTGAGTGGTTTTCTTCTGCTGGGCAGCAGCCTGTCTTTTGCTGTTCATGCGGGGACTGGAGGTTATGAATTAGCGAATAATTCGCGCGCTGTTTCAGCACTCCGCGCTTTGGCCAGCATGACTCTTGGTGCTGATTTTATTCGTAGTGGACATGCGCAGACCATCCGTTTATTGCCTCCTTTTGCGAATCATTACACGAGCGACACCTCCTATCAAAGCAGTGGCTTAGTGGGCTTGACTTTAGGTATGGAGCGCGGGTTCAGCGAGCAGTTGTCTTGGCAATTAGGTCTGTCGGGTTACTTTAATACCGCAATAAAAAGCAGCGGCCATGTGTGGCAATTTGCCTTACCCGAATTTGATAATTTCCTTTATGACTACCGTATCCAGTCCAAGCGCTTGATGGCGACAGGAAAAGTGCTCGCTACGCTCAAGCATACCGTTCACCCCTACATCTCCGGGGAATTAGGCGCGGGCTTTAATCGTGCTCGAAGCTACAGAGAAACGCCGCTGATTATCGAAGCAGTACCGATGGTGCCTTTTAGTAACCGCACTCAAGCCTCTTTTGCCTGGGGTGCAGGGGTTGGGGTGGATGTGGACATCAGTACCGCGCTTCGCCTGGGCGTAGGCTATCATTTCGCCGATTTGGGCAAGGCCTCTTTAGGGGTAAGCCCGGTGCAATTCACCCAGCACACACTTAGTCAGCCTCATTTATACAGCCAGGAAGTCTGTTTTCAACTGACGGCCTTTATTTAAGGATGAATCACATGAAAAAAAGCATGCAACGCATTATATTAGGACTAGCATTGTGCCTGCCCTTGCTCGCTCAAGCCGAAAAGCCGGTTTTTCTGATTACAGCAATCCAGAAAGCCCCCAGCACCATTTACTCGGGACAGACTGCAACAGCGACCTATCAGGTCGTCAATAACACGCCGTTTGACTTAAATAGCAATGGGGTGATTGATTTACCTGTAGGAGTCACCCAGGCAGGGGGTAGTTGTGTTTCACCGTTTTATTTAGCTCCTGGCGCCAGTTGCACGTTAGGCTTGCAGATTGTTGCGGATGCATTGACTGGTGATGTACGAGGTGGCCCCAAGGTATGCAATACTTTAGCCAATCCCATTTATTGCTCATGGCCTTCGTCAGGTAACGAACTAATTATTACTAAAAGTAACAATCCGGCACCAGTCAATACAGCCACTCTGAGCATGACCCCTACTGCCGTAAGTTTTGTGAGCGGTGATAGCAGTAGTGCGATTACGCTTCATAATGACTCAACTTCAGTGGCTGCATCAGCGCTTATTTTAACTCCATCAGCTAATTTGAGCGTGGTGAACAATACCTGCGGTGCCGCTCTTGCGCCGCAAACCAGCTGTACCTTTGAGGTGAGCTCCGCGACTGTGAGTACGGGCAATAGCGTAACTATCCAAGGCGGCAATACCAATACTTTGGTGCTGGATGTAACGGTTACGGCCTTGCCCTTGGCCACGATTAGTGTAACGCCTGCTGCCTTAAGTTTAACGGAAGGAGGCCCAGCTCAGGCTGTTGTTTTAAGCAATACTTCAGCAACCGCTGTTGATAATCTGCAAGTCACTATTCCAGGAACCAGCGCGATTACGATTGATGCAGGCAATACCACCTGTACAAGTACTTTGGCGGCGAACAGCAGTTGTCAATACAGTTTTTTACCGGGCAGTCAGTCTGAAGTCAGTACGATAATTAGTATTAATGGGAGCAATACCACAGCCGGAGTAACGGTTACGGTACAGGTTAACGCAGTCACGATTGAGGCTTCCCCTTTTCCATCATTGGGCTTTGTTGTCGGTAACACCGGTACAATTACCGTTACTAACACCTCTACCACTACAGCGGTTACTAATGTGCAAGCGACTCTGCCAGGAAGCAACATTATCATAAGCAATACAACGTGTACTGGGACATTGTCCGCATCGGCCACATGCACCATCGAACTTGTAGCCGGGGCTCCCGAAGCCAATCAAGTACTTAGCATTCATGGCGATAACAGCAATACCGTTCAGGTGACTGTAACGGCACAAAGTTCTACCCCTATTCTTTCTATCAGCAGCCCTGCTCTGGCCAATCGCATCATTAACGTCAATGATCTCAATCCATTAGTGCTCACCATTACGAACAGCACAATAAGCCCAAGTGACACCACGTTGAGCACTACATTACCAGCGGGCTGGGCTGGTGTGACGGTCATTCCCGACAGTAATTGCATCGGTTTGCAACCGGGTAGTAGTTGCACCTTAAGTTTAGTGTCTATTGCACCGTTTATTCCTGGGGAGCTGATAATTGCGGGCACTAACGCAGCGAATACCTTAACTACTTATGTGGCGATGCGCATGAATGGGGGATTGGTCTTTTCAGTGACAGGGGCTAGTCCAGGTGCTACGGTTAAAGTAGCTCAAGAAAGTGACAATGGCTTCCGTCAATGGGGTGATGATGTATTCACTGGAGCGACAGATATTAATGATGGCCAGACCAATACCACGACTATTGTTAACACTTCAGGTATTGGGGCTAATGCTGCGGCGATTTGTGATGACTTAACTTCAGGGGGCTTTACCGATTGGTATTTGCCGGCAATCTGTGAATTGGGTCGTAAAAACACCAGTTTACCGTCAGGCGATGCAGGATGTGGCACGACAACGCCTAATATGTTCAGTACTTTATTTAGCGTTGGCTTTGGTGACTTTGGTGTTGGTTATTGGAGCTCGACTGAGTTTGCCCCCAATCTAGCGTGGAGTCAGTATTTCGGTTCCCCTACCGACGGCCGTCAGATCGAAGACTTTAAGAGCAATCTCAATGTAGTTCGTTGTGTTCGGGCTTTTGTCAATTAATTCATTTAACTAGTACTCAGGCCGCGAAGCGGTCTGTTGTTGAGGAATCATGGCCCTTACCCTGAACTGCCCGTTTATCACGACAGCTACCAACTGTCGCTGAGGATTTTTGAATGCTGCAAAGAGTTTCCACGGGAGTATAAGTTTACTTTGGGCCAGGATATGAAAAGAGACGTATTGCATTTGTTGCGCACGATTTATCGTGCCAATAAAGCAAAAGATAAGGGTATCTATATGCTGTGTTCCTGCCAAATGCAAAAATCGTTCGCAAGAGTTGTAAGTTGAAGCAAAAAGCAGCCTGGCTATTAATCACTGACCAAAGAAATTCACTCAGACCATATAACCCGGATAATGTACGGGGTTGTTAATGAATGACAAAATGTTACAGTAAAATTGTACACGATACGTTAATTGGCTTGCGTCGACCATTACGGGCCAATTTTTTCAACGTACGCGATCTGGGATCTGTTGACATTTTGGTCTCAAACCCCCTGCCTTCATGAGGCCTGGATACAAGGTGTGGGGCGTAGGCCTTGGGATGAAAGGTCAACAGATTTAATTGGATTTTAAATTTTTGTTTGACCACATCAATCCACAAGGAGAGGGAAATGGGGCGTTTCTTTTCAAAAAAAACGAAAAAAGAGCGTGCTGTTTTAGGTTATGCTTCTTTAATCAAGGCACTATTGGCAGATGCATTTATTAATTTAAATAAATCTGATTTTGAGAATCCAGCTGGTTTTTCTGATAAAAATAAAGCAAGTAGTGCGCTGAATTCTTATTTTGGGATGCGGAATCAATTAGAACAACTTATAAAAGATGAATGCCTTCTTCATCGTTCATTATCAACTCATGATAAAACGATACTACAGCTTAGGTTAGATGCTATTGAGCACTGGTTAGGGGTAGCCAACCAATTGTTAAATGATAGATGTTATGATGGGTGGGAGATAATTAGTACCCAGTTGTTATTAATTTCACGCCGGCTAAAAACGCCAAATAAGTGTTGATGCCAAATCAATAAAACATGAATTTAATGGCTTGCTGGAGCACGCTAAAACTAATTTAGAGGTGCTCATTGATAAACCAAAAGTTGTGCTTCACCCGTTAATGAATGGCTGAGTCACTTTTTTGAAAGAACTACCCTGCTTTTAGCAATGTTTAGGATTTCCTTGGTTTGATCACAGATTGTTCTATGATTCATTCACAAGGTTATCCACAGGGTGGAATGAAGTCTATTGCTTTAATTAAAATATTTTTCATAAAAATCAATAAGTTAGTCATTGATTAAATTAAGAGCAACAATGTTAATAAAAGTTATTCACAATCAATGTAAGGTGTCTCTATCTAACACCATGAATATTCTGTTAAAATTGCTTTGCAATATTCGCCTTTATTGCACTACGATGATTAAATAGTGATTAAATCTAAAATGAATACAAAAGTAATGAATGATGCAACCGAAAGAAAACCTCTAACTGAATTTACTGAGAAAGCGTATCTGGATTATTCCATGTACGTTATTCTGGACCGGGCGCTTCCTAATATTGCCGACGGATTGAAACCCGTGCAGCGTAGAATTGTCTATGCAATGTCAGAGTTGGGTCTGAAAGCCACGGCAAAGCATAAGAAATCAGCGCGTACCGTTGGGGATGTCTTGGGTAAGTTTCATCCTCATGGCGACAGTGCCTGTTATGAAGCAATGGTTTTAATGGCGCAGCCCTTTTCTTATCGCTATCCTTTTGTGGATGGTCAGGGAAACTGGGGATCACCAGATGATCCGAAATCATTTGCCGCAATGCGGTATACTGAAGCTCGTTTATCTCCGTATGCAGAAGTTTTGCTGGGTGAATTATTACAAGGCACAGTGGATTGGGTAGACAACTTTGATGGCACCTTACAAGAGCCCTCGTTACTTCCTGCTCGATTACCTAACATTTTGCTTAATGGGGCAACTGGAATTGCAGTCGGTATGGCATCTGATATTCTTCCCCATAATCTGACAGAAGTAGCCAATGCGTGCATTCATTTACTGGACAATCCTGATGCTGATCTTGGTGCTATAAGAAAGCATATTTTAGGGCCTGATTTTCCAACTGAAGCTGAGATAATTACTCCGCATGAAGCAATTAATACCCTATATGAAACGGGTAACGGCTCAGTAAAAATGCGAGCTATTTTCTCTCAGGAAAAAAATAACATTGTGATTACCGCACTGCCTTATCAGGTGTCTGGTGCCAAGGTCATTGAACAAATTGCTTTACAAATGCAGCAGAAAAAACTTCCTATGGTCGAAGATTTACGCGATGAGTCTGATCATGAACATCCTACTCGACTGGTTATCATCCCTCGTTCCAATCGTGTTGATGCCGAATCATTAATGTCTCATCTTTTTGCGACTACCGATCTGGAACGAAGTTATCGCGTCAATTTTAATATGATTGGCCTGGATGGCAAACCTCGTGTTAAAGGTTTGCTAACTATTCTTTCCGAGTGGCTTGTATATCGGGTTGCTACCGTTACTCGTCGCCTGGAATACCGGCTTGCAAAAGTCCTGGAGCGTATCCATGTGCTCGAAGGATTATTGATTGCTTACCTTAATATTGATGAAGTCATTGCCATTATTAGAGAGCATGATAATCCCAAACAAGGACTAATCTCCCGATTTAATCTAAGTGAACGTCAGGCTGAAGCCATTTTAGAAATGAAATTGCGCCACTTAGCCAAATTGGAAGAAATAAAGCTGCGTGGTGAGTTAGACGAGCTTAGTGCTGAACGAGATATGTTACAAAATACGTTAGCCAGTGAAGCATTACTAAAAGCATTAGTTAAAAGTGAAATCATTAAAGATAGAGACGAGTTTGGCGATAAGCGACGCTCGCCGATTATTGTTCGACAAGAAGCACAAGCACTTAAAGAAGAAGATATTTTGCCGAATGAGCCCATTACCGTTGTTTTATCTAAAAACGGTTGGGTGAGAGCGGCCAAGGGACATGACGTTAATGGTTCTGAATTAGGGTATAAGGCAGGTGATGAATTCAAGGCTCAGGCAATTGCTCGTTCAAACCAACAAGTTATCTTCCTTGATAGCGAAGGCAAGGTATATTCCTTGCCGGGACATGTCCTGCCATCAGCCAGAGGACAGGGTGAGCCTTTGACGGGTAAATTGAACCCCGCTGAAGGAATGACCTTTGAAGCGATAATTGGTGGAGAAGCGGAGCAAAAAATCTTATTAGCCAGTGATGCCGGATATGGTTTTATCGCTAAAGTAGGTGACTTATATGTCAAAAACCGTAACGGCAAAGCGTGCATCAAGCTGACTTCAAACAGTAACATTATGCCGCCCCGTTTGCTTCCAAATCATGATGAAATTTATGTGGCCTGTGCGACCAGCGTTGGCCGATTGCTTATATTTCCTATTGCGGAGCTGCCTGAGTTATCTCGTGGTAAAGGTAATAAGTTAATTAGTATTCCTTCGGCAAAAGCGGTGTCACGAGAAGAGTATGTGATTGATCTTCAGGTATTATCGGTAAATGATTCTTTGACCGTACATGCCGGAAAGCGCCACTTTACTCTTAAAGGTGCTGATTTACTTCATTATAAAGGGGAGCGTGGGAGACGCGGGAATCGCCTGCCAAGAGGATTGCAGAACGTTACTCATTTGCAAGTGAGCTCTGCTGAGCAAGCCTAGTCACGGCAAATAAGTTCTGTTTGGATGAGCATGATGTTTCCCGTGAAACAATCCATAACCGTGCTTATTGGGTGTAGCCTTGATTACGCTGCGCTCTGAGTGAGCCTGGCCTATTTGTGCACAATCAGCAGGGGATGGTATTGAACAAACTGACCTCAATTGTGTCGTTCCCGCGCAGGCGGGAATCCATTCTTCAGACAAAGTAAGAACGTAAATTGCAAAATGGTTTCCCGCCTGCGCGGGAACGACATAATCAAAATCATAGTGAATTAATAAAGAACAAAATGGGGGGGTATTAAAAATGCCAGGATCACTCAGCGTTGCAGCAAGGCTACTTTTTCCAATAATCAGTTAGATAATTCGTTCACAGGGCTTAGTCTCCTAGAATTGCTTTAATTTCTTTTTCCGTTTCTTCTGTGAGCGTTGTCATCTCCAGCGTTACTAACCCCGCTTTTTTATATAACTCCTTTATTGCTGGGTTTTTTATTGCCTGGAGGTGTTGCGATAAGGTCTGCACATCGCCTCTGGCCAAGGGGCCTGTCAGTGCGTCATCTATCTGTGCTGATTCTGCCAGATTATTAATGTTGCCTTGCATTAAATTGTTGATCATGGCCCGTGCTTGTTCTGACTTTATTCCTGCCTGGAGTAATAATTCTTCGCTGATGTGTGCTAACGTAATTAAATAATTTGATGCAATGGTTGCTGCAGCATGATAAAGCGCTTTTTCTTGCGGACGTATGGAAATAATTTTGGAACCCAGGCGTTCAAACAGGGCGCTTACCCAGATAACTGCGCGCTCGTCGCCTTCCATAACACAATGAACCAGATCAAAAGCGTGAGCATCCACATAGTCCTTTTTAAATGCTTTTAATGGATGAAAACTGGCTATAGAACAGCCTTGTTCTTTTAATGGACTTAGTACTGTGGAGTTTAAGGTTCCACTACAATGAATCACCAGGCTATCGGGTTTCAGTACGGAATTAGTCGCTAAAATGGAGACTATGGGGGCAATTTCATCATCATTGCTACAAATCCATGTTACATCAACTTTGGGTAATTCTATAAGTGAATTAACCGCTGTTCCCATGCCCAGTTCCTGGATTGCCTCCGCTGCCGAATTTAAACTTCGATTGCAGATAGAATCTATGGTGATTAAATGAGCAGATGACAGTGCTTTCGCAATGTTTTTCCCTAATCGTCCTGCACCGATAATGTTACATTTCATTTACATACTCTAAATAGGCTGATATTAAACTGCACAATTGTTATAAGACAGCGATGAATAGCATCTTTTGGGCAAGCATTCTAATTATTTGTTTCCGCTGGCACTAACGTTCTGCATTTTTATGCGAGCATACTGTATGGGACATTGCTGTGTAACACAAATTAAATTTTGCTTTTGTTCCGTCATGTTACTTTGAGCACAATATTCTGCTCCGTTGCGAAAACGTTATTGTGTCGCATTATCGAGGCTTGCTCGGTATCTTGTTTTAGGCATGAAAATAGCAACAGCACCTGCTTTTTTTCTGCCTAAATCAGGGAATAATTTCTTTAATCAAATTTTTTTCAAAAAAAGCACTATTTCACTTTAAAGTTGGTTATAATATCCACAGTTTGTAGCTTTGAGAGTAATAAACATGGTTTATTTGGGTCAGGGAAACGCGCAGCAAATCTTTAAAGCATTTGGCCAGGAATGGGTGGTTCGCAAAAATGATAACTTGACTAATATAATCGATTTGGATTTCCCCAGAACTCGTTTTATTGGTACAGAAGCGCAGGCCGATCACTTTATTAACGCATGGAAGACTTTAGGACAAGTACCCTATTATGTTCGTGGAAATATGTCTGCGGCTAATTTATTTTTATTGTTGGGCGAGCCGTACAAACCGTTTTCAAAACCAGATGATGCTTATGGCATTTATGAAAAGAATTATGTACTAAATGATTTTGCTTACGTCAGCGATAATAACGAGCTTTGTGGGTTAATGTTGATGTACCGCAAAGATCAGCCGGAGCAATGGATGCTTGGTCTCATGAAAAATAGCAATCTGGAGCCTGAAAACAGAACGATTGTTCTTTTATCCAGTTTTGATTTAGCGCCTTATACAAATGCGGCATCACAAGATATTCTCCTGTCTAAGGCAGACCGTTTTGATAATCCTCTGTTCAATCAAATAGACTCCCCATTTATTTACGAACAGTTAAAAAGCATCTTTAAGTTTGACGCAGATGAAGTGGATATGAACTGCCATGGAATGGAAAAGCTATCTCGTGTTATCAATGTCAATAAACCGGAGGGATTGTATTTGCAACCAAGCCTGGTGTGTGAATTGGCAATTAAATACAATTTGTTTCTATCTCAAAACACCATAAATGACTTGTCTGCTATTGACTTTGGCTTGGAACGGGAGTTTGAAAATATAGAGTTTGGTGATGACGAGCGCTTTACTAAAAACCTATTGCAAATGATAGTCGTCTTTTATGAAGAAAGGATCCTGGAGCAAAATAGAGCCCTTATTAATGACCATGAGTTTATTAAAACCATGGGAGCATTAATGTGGGATCCGCTGCAAATAAAGATCATGCCTACATTACAAGCCAAACTGTATTCTTTAGATTTAATGCAATTAATTTTATCAAAAGACGCTTATTATCGTTCATTTTATAGCCTTATACAGCTGGGCTTAACTCAAGACGTACCTACACTTTTTCAACATCCCGATAAGTTAAGCCAATTAGTTTACATTAATGGATTGGCCGATGAGCAGTGCAGAAAACTATGTTTGATTTTTTGGGTTAAGGGGAAATTATCGCTTACTGAGCTTAAAGAAATAGTTAAAGCAACAGAACAGTATCCTATGTTGGCAGAAACTTTGGTCACTTTGGATCAGACCGACGATTTAGCTAAAAAAATACTCAGCATCAAAGAACTAAAAAAACATGCTTTAAATCCTTTGATTCACATGCGAAAGTCGATTTTACATCGCCATTTACCTCAATTTGAAACTTATGGTTTGCCAAAGGCAGATTTAACCAAACTAAATTTAGAAGAGTTGGACGAATTAAATCGTTCTTTTAATGTTTTAAAACAAACTGGGGTGATATCTCCTGACGCATATCGCTTGATCTTAAAGAACAATGAGCAGGGACAGTTACTGCGTCTGTTTTTGCCAGAACTGGCTGCAATTAATGATCATGCTCAAAGAACCGTATTAATCAATCTTCTTTATAAGAAAGGAGTGATGAGTCAAGGTAAGGCATTACCTGAGATTAAAGATAAGAATTTAAGCGCAATAGCTTTGGATCTACATAAACGTTTTATGTGCTCGAAGCAAATGCAAGATCTGGGCTTTTCCAATGACATTATCGCATTTGCCGGCAAAAAGGACGGTCTGGATGCTGCTCGTTTCCGCCATGTTATATTCAACGTCGAAGAAAAATGTAAAGGAGTACATGAGCGATTGAGAAAGTCATCCACTGACACAGATAAGGTCGGTCAATGGCAGAAAGCAGATGATGAATACCGGAGATCATTATACAGTATTGCCTATGATGGGATTACTCAATCAACGATTGATCTATCGTTCAAGATTAACCAGGCTGAAGCAAAGATTTTAAATATTGTTGATCCAGAAATACAATCATGGCTCCAGAAAATTTTAGTTGTCATTGCAAATGTTGTGATTACTGCTATTACAGTGGGAATTGCAAATGATATTAAAGAACGACAAACTGGTAATTACTGGTTCTTCAATCAAACAACATCCGGTGAGGAGTTAAGAGCTCTTGATAAAGATGTAAAAACTCTTATTGATTGCCCTGATGCAGAATTTGTTCAATTAACCCTGAATTAAATTAACTAAGCCGGTTAAACGGCTTAATTAATTTAATTGGTTCACCTTTCTACCAACGCTCATTGCCATGAAGTTAAGGAATGGCATGTAACTTAGTTTCGCGTATTACACTATGTAAATATGGGCTACACCATCTTAACTTAATGGTTGTCCTACCCGAGCTTTTCCCGCACATTTAACTAAATGCAAACTGTCTGCTTATTTTTAATTCATAATAGTGAGATTATTTTATCTTTTGTATCAAAAATACTCTTGAATTTCATGAATATTTCTGCTTAATATGGTGAATAGGACGATAGAAATGTAATCAAGGACTTGATATATGGGGTTACCCAAAAAAGCACTCAGGGAGAGCCAGTTTAAGTTTCATACAGTTGGCTCTGCTGTTAAAGATGGTTCACATCAAATATCACGTGTTTCATTTATTGAAAATGGCGTGGAAAAAACTGCTTTTTTTAAAAGGCTCGAGCCTAAAAATCATTATCCCGAATTACTGGCAAAAATCAGTGTTGCTGTTTCTCTATTTAAACGAATATTCCAAGGGAAAAATTCCGCTGAAGAACGTTTGGTTTTTGATGATAATGATAAATTGGTTGGCACCTTATCGATAGCTGTTGATGGATTTAAATGTTTTAATTTTGCCGATGAGCCGGTTCCTATTGAATTGGCTGAAAAAGAAGAAGTAATTCCCAGTACAAAAACACTCATTGAAAAATGCATTATTTATGTCTTGTTCGGACGATGGTTTCTGGATGACGACGACAGCCATCCTCATAACCTGGGCTTTGCCGGCGATGAGGCAACTGATATCGATTTTGATATGTTTTTGTATTGGTTCACTATTTACATGAAAGAACCCAGGATGGTAATAGGGGTGCCTAAAGAGCGGCTCGATCTTACCGTTCGTGATTGGGAAACTTTTCCCAAGGTACGGGATTCTAAACCTTATCATTGGCCTACCTTTAAACATCCAGGAGAAATAACCTTTCCCAATGTTGTACCCACCCAGATTTTAAAAGGGGTTCTTCCCAAGTTTTACGCCGATCCGACGCAATTTGAAGAGCTTGCTTATCAGCCACTAGCCCACGATCAAAAATTTGCCATAGCGATGAGAGCCTTGCTTACTTATCAACCAGCAATGGTACGTAATCGCTTAACGGACCTTTTCGGTGAGATGACACTAAATTATACCTCTTTAGATGAAACAGATGTGAATTTGCGTGTTTTATATGAAACAAAATTCCCATCTTTATGTAAAGATGCAACTAATTCGAAGCCTTTTGTTGATTTCATAATGGATATGTATCAAATGCATTATGATAATTTATATCGGGTGGTTGTATTTTATGCCGGATGTGATAACAATGATATTAATCATCCCCTTGGTAAAGGCATTCCCCTGCCATCGACATGCTCTACGCTCTATCATAAGCCGTCTGTTTATAAGAATATTGAAGAATGGATGAGCGCCCAAAATGAGACCCTG
>NZ_CALMPD010000116.1 GCF_937871865.1 uncultured Legionella sp.
GTTATTACTGGGTTCATCGCAGTCCAATGAAGATAGAAAAATATTTTATCGCGCTCAAATTCTATTTTGGCTGCTTGCTGCTATTGATGGGCATGCAAAAAATTTCAGTATCTTTATAGAACCAGATGGAAAATATCGATTAACTCCGTTATACGATATCATTTCAGCTTATCCTTTAATTGAACGGAAACAGTTACAAGCAAAAAAAATAAAAATGGCTATGGCACTTAAAGGAAAAAATAATCACTATGATTGGTTTAATATGCAACGTAGATATTTTATAGAGACAGCTAAAACAGTTCATTTCTCAGCAGAAATTGCCGAGAGCTTACTCGACGAGATGCTAGAGCAAGTTGACTCGGTTATAAATAACATCCGTATGAAATTACGAGCCTGTAAATTATTCTGTGTAACTATCCGTGTTAAACAAACTCAGTTAACCGCTCTTCGAATTCAATCATAAATCGATTGAGTGCGGGTCTCCAATCTCTAATCGGCATAGTCCATTTTTTAGAGGCGCCGATTATAGCAAGATACACTACCTTTTTGGCAGACGCATCCGAAGGAAATAGTTTTCTTTTTTTAACGGCTTTTCGAATAACGCTATTGAGTGACTCAATAGCGTTTGTTGTGTATATCGCTTTACGAATGTCTGCTGGGTAGTTAAACAAGGTATTAAGATTATGCCAGTGAGCGTTCCATGAACGGCTTATTTGTGGGTATTTTTCATCCCAGCGTGTAGCAAAGTGCTCCAGTGCAAGCAACGCCTCATCCTCTGTAACCGATTGGTAGATGAGCTTCAAATCAGCCGTAACCGCCTTATAGTCCTTCCATGGCACATATTTGACTGAGTTTCTGACCATATGCACAATGCAGAGCTGAATTTTAGTGTTTGGGAACACCGCATTTATTGCTTCAGCAAAACCTTTAAGTCCATCAATACAGGCTATTAAAATGTCTTTAATGCCTCGATTTTGAAGTTCTGTCAGGACATTAAGCCAAAATTTTGCACCTTCATTTTCAGAGATCCACATGCCCAAGAGTTCTTTATGCCCTTCGAGATTAACACCCAAAGCAAGATAAATGGCTTTATTGATGATCTGTTTGTCCTGTCTGATTTTTACCACGATACAATCGAGATAGACAATAGGGTAAATCATCTCCAAAGGTCTGGACTGCCACTCTATAACACGTTCAGTAACCGCATCAGTCACTTTGGATATGAGTGTAGGGGAAACATCCGCACCATACAGTTCTTTAAATAGAGAGGCAATCTCGCGTGTTGTCATTCCCTTAGCATAAAGGCTCAGAATCTTGTCATCCATTGAGGTGAGTCGAGTCTGATATTTTTTTACAAGCTGAGGTTCAAATGTTCCATTGCGATCTCGGGGCGTTAATAGTTCAAATTCACCATCTTCGGTTTTAAGCGTTTTGGGGGTATGGCCATTGCGACTATTAACTGACTCATGATGTTCATGCTTGCTATAGCCTAAATGCTCTTCAAGCTCAGCATTTAATGCTGCTTCAACGGTTATTTTCGAGAGCATTCGACTGAAATCATTCAGATCTTTTTCTGTCTTTAAGCTCTTAGCTGCCTCGCGGGCAAATATCTCTAAATCTTCTCTATTCATTACCATCTATCCTTAGCCTCAAGGGCTCTTATGATAGACAGTTACACAAATTTATCTACAGTCCCGAAATTACCTCCAGGATTTCCAACTAATATTTCTCAACCAATTTTTGATGGTTTACGATTGGCCTGTAATAAATTGATGAAACTACGGATGTGATATTCAATTTAAACCAGCCATGTCGAAATTCATGGGCTAATGCGGCTTAAATTTCTACTTCTGTATTGACTTCTTTCGTTTTGGTTCCTTCAGTGAAATCTAAATTAGCATTTGGAGTTATTTCAAATTCTTTAGGAAGCTCAAAAATGTAGCCTACGTAAATTCGTCCTATTAGTTTTCTAGTTCTTTTTTTTAATTCATCGACCGTTTCCTCTTCTACTTCTTCTTTTTTAAATTTTAGACCTGGACCTGCTCCAATAACCATATTCTTAACATATTAATAGTAGCTAGTCCGAATAGCTCATATTCTGTATCTCCTTCACGATTTCTGGGAATATTTTCTGCATCGATTAACACCCCAAATGGAAAAGAAACTATGCGGTGATATTCTACTCCATAAGTAAACGAATTTTTTCCCTTATTGTAAGTTGGGCCTAAAAAAACACCAACGGCATTATCTATTTCCTCTCGCACGTGTTTGGCTGCTCGCATTGGTGGATAAGAAAAAAACAATAAGAAATTGCATGCAAATAAAATGATTTGTTTTTTAAACATTAAATTACCCTTAAATTAAATATGTATGTCTAGTGAATTAAAAATTCAACGATCTCTTAAAAGAGTAATCAACAGCAAGGATTAGTGAATCAACAGGCCATGATTAAGGATCGAATGGTCAACTTTTAAAACTCCTACCAACGTTAATTTTTCAATAGTACGAGAATTTAATGAAATAAAATACCAACACAAAAAGTCAAAACTGTTATTTATTTAAATTTTTGTTATCATTCACAGGTTTATTCGCATCAAATAGCCTTGACCACCTGTGGATAAATCTCATTTAGAAAGTTCCTTTATTTTATCAATTTCCAATAAAAGCCACTAAGGCCTAGATTCTATAAGGATCTATTTAAATAATTTTTCTGGAAAAAACACAAGTTTAGTTGTTGTCACGAAATAGGAATTTTTTGTAGTTTATTGAAAAGTTTA
>NZ_CALMPD010000117.1 GCF_937871865.1 uncultured Legionella sp.
CCAGTGGCGTTTAAATACAACATTTAGAATATATCGAGAAACTCGTAGCCTGGTTGCTTGCAGCCGGGACACTAGCCATAAACAGGTTCTTATCTTATTCATCGCCACTTTTTTCTGATACACCTAATTCAAGATCGCATGCTGCTATGAATTTGGGAATTCTTGCGAAAAGCCTTCCCGGCTGCAAGCAACCGGGCTACGTTGAACGTATTGAGAAAATCGAAGCTGGATGTACTGAATATATTTTGATATCCAAGTCTGGAAAACGTTGAATGCGGGTAAGATAATTAAACTAAACTCAGATTTGAAATACTTGTTTCGGTTATTATCAATCGCTCACTATTTTCTTTCATCAATGCATCTATCAGTTGACCTAGTTGGCTCTTTCTCACGAGTGTTGCCGAAGCAGTGTATAATGATTGAGTAAAATATGAATACATAGTTTGTGCGGAGCTTTCAGAGGTTTTACGTTGTTGAAGCTTTTCCTCTTCAGAAGACATACCTTGTAATAACCCACTCATTACCTCCCAGTATTTTTTTTCATTTGTATTGCTGAAACGAGAATGAATATCAGTGGCTAATTCAATATATTTAATTCCTAGTGTTCTTTTTGCATCAAAAATGTCTCTGTCAGATTTGTTTAACGTCAGATCAAGTTCTTTTTCCAGAATGTAGTCATAGATGACAAAGGAGAACAGATAGATCCAAGGAGTGTTTCTACTATTACAAAATAAACTATCATCCTTTAACTGAGCAATAATCATAGGACTGTCTTGAAATAGTTTTTGGATTATATTAATAAAAGTAAGCAGGCTAGGGGTAAAAAAAGTTTGATAAAGATCGGTGGTAAACGCCGTATTATTTTGAGTATTGTGTTCTATCACTACCTCAGAAACATTTTTTAATGACGAGTTAATTTCATCAAATACCTGTTTAAAATAATTCATTCCTTCGTTTTCCGGAGTAATTTCGATTTTTTTTATTGACTCAATCAAACACCGTGCAAAATCATTTCTTAATATTAATAATTCTGCCTCCTTTCCGGTGATCATCTTTGCATCTGCCTGTGATTGGTAGGCTGCTAATATTTTAGTGCAATAACTGTCAGTAATTTTTTTAAAAATCCACATTATAGTTCCCTTTAAATATGCAATTATTTCTCCAAAAGGTACCATCTATTTTATTCTCAGGAAAGGTCAAATGTTTGATTTAACTCTGAATTGTATTAAATTTAGTGCTTAAGGGGCTATTGATAGTGCACTGATTTTAATTATTTAATTAATCGTATAAAATGGAATTGATATTTAAATCATTCTGTTAATGCTTGTAAAAAACTTAATTAGTTATTTTTAAATTTAAGGACAAAATAATTATGAAAAAAATAATACTGACCACTTTTTTATTCTCTGTCGTTTTAATGTTGAATGCCTGTGGTACTGTAAACGGAATAGGTAAAGACGTAAGCAAAGCTGGCCAGGAAATTCAAAAAGCAGCCCGCTAGTTAATACAGTAATATAAGATCCTCAGCGTCCTGTGGACAATCCATGAGACGCTGCGAAATAACTTAAAATAGTGCATTCAGTCATTGGCTCAATCTGTATGGGTGTTTCATCAGTTGGAGTATTCTAAAAAGTATTAATACTCTCTCTTATAATATTGACTGATATGTTCCCTTTCTTATCTTTACTGCGATGAATTAAAGTATAAATTACCAAATTTAGCTCATCACTCTTGGCTACTGCAACACTGAGAAAATAGTTACTTTCTAAAGTGATTTGTTCAGTTGGCAAATCAATTTTTTGTATTAGTTCATTGATGTCTTTCAGATCGGCGATTCCATTTTCACCTCTAGCCATTATCAATTCATCAGCTTTTGATTCTTTCAGTCCATTACCAAGAGACATAAGAATTTTTTTTGGTGCGGTATTTATATTAATGGCTGTTGTTTCAGGCAATGCAGTAATGTAGGGTTGCATCGCTAAGTAGAATGTTGCACTGATGTCTTTAATCAGGCGGAGTTCGGAGGTGCTTTTTATTAATTGGTGACTCGGATTGTAGGGTGGATTTTGAGCGTGGTAGTAGGATGTATAACTGTCTTTCCCACGAGATAAATCATACGTCATTAACCAGTTTTTTAATGCTTCTACTATATTAATTTTATCTTTATTGTTTGCATCAGGATAAACATTGCCTATGAGATTAATAAACGGCAATGTATATTTTTTCTCTACCAGATTATTAAGATTAAATCGCGATTGTAAATCGTAAAGTTCGCCTGATAAGTTCACTTGATTGTAGATGGAGTCCATATTCCTCGGGTAGCTCGCAACCATTCCTTGCGCATTTGATTTGGTGAATTTGTTCTTACTGTTATTTAATTCACTAAGAGACCAAAATGTTACTGCTTGTGACGCTAGATAAAGTTTGTCATGTTGTATGATCAAACGTGTTCTATAAATATCCAGTTGTAATCTGGTGCTCATTGCAGTAGCAACAATTGCAACCAAGGTCATGATAAATAAAGCGGTAAGCAGGGCACCGCCTTGAGATTTATTAATTGGATACATAAAGAGCCCCGGGTATTATGAACAACAGGTTCAATTTACCCCAATCATTAAGTTTCAGATTGAGTTGGATGGCTTTGGGGAGTGATTCTTTACGTTGATTTTGTGATACTGCTTGTTCACGCCATTCAGTGAGTACTTGCAGATTTTGATTTAAATAATTGAAATTACAACCATCCAAATTATTAATGAGCTCTTTATCTGTATAAGCGTTTCTATTAAGTGGGTCTAGACTTGCCCAGGTTCTGCGGAGTAGTTTATTGTCCTGACATACCAGAGCAACACGCTTCAAGGTACTACGTTTTTCAATACTATCAGGATTTATAACCCCGTCTCTCGTGAACTCCATGTATTGAGACTGTCCTACAAAAGCAGGGAACAAACGCATTTCATTTCCTTTGACAGGGCGTTCTATTATTTGTGGTATGTCTTGTTGAATAATGCTCATGGCTAATTGAAGCTCGTTGAGCCGAGTAGCTTGTTCATTAACTCGAGTTCGAGCTGTAAAGGCATAATAAAGCGTAGATGAAGTTATCGTCGCCAGAATCGCAAATACGGTCAAGGCTATTAAGATTTCAATTAGTGTGAATCCCTGGTATTTTTTCATGGGAGGTACCTGAATGCTATAAGCTCTTCTCTAAAGGGACCTGCTTGTTTCGAGCTGACTGAAATAGTAATTTTTTGCATATTTTTTATGGGAGTCGAGCTGACTTTTGCCCTCCAATACCATTGTTGCTCTAACATCGTCGTTATCTGGGTTGCTTCCTGGCTTTGATTTAATGTTAATAAATTAAGTTGAATCATTGAAATTCCCTGCATGGCAACCCAATGACTGATGGTTTTTTCTTTGAGTCGATGCGTGTTTTCAATATTCTGGGCCGTTGCTTTTAATAATGCCGTGAGTGCAATTGCTATAATAGCAAGAGCTAATAATACCTCAATCAAGGTAAATCCTGCTGCTTGTTTCTTTATTAATTTAAGTGAGGTGCTCATTTTGGCTTTGCCGAACTAAATGTAAGAGTTCCATCTCGACTGCCAGTCAGTGTCGTTAGTATCTCATCTTGATTACTGCCAAATGAAATGCTAAACGGAGTAGTATCTCCGGATGAATTAATTATAATTTCCGGAGTTCCTTTAACAGGTTTATTATTTGTTTTCAGAGTGATTACTGTGTTTTTAGGAAAATAATTAACTTTGAATACCCCTTTATTAGATATAGGGTTCCATTGAGTATTGAATTTAAGAATTTGATAACTGTTATTCTCTATGCGGATTCCTAGCGTACTGTTTTCTAAAATTGCTTGTTGTTGAGCCAGACGAATATTATTTGCTAACTGATCGGCTGAGAACATAATCTTTTTGCTGGCGCCAAAATCACCAAAAGCGATTAAGGCAAAACCTACGGTAATGCCTATAATCACTATGACAATCAGAATTTCAATTAGGGTAAAACCTTGTTTAGTGGTCATCCCAGTTACCAATCTCTGCATTGATACCTGTACCGCCGGGTTGTCCTTCAGCCCCTAAAGTAAATACATCTACATCTCCATGTTGTCCTGGGTTTAGATACAGATAATCTCTTCCCCACGGATCTTTAGGCACAGATTTTAGATATTGTTTCCAGTTAGATGGAGATGGATTACTTGTCGGTTTTTCTACCAGAGCCATCAAGCCTTGGTCCGTCGATGGATAGCTTCCATTATCCAGTTTATATAAATCCAGCGCATTCTGAATGGCGAGAACATCTTGTTTGGCTTTAACTTTACGAGCCTCATCGGGACGCCCCATAATTTTAGGGACAACGATCG
>NZ_CALMPD010000118.1 GCF_937871865.1 uncultured Legionella sp.
TCTTGGTGGAGCAGCGAGAACACAATTTTCCGCGATTCCTATGAATTTATTGCATCCTGAAGAACAGGCGGCGTATTTAGTGACGGGTATTTGGTCAAAAATGGCTTTACAGGAAGCACAATTGTTGAAAAAGGCATACTGTGCTGCCAGTACAGAACAAAATCAATTTAAAACAATCCCTGAGGCTAAAAGCTGGGTAATTCAGAAAGATACAAAATATTTATACTATACTCCTAATGAAACCGTGAATGGAATTCGATTTCCCTATGTACCGCAAACGGGTGACGTTCCATTAATTGCTGACATGACCTCTTGCTTGCTCAGCGAACCATTAGATATTAAGCAATATGGTATGGTGTTTGCCGGTGCCCAAAAAAATATTGCTAATGCAGGATTAACCATTGTTATTATTCGCGATGATCTATTAGATAGGGCGGCAACTCCCGTTGTACCTACTATGCTGAATTACAAAACACAGGCAGATCACCACTCCCTTTATGCCACCCCCCCAGTTTTTAATTGTTATCTGGCGGCTAAAATGTTTGAGTGGATTAAAGAGCAGGGCGGTGTTGATGCTCTATTTCGGCAAAATTGTATGAAAGCAGCTAAATTGTATCAATATCTGGATTCCACTGATTTTTATACTACAACTGTAGATAAAGAAGCTCGCTCAATAATGAATGTATGTTTTTCCTTAAAAAATTCTGCTTTGGAGTCATTGTTTATTGAATCAGCGGAACAACGTGGATTATGCGCATTGAAAGGGCACCGATTCGTTGGAGGCCTTCGTGCTAGTTTATATAATGCAATGCCGATGTCTGGTGTTGACGCGTTAATTAATTTTATGTCTGAATTTGCCGAGGAAAACAACTTGTGAGTAGATTGAACTTCGTGAGCCATCCGGTTCATTCAATTAAAGGTGAAATTACTGTTCCTGGTGATAAATCCATTTCTCATCGTTCGATCATTTTTGGGGCGCTCGCAAAAGGAATTACACGAGTTAACGGATTTCTTGATGGAGAAGATTGCCTTGCTACTTTGAAAGCATTCAAAGCTATGGGAGTAGTTATTGAGGGGCCTCATGAGCAGGAGGTCATTATACACGGGGCAGGCAAATACGGTTTAAGCAAACCTGAGGTTGTTCTCGATTGTGGAAATTCAGGAACCAGCATGCGTTTGTTGGCTGGCTTACTGGCTGCACAGAACTTTGATAGCCAATTAACAGGAGATGAGAGCCTGCTAAAAAGACCCATGTTACGAATCAGTAAACCATTAACTCAAATGGGAGCTGTAGTTGCTACACACGATGGAAAACCTCCTATTGTGCTGACTGGCGGTAATAAATTAAAAGCAATAGATTATGTGATGCCAGAAGCGAGTGCACAGGTTAAGTCCTGTATTCTTTTAGCTGGGATGTATGCTGAGGGAACAACCAGTATCACCGAAACAGGCGTGAGTCGAGATCATACCGAACGCATGTTAAAAACTTTTTCTTATCCTGTTGCTATCAGCAAAAATAATATAAAAATTGATGCAAAATCCGAATGTCACGGCACTGATATTACGGTTCCTGGAGATATATCATCCGCAGCATTTTTTATTGTGGCGGCTACTATAATTCCTGGATCTGATTTATTAATACGTAATGTAGGAGTTAATCCTACGCGAACTGGTGTTATCCATATATTAAAAGATATGGGGGCAAATATTACCCTACTAAATCAACGGTTTTATGGTGAAGAACCGGTTGCCGATTTGCGTATTAAATCTGCAAAACTAAAAGGAATCAAGATTGATGAGTCCATGGTTCCCCTGGCAATAGATGAGTTCCCCATTCTGTTTATCGCTGCAGCATGTGCTGAGGGACAAACGATACTACACGGTGCACGTGAGCTTCGTTTGAAAGAAAGTGATCGTATTGGTGCCATGGCCAAAGGATTAGATAAGCTTGGTGTAGTAACTAAGGTATTTGATGATGGAATCCAGATTGATGGTGGAATCGTACAAGGAGGTGAGGTTGATAGCTTGGGTGATCATCGTATTGCCATGTCTTTCGCTATCGCTGGTGCGATTGCAAAACAATCAATAACAGTTACTAATTGTGCTAATGTGGCGACTTCGTTTCCTGATTTTGTATTAACTGCTAATACTGTTGATTTTAGAATAGAGGACATAATCGATAATGTTTGATAAAAATGTACCCGTAATTACCCTTGATGGTCCTAGTGGAACAGGTAAAGGAACTATTTGCCATTTGCTTGCAAAACATCTTGGTTGGAATATGCTTGATAGCGGTGCTATTTATCGTGTTCTGGCCTATGTTGCTCGAAAAAATCAGGTGGATTTTAATGATATTGAGCAACTGGCTGATTTGGCGCAAACGCTGAATTTACGTTTTGAGTCTTCTGAACATAATGAAACCAAAGTGATTGTTGATGATGAAGATGTGTCACAATTGATTCGTAGCGAACAATGCGGACAGGACGCTTCGCAGATTGCAGCTATCCCTGAAGTAAGAACTGCTCTTCTAGAGCGGCAAAAGAATTTCGCACAACTCCCAGGTTTGGTAACTGATGGCCGAGATATGGGGACCGTAGTGTTTCCAAATGCAGTTTTAAAGATATTTCTTTATGCAAATGAAGAAGAGAGAGCCAATAGGCGTTATTTACAGTTGAAAGAAAAGGGAATTAATGTTAGCCTCGCGCAGGTTGTTGAAGAACTGGTTAAACGTGATACAAGGGATACAGCACGGGCACATGCTCCGCTTAAACCGGCAGAGGATGCTGTGCAGATCGATACAACTGGATTGTCAATTGTACAAGTGTTCAATAATGTATTAAAATTATTGGATAAACATTTGAACAATTTATAGTTCCGTTTGTTTGGGGGAAAGGTGAGTGGACCTCATTCTTTCATTTTTTTACTAAAGAGTTTATTAACATGTCTGAAAGTTTCAAAGAACTATTTGAGCAAAGTATTATCGGCGCTCAATTTTATCCTGGTGCCATCATTACTGCTAAAGTTATTGGTATAGATGATGACTACGTTACTTTAAATGCTGGATTAAAATCCGAAGGTATTGTAGCTGTAGAAGAATTCTATGACAAAGACGGCGCACTGGAAATTAGCCTAGGTGATACTGTCGAAGTGGCATTAGATTCCGTTGAAGACGGCCACGGCGAAACGCTGCTTTCAAGAGAAAAAGCCAAGCGTCAGGAAGCATGGCGCAAATTATCTAAATCCCATGAAAATAATGAAACAGTTACTGGTCTCATTTCTGGCAAGGTCAAAGGTGGCTTTACTGTAGAAATTGGAACTATACGTGCATTCTTACCTGGTTCATTAGTAGATGTTAGACCTGTAAGAGATCCTTCTTACCTTGAAGGTAAAGAGCTTGAGTTCAAAGTTATCAAAATGGATCTTAAGCGCAACAATATCGTTGTGTCACGTCGTGCTGTTGTTGAAGAAGAAAGCAGTGCTGACAGACAAGCTCTTCTTGAATCGTTACATGACGGTCAAGAGCTGCATGGTATCGTTAAAAATCTTACCGATTACGGTGCGTTTATCGATCTGGGTGGTATTGATGGTCTGTTACACATCACTGATATTTCCTGGAAACGCGTTAAGCATCCAAGTGAATTATTATCAGTAGGCCAGGATGTAAAAGTTAAAGTATTGAGTTTTGATAGCGAAAGAAACCGTGTTTCTTTAGGCATGAAACAATTAGGAAATGATCCTTGGGTTGATTTGGTTGAGCGTTATCCTTTAACCAAAAGATTACAAGGTAAAGTTACCAATATTACTGATTATGGTTGCTTTGTTGAAATTGAAGAAGGTGTGGAAGGCTTAGTACACATGTCTGAAATGGATTGGACTAATAAAAACGTTCATCCAAGCAAAGTAGTATCTATGGGTGATGTAGTTGACGTTATGGTTCTTGAAATTGATGAAGACAGACGTCGTATCTCTTTAGGTATGAAACAATGTGTTGGTAATCCATGGCAACAATTTGCAGCTGCACATAGCAAAGGCCAAAAAGTAAGTGGAAAGATTCGTTCAATCACTGACTTTGGTATCTTCATTGGATTGGATGGTGAAATTGATGGTCTGGTTCACTTGTCTGATATTTCCTGGACTGTTGCTGGCGAAGAAGCTGTAAAACAGTTTAAGAAAGGTCAAGAGTTAGAGGCTGTAATTTTAGCTATTGATCCAGAGCGTGAGCGTATTTCTTTAGGATTGAAGCAACTTGAAGGGGATAACTTTACAAGTTTCGCTGACTCATTTACTAAAGGCGCCATTGTTAAAGGTACTGTAACGGCAGTAGATGCTAAGTTAGTAACTGTAGCTTTAGCTGATGATATCGTTGGTACAATTCGAGCTAATGAACTTTCTGATGAACGTGTTGATGATGCAACTACTGTTGTTAAAGAAGGTGATGAAATCGAAGCCAAAATCATCAACGTTGACAGAAAAAATCGTTCAATAACACTTTCTGTTAAAGCTAAAGATGCTCAAGATGAAGCTGATGCTATCAAGAAATACTCTAGAGCTGAAGGTACTTCAACTACTCTAGGTGATTTGTTGAAAGAAAAAATGGCGAGTAAAGAAGGCGAATAGTCGCTTTACAGTCAACAACACTAGAAAAAGCGTAGTTATCACTACGCTTTTTTATTTTATAAGGTATTGCTGAATTGTGTAGCAAAAAACGCCATCCATAACTTCAGTAAAATTTCTGTCGAGATAGAGATAGGAGCAATTCTCCCGAGAAGGTTACAATATCTGTAGTATTAGTGAACCAAAAATGAAAAGCAGTTATCTTATTAAACTCCATTATTTATAAAATATCTTTTCAACTGACTTATTCTGACTGATCATGTTATGATGGGACAGTTTAAAAATACAAGGAATCCTGAATGCGCATATTAATGCTGGTTACTTATATTTTACTTATTATTATTGGTGTTAGTTTTGCCGCGTTAAATGCTTCTTCAGTTGACGTCAATTTTTATTTTAAAACGTTGTCTATGCCTATATCTGTATTGATGACAATAATGCTTGGCGTGGGCATTTTAATTGGATTTTTACTTTTTATCAGTAGGTATTGGCGTTTAAAAATTGAATGCCATAGAATGAAAAATCAGTTAAAGCTGACCGAAAAAGAAATTAAAAATTTACGTTCAATTCCTTTACAGGATCAACATTAATTCTTTTATTATCAGGAAACCCAGTATGCAGAGAGGGATATTAATAAATGATTAATTTATGGCCATTACTATTGCCTGCTGCTGCGTGGTCTGGATGGTGGATAGCTAACCGCAGCAATTCGGATAAAAATACTAATGTGAGTAATCGCCTGTCTCGAGAATATGTGGTCGGACTTAATTATTTATTAAATGAACAATCGGATAAAGCGGTAGATATATTTATTAAATTATTGGAAGTTGATAGTGATACGGTAGAAACGCATTTAGCCTTAGGAAGTTTGTTTCGGCGAAGAGGTGAGGTTGATAGAGCTATTCGAATCCATCAAAATTTAATTGCCAGACCTCAGCTCAGCATTCTTCAGAGAAAAGAAGCTTTAATGGCTTTAGGCCAGGATTACATGAGCGCAGGTGTTTTTGATCGCGCTGAACGGATATTTCTGGAAGTTGTTGAGTCAGGTGGTAGCAAGGAAACAAGCAGTCTACATGGATTGCTCGCTATTTATCAGCAGGAAAAAGCCTGGGAAAAGGCTCTTGATGTGATTAAAAAACTGGAAATTTCAACCGGTAACAGTTTGCATCAACAAGCAGCTCATTACTATTGTGAGATGGCTTCACAGGCATTGAAAGTAAACGCACTTGATAGAGCTGTATATTGTATCAAACAGGCAATTAATGTTGATTCTGAGTCAGTTAGAGCCAGTTTAATGAATGCAAGTATAGAAATGAAAGAAGGGCGTTACAAGCAAGCAATACGTTCTTTAAAGAGAGTACCTCTGCAGGATGCTGAGTTTCTAACCGAAATTATTGAACCACTTGTTTTTTGTCATAAAGAATTGGATTCAATGGCTGATTGTATTAATTATCTGGAACAGACCTTGGTGGATCATCCACGAGCATCTGTTATTTTCGTTATTGCCGAGTATCTGCGCCAAAATAAAAATATGGATGCGGCGATCGATTTTGTTGCTGATAAGTTAAGCACACATCCCTCAATTCGTGGACTGAATAGACTGATCTATTGGCATCTTGAATCTGCACATGGAAAAGTGCGTGATAAATTACAAATGCTCTACGATATTACGAGTAAATTTTTAGATAATAAACCAATTTATCGATGCGGTCATTGTGGTTTTGGTGGGAAACACTTACATTGGCATTGTCCAAGTTGTAAGCAATGGGGTAGAATGAAGCCAATTCATGGTTTAGAAGGCGATTAGGGTGGGTTTATTTTAACTTTTTTACAAGAGACACTTGTAACTTCTCAAATAAGTTGTGGCAAAACTACTGTATTGAATGACCGCAGTAATTCGGAATAGGGAAAATTCCCCCGATCCCTGAGATGTTACTATTCTTTAGTAACCCATATGATAATCAAAAATATTATATACAAATTATGAGACTATAATGCAATTTATTGACTTGAAAACACAATATTCATTAATTGAAAATGACATACTTAATAGTATAAAAAATGTATTAAATCATGGGCAATATATCATGGGTCCTGAAATAACTGAACTTGAGAACCAGTTGGCATCGTTTGTTGGTGTGAAGCATGCAATTGTTAATTCAAGCGGTACAGATGCTTTGTTAATGGCACTTATGGCCCTTGATATCAAACCTGGTGATGAAGTGATTACCAGCCCATTCAGTTTTTTTGCTACAGCAGAAGTCATTAGTCTTTGTCATGCTATTCCTGTTTTCGTTGATATTGATCCACTTACTTACAATCTGGATCCTGCAAAACTTGAAGCAGCAATAACCCAAAAGACAAAAGCGATAATGCCTGTTGCGTTATATGGTCAATGCGCGGATTATGATGAAATTAATGCGATTGCAAGCCAATACGGTATTCCTGTAATTGAAGACGCTGCTCAAAGTTTCGGGGCGACTTATAAAGGCAAATCTTCTTGTGCTGTGACTACTATTGGATGCACCAGTTTCTTCCCTTCAAAGCCATTAGGTGGTTATGGAGATTCAGGAGCATGTTTTACAAATGATGACGCTATAGCACAACGATTAATTGAAATAAGAATTCATGGTCAGAATGCTCGATATTGTCATAGTCGCGTTGGCATTAATGGACGAATGGATACAATTCAAGCTGCTGTCTTAATTGAGAAAATGAAGATATTTCCAAATGAAATTAAAATGCGCCAAAATGTGGCTGAACGCTATAACGAAATGTTGGAGTCATTCGTCAGAATTCCCCATGTTAAATCTCATAACACCAGCGTATATGCTCAGTATACTATTGAAGTTGACAATAGGGATAAGTTTCAGCAATCAATGCAATCTGCTGGAATCCCCACCGCGGTTCATTACCCGATAGCAATGCACCATCAAAAAGCATTAAGTTATTTAAATTATAAGACAGGTGATTTCCCTTATGCTGAAATGGCAAGTAATCGTGTGATTAGTTTACCTATGCATCCTTATTTGCAAGTAGAAGAGCAGATAAAAGTTGTTGCTGCAGTAAAAAGCGCTTTAGAATGTCAAAAAGAAAAGGCTGTAATTTAATGAACTCGAAATTAATTGTTGCACTGGATTTTGATACTGAGAAGGATGCCTTACGTTTGATTGACCAGCTAGATCCAAATAATTGTGGATTAAAGGTTGGCAGTGAGATGTTCACTCTTTTTGGGGCTCAATTTGTAAAACAGTTAGTTTCTCGCCAGTTTAAAGTGTTTCTGGATTTAAAATTTCATGATATTCCTAATACAGTAGCGCAAGCATGTAAGGCTGCCGCTGACCTGGGAGTATGGATGATGAATGTCCATGCGTCAGGTGGTTTTAACATGATGAAAGCAGCGCATGAGGCACTGCAATCTTATGGGAAAGAACGTCCTATTTTAATCGCAGTAACCGTGCTAACCAGTTTTACTGAACCGGAATTGGTTGATATCGGAATTAATAGACACTTAATAGAACAAGTTACAATGCTGGCAAAACTTGCCAAGTCTGCAGGATTAAATGGTGTAGTTAGTTCTGCACATGAAGTCAGGACAATCAAAAACGAATGCGGGTCTGAATTTATAACGGTTACTCCAGGAATTCGTTTATCAAGTAATTCAAGAGATGATCAATCACGAATAATGACACCGAATCAAGCGATTACGGAAGGGAGTAATTTTTTGGTTATTGGCAGACCAATAACTCAGTCAGCGAATCCATCTAAAGTTATATTCGAAATTCTTTCTGATATAAGTTAACACACCTATCAAATTATTTGGTCATGCGGTATAATTTGCAGACATTATCCGGTCAATTATGTCTGCTCTATTTTAATCCGTGAAAAATTATGATAATTGTAATAAATGTCTTAATTGTTAGTGACAATTATACAAGTACACCGCTTGGCTCCCAATGCTTATTTAACGGAATATCAGACTTAAGGATGAGGTGATGACCCCACAGCACATAATAAGTCAGCTTCTGGAATCTGACATAAAATACCCGCAAAATCTTGAACTCCTAAAAAAGATAATCTTGGTTACTTACCTTGGTCGACTACGGATTAATGGCTTAGCTCCAGATAATAAAATCGCTCTGGGAAATTATATATTCGACGATGAGCGAATGATGTTTGATTTATCACGCTTAAGTGATGAAAAAAAAGAACTATTTAATCAATGGCTCTTAGGCCCACACCAGCAAGACAAAAAAAGGGTTTCTTTTTCAGCTATTAGGGTAAATGAAGACAGAGGGATCGCAAATGAAGAACGTTTAGGATGGTGGGAAACATTTACCAATTGGTTGGATGGTGGTCAGTCCGAACAGTGGAAAATAGCTGATTTCGAATTATCTCTGAACTATCAGTTAACCGGAATTGAATTGTGTCATGGAGAACGAGGGCTTCTAATTGGATTTAATCAGCATTTTATTCCCTCATCTGGCGGAAAGTACAAAGATCCTGATGATAATCAGAGCGAGCCATTAGGTAATACCAAGAGGGTTATTATAACTAATAGATTAGTAGAACAATTAACCCAGGTAAATATTAAGAATATCCGGCCTGAATCGGTATGTAAAAGTGCTCACCCTCAAGCAATAGACATTCTGAATCCCAATGCTCGCTACGAGGAGATGAGTTCTTATAGAAAAACACAGAGCTATAATAAAATTCCTCCATGGTATGTACGGCTGTGGAACTGGATTACATCATGGCCTAGCTCATGGTTTGCCAAAGAAGAAGTCATTCCTCCCAAATTGACTCCTGTTGATCATAAATTAATACTGCTTTATGAAAATGAAACAACAAAAGTTTACCAACGCACAACTACTCAGGAAATTATTGTCTTCGAGCAGAAACCTGATATAGAAAATTTGGTTTTTTGTGGTGGAGGAGAAAAGATTTTTGCTCATATTGGGGTATGGAAGGCGCTTAATGAGGCAAATATTACTCCAACGAGATTTGCTGGCAGTTCAGCTGGTGCAATTATGGCAATGTTGTGTTATTTGGGTTATACCGCGGATGAAATTGAGATTTTGTTTAGAAATTTTAAACAAGAACATATTGTGCATTATGATATAGATTTTGATGGGCTTTCTGGTTCTGAATCAATAAAAACCGGCCTTGATTATGCTGTTACAAATAAATTAAAAGAAATTGTAATAAAATACGGCATTCCTTTTCCTAAGGGAACTATTACGTTTAAAACATTAGAGTCTATAAGACTGCAATGCCCTGGATGTGGGCTTGGCTCTGAAATAACGGTTACATCAACGAACAGAACATTAAGAAAAACCTCTTATTTTTCATTAGCTCGTAGCCCAGATATGGAGTTGACTAAAGCTGTAGAGTTATCAGCTAAATTCCCTGTTGTTTTTAAAGCAGAAGTAATTGATGGTGAAGCACATAATGATGGTGGAATTTTAAGTAATTTTCCTACAGAAGTTTTTTCTGATGATCACTCAACTTTGTTAGAGTCAGAGCACGGGAATAATCTTAAAGTGCTTGCAGTTCAGTTTGATAATGGTACTGAACGTACAGCTATTGACAGAATAATGGAAGAAGTTTATCGAGAGAATGCAGTTTTAAATGCTGTGTATGGCATGCTTACAGGGGTTAATGATCCTGCAAGTGCATGGGTTAGAGATCGTTTGAAATTACGACAATACGCTCATCAAACTATAGTGCCAAATGTTGATGATATCCCTGTTTCAGGATTTAGTGTTCCCGTTGATAGCCAGATTAAAATGATTCAGAGAGGATATGAGCCAACAGTGGATCATTTAACCGTACGCTACGGTCAAAAAGAAGGATTTACTCATAAAAATCAGGAGTTGATGTACAGCACTTTTAGCTCCTTAGGCGATCTGCTTGCTTATTGTTGCTATAGAGGGGATAAACATTGGTTTGAAATTGTTAATAATTTGATCTTACAATCTACACTACCAAATCGTCCCGCTCTTATGAAAAAATCTCTTGAGCTGCGAAATTTGTATTTCTCTGCTTCCACCACTTCCAAACCAGAGAAGCAAGAACACACTCAAAAAAAACCAGTTACTTTTTTTGGAAACTCAATACCTACTCAAAATGATTCAGTAATTGACGAAAGTCATCACAATGCGTTACATGCTTTGTACCCGATTTTCCTGAAATTAACTTCTGATTTAGTGCAAACTGATTCTGATAAAAGTATATTGATGACTGCACGTCACTCATTAAGGCTTCATGCTCCTTTTAAGTGTCTTGACCATTTCAACCGTATATCCAATAAAAATCATATAATATTACATATTTTTATCAATTTGATAAAGGCGTTAAAAGATAATCCTGATCCTGAAATATACGATGCTCTTAAAGAGCTCGAAAAAATGTCTTTCACTACGGTCAAATTATTAAAACCTGACTATTACGACAAATGGGATTTAAGCCTTGCACAATCTTTAAGGGTTTTAAAAAAATTAAATAATGGTGAACATGCCTCAGCAAGCCAGCTACTTTCTTTTCTGCGCGATAAAATAGAGCCTATGCAGGTAATTAAAGATGGAACATTCTATGATGATTTTAGTGAGCCAGAGCTGGCAATGAGCTCTACTAATTTTAGTATGAGCGCACTTTAGCACCTTTGTATTGAGTGCGCATTTTGCGACATATGCTTAATTAATTCCTTAATGTTTGAACGTTACTATTAGCCTAGGTTCTATGCGTCAAATTTTAATTCGCTTTAAATCAGTTGTTGTGAATGATATGAAATAATTCAGAACAGAATTTAGTGAATCCATCATTTTGATTAATTAATCCTTTTTGTCGGAAGAAACTTTGTGTCATAAACAAAGAATTAGAAACAATGGGTAGTAAAATATCTTTATACATGATGTATGTTGTTAGCTAAACTCTCTATCAAGAGAAGCTCCCCAGATAATCTCTCTACATTATTTGGTAAATTTTAAAACATATTATTTTCCATAACATGTTATTATTTGCTTAGATATAGAAAATAATTAAGCTATTATTGATTTTATTTGAAATAGATAGTTTGTTTTTTGCTCTATACTTTAAATGAGTCTAATAATAAGTGTATCTATTATGATCTGTTTAAATAATATGAAAATGTATTCCTCATATTTGGAAAACTGTTATAACCATATTTTTGATAATACAGTAATTAAAAGTTGGGGTTATGTATATTATGATCTGACAGGGCGTTTTTTACAGTTAATGTCAGATAAATGGCTACTTGAACATTTTTTAAAAAATGAATTATTTGCTGATCAAATAATACAACATATCACCTTTCCTGATAGTAGTTATTACTCTTCCGATATAACCAACGATGAACATGTATCTAATAACATTAAAGAAATATTATCTACCCAAGGTTATACTTATTTTTTTGATATTTGTTTTAATCATTCCGACTATTCTGAAATTTATACGTTCGCAACCCTTAAAAATCCTGTTTTTGCCAATAATTATATATTAAACAATCTGGATGTTCTGAAGATTATCAGCGATGATTTGTCGGTTCGTTGCAGGCGGTTGTTAACCAAAGAAAATACTTTAATTTTGCCTTCTGATTTTATTATTCAAATGAATGAGCTTAAAGAGATGCAGGATCATTCTGCTCATTTAAATTTAAAGGAGATAATTATAAATAAAGAGCAAAATGTTCCCAAATTAGCAGAGGTAGTTAAGGATAATGTTTTTGATTTTAATAACTTACCATTTAGTTTTCTGCACTCAAAAGAAATTACACATCGGGAAAAAGAAATAATCTATTTATACTATCAAGGGTTTAATCAACATCGAATCGCAGAAATATTGGATTTGTCAAAACGTACCGTAGATAAGCATTTTGAACGAATTAAGATGAAGTTGAATTGTGATAGCATCGGGCATATTATCCCTGCTTTGTTGCGACATGATAATTTATTCAAAGATCTTAGTAAAAAATAATTTCTTTAGGCTAAGCAATCGAACTTTCTGCCTTGCTGACTTAAATGGCTTTTCGATATATACTTCTTGATTTACTCAGAACATTTATATGTACAGTGACTTAACTCTTTATTATTTGAATCAGATAGGGATAACGCCCTGGATAAACAGACATGATTCTCCAAATAGTAAAACTCAAATGTCTGAGTCGATTAACATACCTAAAATAGCTATTCTCAAGAATAAAAAACTGAATGACAGGGCAGAAGCGCTTTTTAACAAAATGCTTGCTTATCTCAATCTTAATGAGTCTGATTTATTGATCTGTGATTCTTTTTCATTTGAGCTGCTTAATAAGCAATCACTATTAGCTGTATTGCTTCTGGGGATGGATTCTGAGAGTGTAATTACAGAATTAAATTTAAATTGTCCAATCTTAAGTGGTGCATCACCAGATGATTTACTCAATAATCCATCAGCAAAAAAAATAGTTTTCCAAGCGTTACACTTTATTAAGTCATTAATTAACTCGAATTGATAACAACTGATGAAAGAAAAGGGATTTACATTAATTGAACTTGTGATGGTTCTCGTGGTATTTGCCGTATTGGCTATTTTAAGTACTGGTTCTTTTACACAGCTTTATAGTAATAATGAGAAACAAGCTTTAATTGATGACATTAAAAACCTTGTTCAATACGCGAAGATTCAGGCGATTGCGCTTGGTCAAAAGGTAACGCTTGCCCCATTGGCTCCTGATTTAAATTGGGCGAAAGGGGTTATTCTTTCTCAATATCATAGCAATCCAGCTCACGAAGCGGTGCTTCATACCAGACAATGGCATTATCGTTATTGGAAGGTAAGCTGGTCTGGAGTTAATTCAGAACATAAAATTGTATTTGCAAATAATTTGAATACTTCAATCAGTAATGGGGTATTTACCTTGACCAATTTACGAACTCAAGAGAAAGCGACACTTATTTTAAATCGTCTTGGTAGAATAAGAGTGACTCCAGGCGCCTAGAACATTGTTCGCCAAGGGTTTATATAAGGTTTCAGTGTAGATGGCATTACAGTTATTATAATTGATACTTCTGAGCCGCAATAACTTGTTCCTTTCCGAGGAATTTTGTACTATTCGTCAATATAATTTACTGTGATGAACATTTATGTCTCTCAATAATCAATCTATTTTTTCTCCTGATATTCAGGAGCCGGATTCTCTCATGGAGTGGAGAGAACATACTGGTTCGCTAACAGATAAGTTGTATGATGCTCGAGGCTCGACAGACTTAGAAGTAATTGCTCAAAATTGGAGTAATAGGGATTGGTGGGAGCATTATTTTCTTAAAATAAAAAGCAATCGTGTTTTTTTGCGTGAAATAGTAATGAAAAACGCGGGAGTAGAGTATTGGTACGCGCGAACTATAATTCCGCAGTCCTGTTATGATCTTAACACAGAGTTTTTTAAACGATTAGAGCATGAATCTATTCGCAATTTAATTTTTGGTGAGGAAAGTGTAAAACGCTTGAATAGGGTTTGTTATCCTGTAAACAGTGAAAATATTGAATATCATTGGGTAAAAAATCATATAAAATCAGTTTCAGGGATTTTGTGGGTGCGGTTGGCTGAATATGCTGTACACAACAAGGAATCATTTTTTTTAATTGAAATACTATTACCTGAATTAGAGACCGTATTATGATAAAATGGGGCGCATACTGGAGACTTACTCGCTTAAATAAACCAGTAGGAATATTGTTATTATGGTACCCAACGGCTTGGGCCTTGTGGATTGCCAATCAGGGAATGCCTTCATTAAAATTATTGTTTTTGTTTTTCATTGGCACGGTTTTAATGCGATCAGCTGGTTGTGTGATAAATGACATTGCAGACAGAAAAATAGACAAGCATGTTGCCAGAACGAAATTGCGTCCTTTAACTTCAAATGAAATTTGTTTGACAGAAGCTTGCATTATTTTAGGAGTTCTCCTGTTTTGTTCCTTGATGGTTTTAATTAATTTGCCTTGGGCTTGTTTTTATCCAGCGTTAATATCAGTTTTTATTACCTTTTTATATCCGTACTGTAAGCGTTTTATTAATGCTCCTCAGGTTGTATTGGGTCTGGCATTCTCTATGGGTATTCCTATGGCATATATTGCATCATCTGTACCATTAAATGGTGATTCAATTCTGCTGTTTATTCTGAATTTTGCCTGGATTGTGGCTTATGACACGATGTATGCAATGACAGACAAAGCCGATGATCTATTAATTGGCGTAAAATCTACAGCCATTTATTTTGCCAGTTATGATAAATTTATTATTGGATTTTTATTACTTTCTATGCATGCATTATGGTTATTTTGGGCTGTAGTTAATGAACTTCATTTTGGCTTTTATTTGCTATGGGTGCTTGCATCGGGTGTCTTGTTTTATCAACAACGATTAATTGCTAACAGAGTGCCACAAGAGTGTTTTAAAGCATTTTTAGTGAGCACGTATTACGGTGCTTTAATGTGGTTGGCTGTAGGATTAGGCATGATGTAAAGGGCTTTGTTGCAGGGAGAGATCATCAAAATCTGTTAATGAATAGTTAATTATGATCAAATACCCC
>NZ_CALMPD010000119.1 GCF_937871865.1 uncultured Legionella sp.
ACCAATCTGTTTCATGAATAAAATGTGGAAGTACCAATGCTCCTTCTGTCCATAGGAAGAAACAGAGCGCGGTGCCTGGCTGATTGGATTTAGAATCAATTGCCATGGACTAACATTGTATCATATGACTTTTTACCAATCAAAACGAAGGTTAATTGGCACTACCCCTATAGTCGTCTCTCGAATGAGTTGCTATTAAAGCATTTTCAATGTCAAAATATCGCGTGTTGATATGGGTGTGCAAATGAAGCTCCCATCACATCCATTTATTGAAATAATAGGAATATCAATGTTTAGTAAAAAGTCAAAAAGAACTGAGGCTCACTCAATTATTCAATATACAAATCATCAGTACTCTTGGGGTTCTAACATACTGAATCGATCTTGGAACTAGGCGATTTACCTCTTACAGAATATTTAAAAACTTATGGAAAAGAACATTAAAAATGTTAAGGAATTTTTAGCTCTCTATGAGCCTGCAGAGAAAAAATTCCAACAAGATCTACCTTTAAAGCACGAATCAGATAAAAATGCGACAATAGGCTTATAAGCACCAAAACGTAGGCATCAATTTAAAGATATAGAGTGACCTTAAGGGTTTTGGCCGTCCCCCCAGAGACGCTAGCGACGAAGAAACTCCCTGAATTCAAGAGATCCTTCGCTACGCTCTGGATGACGCTACAAACAGTTCAAACCCAACAGCCCATAATAACTATTGGTTCTTTTTGAACCTCAAAGTCAAAGGACAGGGCTCGTAAAACTCATCCGCTGTTAAAACATGCTGGAGTTGCATTTCTTCTGCCTTAATACGATCTAAGAGATATTGGCTCACAAGGCTCGTAGGCCCGCAACTTTTACTAACAACATACTCAATTAAACCAGGTGTTGTATTTGTTTTCTCTTTAAAAGCGTGCAATTGATAAGAAAAACAGACAAAAACATTAGGCAACAGTTCAATTGGCTCTTCAAAGTGCGGCACACTTAAATCTGCAAACTTTAAATAAGGATGGGATTTTTTAAATAAATTCAAAATTTCTCTTATATTTAATTCATTAGTATTGGAAATGAGATAAACAGGCTCTTGCTCCGCTTTTTCTAAAATGAATGCAAACCTGTTCTCAGTTTTCGCGGTCAGTCGAATGCTGGCATTCCAAGCTTCAATCAATAAGGCATTTCTCTGCTCCTTGTCCATATCATCCATAAAATAGAAGATCTGTGACAAACTATCCAAAAATTGTTCTGTACTGATATTGCCCATCTTATAAGGTTCAATTAAACTTTTATAATGGTTCTGAAGCATTAACTCAACCCATTTATAATTAGTCCAGTTTTGAAAAAAGCCAGGAAAACATTGTAAACAACCATTGCTGTACTTTTGGCAGAGTTGAGCAAATGCAGCGATTGTTTCATCTATAGAATAGTCATGTGTCGTCGACAAATTAATGACAAGTGTCATGGTGGCCTAGTTTAAAAAAGAAGCATTATCATGGCAGGAAAAAGCAGAGTCAACTTAAATGTATTCTCTGCACGCGAATTTGCCACAACTCTCTGCAATCAGGCAAGATGGCTTTGTGCAATCCGTTGAGTATCAGGCTCAGAATTCAAATCAGGATTTACAACAGATTGGACGCCAAGTCGTTCTACACTCTTGAAAAATTGATGTCTCGATAATTCTAAATTGTGTTCTTTACATAAGGCTTTGCTTATAACCGATGTTTGACAACGCAATGCACCGTTCATAAACGCCGAAACCTGAGTAACGTTCTCTGCCCCCCAGACACCTAAAGTCATACCTTCGAAACCCGAATAATCATAGGCTCCCAGCATATCAACAGCATGTAATGTAATATTAAGTTTTGCTAGCGACTCTTCATATTGTTTTCTAAACGGCACCAAATCACAAAGAGCGGTTAGGAAGTGTCTGCCCTTATCTTCCAAATCAACAGCAATTCCATTCATCATAAGAGCCAAAGCACCGTCAAAATCTTCCGAACTTTTGCAATATGGTATGTATTTTTGCTGCTCCATTTCAGTGACATCATTCAAAAAGAATAAACAACCGAATACTTTGTGCGCTTCAAATCCATTTTCGGTCAATATATTGATGGTTTCATCAATAATATTCGCCTCAAATTGCTGTTCCAGAAAATTAAAAGTCTTCGTGCATTGAGCAATTTCATAAGGTGACAAACCAAAATCTATATCTTGCTGTTTAAATGAATGAATGACGAACTGTCCTCTACCCAGATAGGCCATTTGCAAATCAAGATGATAAGTCCATTGCGGTATAATTAATAAATTCGTTTTAGTACATCCCAACTCTTCCCTAATCAGCTCAAGGGTCTCTGTACGTGATAAATGATTATAAGCCATGGTATCTGAAACAACATTTTCACCCAGCAAATAAAACCTATTACCCAATTTATTGACCGCACAAAAAAAGTTCCCTCCTTCAATAAGGGTTTTATGTGCAAAGTTGGATTGAATGAGCATTGGCTGCGCTGGTGTAGTCCATTTGTCTTCAGTTCTTATATTGGCCTTCGCCTGATGATGCTCCTTCATATTTAAAGGACCATAATAAAGGCGCATGTTAGCCCTCGCTTCAATCTGGTGTTCTTCTGTAAAATAACCATCAGGCTGGTCTTTTACTGGAACCACCAATTGATCACCAAGAGAAATCATATAATCCTTTGTCCAGTAACTTTTAAGAATCTGATGTTGCTGAACGGCAAAACCTAAATCACGTGACAAACCCATTAATGACTCCCTAAATGGTGAATCTTTATGGATGAAAACGACAGAATCAGAAGCTACAACATCTTCTGCAAATACCAAGTGATGAAATAAAGATCGTGCCTCTTCTACAGGGGTGTTGCTCATGCGATAAAGTTTAAGTGCTACAGAATAAGCCGCCTTATAATTGCCCTGATGCATTAACCCAACAAAGTCAACAAAAACGTCTGTAGCTATGTCTTTATAAGCTGATTCTACTTTAGTCAGGGTTGGTCGAATTTTCTTAACGATGTAATCAATGGGTAAGGGCATATTAATTCATTCAAATGTGTTCAGAAGAATATGATATGACATCACCCTTAACACAATATTAAATAAATGCGACTAATGAGCAAACAAGAACAATCAATAATTTTTTTAAGCATCCAAGATACCTTAATCTCTTTTTCTTTTTTTCGATATGTGTATTACTTTATGTACCACTGAAACTACCGCCCCATCACTATTTTTAATTTCAATAGCAAAATCAGGCTCACATTTGTGAGTTTCATCCACTTCACGCCTTATCTGTTCTATGTACTCCTCACTTAATTCAAATCGGGCATACACAGTTCCTTTTGCTGGAATTTTATAGCGTATAGAAGCGGATTTATCCCAGACAATATAATCCTTACCCAACAAATTCATCAGCATAAGCATATAAAAGGGATCAGTCATAGAATATAAAGAGCCACCAAAATGAGTACCGACATAATTTTTATTCCAGAATCTCATTTTCATCTGTACATCAATAACTCGCAGATCAGAACTGAAACTTTTAACACTAATTCCAGCTCCCCAAAAAGGAGGCCAAAAACGCATTAGTTTCAATAAAGTTGAAAATTTCATAAGTGAATCCCTTTAAAGCTTATGCTTAATTTTAGACGGTATTCAAACAAAAGATTAGAAATTCCTGTGCTGGCTAATTAAATAGTCAACAAAAAGCCCCAAATACCCATGAGTATTTAGCTTAAATAAAATGAGACGTACTGACTGGCTCTCCCATCACAGAGATCATATCGTTCAAAGACTCAGCTAATTTACTCGATTTAGTTTGTGAAAATAGCCCCACTCGACCTGAGTAACAATAATTAATACCCAGAGCGACTAGATAGCCAGCCCCCAACAAAGCTATAGCTGTGGCAATTTCAGCTACTATCCAATAAGAGTCTCGATGATTTTTTAATATCTTTTGTGACGTATTAATTGCGTCAAGGCAGCTTTTTCTGTGCCTTAGCATATAATCCGGATTGAGGTTTTCCTGTAAGAAACAAGTATTCCTTTCAATCGTTATGATCAATTTACTCATTGCATTAGCAGCATCAATATGGTCTCTGTCGATTAACTCATGTTGTTTCTTTTTCATTAATTTCAAATGTTGATTGATTAATAAAAGATCGGGCTTCAATTTCTGGGCAAATTGTTGAAGATGCTCGTTAGAATACTTGGGAATATCCAAAGCACTATACTGTTTCGCATTGATACTGGAAAACTGTTCTATTAATAGGTCTATGTTTGGGCGCAATCCTGGATTTACATTTATCATGCTGTCCAGATATCCCCTGATTCGATTTTTGTCCACCTCATCAAGGAATAAATCAATTTCAGGTAAAGAGAACAAATCCACATTAGTCGATTTGCTTCTTATGTAATCAAAATCCTTTGTTCTATCAATATAATAGTTATTATAATCATCACCCCATAAATAACTTAATAATCGTCCTGTCGAATAAATATCAGACTTAGTAGAATATTTTGCATGCAGATCAAAAGACTCAGGTGGCCTATAAGCTCTAGTCCCTAACCGACGATAATCTTGATTGTGTAATGTTATTGCAAAACCAAAATCAATCAGTTTTACTCTTGGTGGATTTTGATTTAAATCAACGATTATATTTCCAGGTTTAATATCCCTGTGTAATAAATTTTTACCAACCGTTTGTTCTTGTATTGCGCGTAATATTTCCAAGGTTAATTGCAAACGCTTATACACGGTCAACCGCGGTATTTCATTAATAATATGCACACGTTTATCCGGATTTACAATTTGCTCTAAAGTAAAACCTTCGACATCCTCCATAATCAGATAACTTTTATTTATCCGTTCACTTTTAGAAAAGACAGGTTCTTTTACACGCAAATGCCCTGCTTGTTGCAGATTTTTATATTCCTGTATCACAGTTCCAGTGCGGTCACTAGCGGTATGGTCCTGTATTTTTACTAATTTTTTCTTACTTGATTTAAACTCGATTAGCCCTTCTTCGTTATGAATAAAAGTAGCTACTATGGGATAAACAACTGCATACCCCCCCCTTCCTTTTGGAGTTTGGTCAGGATCAAAAAGATCGAATCTAAAACCGGATTTTCCTTCCTTGCGAGGGCGTTTAATAATGGATTGTGAAAAATTAAACTGATAATTTATATGATTATAGGTGTACTCATAGTCTTCTTTACTGTGCCAAACAGTACTTATTTTTTTTGCATCAAAAAAACTTAATAAAGCAGCATGACTTTCAGATATACCGAAATTTGATTGATGTAGTGTTCTTGGATCAATATATATTTTTCGTTTATGAATCATAAATCCAAAAATCAATCTGATTGATTTGAATCATTATACATCACCCAGCTCGATTTGTTAAAGCATTAGGAACTGATCTATTGAGTCAAACAGCACAAATTAAGACCACATAGATGATAAAAGTCCATCCACATTGATCAAAATAACAAGTAGATAAACAACTGATGGAACTCTTCGTTAAATTATCATTCATTAATTTCGAAATTTATAGTATAAAATAATTTTTTATGTCAAGGAGACAGATGTGAGTAATTTGAATGTGGCAGGAATGGCTGCGATAGAAACGGAGAAAGCAAAAAGAGCTGAAAAAATAAGATCACTGACCTCAGCCCCCTTCAATTGCAGTAATGAACAACAAATAAATGTTCTTAAACAATTCATCGATAATTTTGAATACAAAACCAATCAAATGCGTATTCTTCAGGCAGCAAGCAATGGACTTACAGCATGGGGAGCTTCGTTCCTGATTGCCCGGATACTGCCCATTCCTGAGTTTGTAAATTCATTATTAAATGCTTGCCTTTTTCTAGGACTATCGAGCCACTACCTAAAAGAATACAGTATTGATAATTTCCACGCCCAACTATTAGAAATGAAACATCTGTATAATTGGTGTTTAAAAGGTAGCAACATGAATTATGATGAACAAATTGACAATACAAACAACCTTTTGAATCCACAAATTCAACGTATGATCAAATTAATGGCCCCCTTATGTACCACAGAATTTATGGTCGCCTGGCCAAAAGAAGTAGAGAATCCTGAACAGAATAATGGGTTCATATCAAACGCCTTTTCCATAGGATACTCTATTGTATCTACACCATTTACTCTATTTTCCAAAGCACAACAACCAAGTGGAGATCAACAACAGCAATTGCGTGAATTAAAAGCAAATATTGAAACAAGAAAGTTAGACTTGAATGATTATACAGGATTCAAGCAAGCCATTGATTATTTTATGACCCAAGCAAGCCATACAGATTATAAACAATTATTATGGACTAAATGGGACGATGTAAGGAAAATGGCTCCGACTCCAATAGCAGCAATGCTATCCTCCCCTAAGATGGATTGAGATATCGGCCAACCATGAAATCATAGTTCAGGGTTGGCCTCACTGCTATTAAGTTTAGAAAAGTACGTCATCCTGAGCATGGCGAAGGATCTCCTGAAACCTGGGCGCTCCTTCATCACCAGCACATTACAAATCCTTAACTTAATGGCAGTGAGGGTTGGCCTGATGCTGTTTACATTGTAATGATGGAGTATTTTTTTGTACGCCCTCTAAATCATTTATTACAGATTAAATACAGTGTATACTGCACAAAATATATCAATATGAAGTTTGTTATATGACATGTATTTTTACCAGTAAGTCGCTTCTTGATAAAGAATACAAACAACGCATTCTGCAGCGCTTATCAAGTATCTCCCAACTTAAACAATGCGTCTCTGCACGTTACGATAAAAAAACAATTGCTGATACAGAACTTATTGAATTATTTTCTAATAACCATGAGAAAATATGTAAATTTGTTGGCAGATCGAATGAAAACCGCATCGTTCATTTTTTTTCGCAACCCAATAAATCCGATCCACGTGACAAACAAATCAGCCTGTTAGATCGCTTTATTCTTGATAGTGTTCATTTTGAAGTAGTAGCCTCTCTGATGACTCAGTTTTCTAATGAATATGCTGCAAATAAAAAAGATATAGATAAAGAATGGGAATCAGAAATACAAAACCATCCTGATGTAGGACTTATATCAACTGATTTAATTATTCAGAATGAAATAAAAAATATTAAAGAACGAGCATTCGCAGATATTACCTTTCCTGATCAGAAACATATCAATCTATTTCAATTATCGGGAAAAACAATAATACCTAACGAACGAGTGTTCAGTAAGTGGTACTCTGAATTAAACAATCAATCTAAAAATAATTACACCCACTATATTTTATGGGCAGCTTTAGCTATTACACTCGCTGTTTTTATTCCTTTTATTTATTTTGGTATAGCAGCAGGTAATGCAGCAGCATTCGGACCTGCAATGGCAACAACGTCGTTTAGCGGGCTCGGAGTCTTAGCAGGTGTATTCGTTGCATTAATGTTTAATTATTTTATCGAAAACCAGGGAACATCCAGCCAAACTCCTGAAGACAAAGATAATAATGAGGGACTATTGCATAAGAGCCCTGAGCCCGAACCTATGTCGACGGTATTGATGATGACGAAATTGCCCAGCGCCCCGGATAATTTATCTGACCGATCTCCAACACACTCAGAGATTCACTCTAGCGATCTATTTAAAGCTAAAAAAACAGGGATAGAAGATGAGTCTTTAAAAAGGGATACCGAAACTATTCCATTAAAAATGTAACGTCTTTCCGAGTACAGCGAGGAATCTCCTGCAAAGTAGCACGGCATCATTAGCTCAGAACGAGACTCATTGATGCCGGGCACTATTTTCCTCAAATCCAACTCAAGAACTGGCATTTAATAATATTTGTGAAGTAAACTTGCTCCGTAGATAAAAACCTCTTGGCAAAGTTTGGACTTTGCTACCCTCTGTATCATATCCGTAACACAGTGACTTTCCATTGGCTGCCTTGGGTCTGACTTGCAGATAAACGCCAACAGTAGCATCAACGCATTCAAGATTTCCAGAACTGATTTGATGTGTTAAATAATCCCAATCACTACAAAGAATCTGCTCTTCGTGTTCATTTGGAGACCATAAAAAACCCATGCCAATTCGTCTTTGTTCAAAAGGAATTTCCCTGTCTCCCTCAATAGGAATCCATAAAACGCGCTGCAATTTGCTATAACATTGAGATGTTTTCCAGCTTTGCTGATGAATTGTAAGTAAAGGTATGGAGGTTACAAAAGTAGATTCAGCGGGTTTTCCTGATTTGGCAAGAGGCAGCGTTTTAAGTTCAACAGCTAGAGATTGAAAATCAGGTGCAGCCTTATTATTTGCATCGGCTCCCAATGCTAGTTCAAGCGCCATTCCAACCCAACCTTTTCTTTGGACTGGATTTAAAGGAATTGGCAGGTCAAGCGAAATACTTAATTGTGTAAAACTAAGTCCTTGAATGTTCATGCAGCGATTAATGAGCTCTTCTTCAGTCTTCGGAGGGCTGATTTTTCGCATAAAATTCACCGTGTCCTTCTTTAAATTCTACAGTTATTGGTTCTATTGGTGGTTTAATCCCAGCAGCTTTAAACTGAGCGGTAATCGCAAACAAAACTTTCGAGCGTATTTCAACACGATTATGCGACTGAACATTTATAAAATATCGTGCTTCAAATTCAATTAATGCCGTATCAATTTTCTTTAAAAAGACTTGTGCCGGAGGATCTCCTGCAATCTCAGGGATGATGGCCAACACATCCAATATGAGCTGTTGAATCATAACCGGATCATCTGCTCTGCTTACTTTGATGGGAATAACCGTTCTGACAATACCATCCTGGTGGGTCCAGTTGGTAAACGGTTTGTTAAACGTTTCTGCATTAGGTATCAACACTTGAGTATTATCCCATGAAGATACTCGCATAGAACGAATTCCAATGTGCGCAACCTGACCTTCATATTCACCAATGGTAATCAGATCTCCTTCTCTTACCGGACGTTCAATGAGTAACATGATGCCTCCAACAATGTTGGAAGCAAAATCTCTTAAACCAAATCCCATCCCAACTGCAAGCCCTCCAAGGATCATCGACATACCACTAAAATCCAATCCAAGAACGTGCAAGGTAATAAAACTTCCCAGTAAGATAACTGCGTATTGAGTAAACACCGAGAGACTGTTACGAATACCGACATCTTTGGCATTTTTAAACAACCATCGATAACAAAACTCCCGTGTCCACTTTGCAGCCCATACAAAAATGGCAAGCAGAATGAAGAATTCAATGACGCTAAACACGGTAATATGTATGCCCGTTAAATTAACAATGCTGTATTGCGCCATTTTTTCAATGCTGATGATGACTAATGAGTCTGAATTCCAACCAAAGAGTTGAAACAAAATAAAAGTGCTTAATAAAAATAATACTATTCGTAAAATTCCATCCAATGGTTTAAGAAAAACCTCAATCCATAACCATCCATTTTTAAGGGATGAAATCATCCATTCAGAAAACAATTCCAAGGCATCAAAGACCAAACCTCTCGAAAGAATATAGGCAACCAGTACCGTGAGTATATAAGCCTGATAACGACTCATGGTCCAGGCTAAATTCACAAAACCCAACAAACCAATAACAGCAGTTGTAAATAAAGTGATAGGAACCAACACTACAAGCAAGGATATTACATTTTTAACATATCTTTTTTTGCCCTTTAGTAATGGCCTTAATAAATAAGGAATCACATCCTTACTTTTCCAGGCAACTAAAGAAACTGCCAGAATAAACAGCATGAACAGCCTATTAAATATATCCTGCAGCAACAACGTTAATGGAAGAATATGACTAAACACCATTAAAGCAGTAGTCCATCCTCCAAACAACAATAGCCATTTTAAGCGATAATATAATTTTACGTCCTTTCCTGAAGAGTCAGAAATTCGTTCCAGCAAGACTAACCTGGCAATCAATATTAAAATTCGGAATGTAAACCACACGGCAATCAGATTGAACAATAATTGATAATTTGAAAATGAAATATTAGTAATATAAAGAATGAGCCATAACACAGTAAACAGACAGAGATAAGGAATATTTCTACTGACCAAAGCCAATGCGCCATCGTATAAATATCCTGTTAATCTGGAACGTTCTTTATCACTGCTCAATGTTTTTAAAAAGCGATTTAAAATATAAAACAGCCCCACTGTCAACGCTAAAAGGGTCCATAAAATAGCAACAGGCCAAGTATCAAGCCAGGTATAACTATCATAAACCTTTAAGGTTAATGTTTTGACGTAGTTGTAAAACAAATTGGGAATATTAATCAGCTTGTGCATAATAATAGGCCAGCTGTTAATATTGTATTCAGCAAGAGTCTGGCGAGAAGAAATCAATTTTTTAAGCTGATTTTGATATTCTTCCAGTTTCTTTGCCAACAGTATTTTTTGCTCCTTGACATCCTTTAACTGGTTATCAATATTGAGCTGCAAAGCATTAATCGAATTACTTAATTCAGGTATGGCTGCAAGACTTGCCTCATTTGTAACTGTTGCCAGAATTTTCTTTAATGATTTTTCTATAGCAGCATATTGAACTATAGAGTCCTTATAGGTATCCGTCACAATCTGCAATATTTTAGTATCAGAACTATTGTTCAATAATAAAATTTGCGATTTTATCGCTTTCTTTTGTAAGGCTAAGGCATCCAAATATTGATGGATAATGGCTATATGCTGATTATTAAGGAACAGTTTTGCTTCGTGTTCTATTTGACTCTCAGCACGATCCTCTGGATGATTAGTGAGCTGATTATTAGCATTGTTCTGATAGAGCTGTCCGAGCTCCTCATTGAGCTTTACTTTCAATGATTTAATCTGAATTAATTTTTGCTGGAGCTCATAATTAGACTTCCATAGTTTTAACTCTTTCATTGAGTCATTTAATAAACCTTGATACTGCTTTGCCAATTCGAGGTTCTCATTAATCAGCTCCAAGGTCTTTTTATTTACCGTTAATAAGGTTTCAACTTTACCAACACGTTCTTGAACAGTGATATCACCACTGGCCAAAGGCAATTGCTGTAAATTTTTTAATCGTACGTTAAGATAAATATCTTGCTTGTTTTGGTTCTCAAGAAATCCTTCAAGACTTTGAATTTTAGCGGCATTCATTGTCAGCATTGTAGATAACTGCTGCATCAAAATATTATATTGTTCTTCGTCTTTAGGCTGAGTTCGTTGTTTTGCATCATTAATGGAAATAATTAAGTGTGTTTTTTCTTCAGCTAAATACTCAACAAGAGTAGCACTTGATTGCTTTACAGGTGGGGGAACATTTTTTTTGTCAGACGCAGCATTTAGTTGTCCATTAAAAACAAGGAACAACATCAGTACAAATAACGACAAACACCACCAGCTTTTTAGGCTGATGGTGTTTGCTAATAAATTATTTTGTCGGAGTATTTGGTGCAAGTCTTATTCCCAATTCAGTAAGTTGTGCGGTACCTGTTGGTGATGGTGCACTGGTTAAGAGGCAGGATGCCGTTTGCGTTTTAGGAAAAGCAATAACGTCTCTGATTGACGTAGAATCAGTTAACAACATTGCCAGTCGATCGATACCCAAAGCAATACCACCATGAGGAGGTGCTCCATACTGTAATGCGTCTAAAAGAAATCCAAATTTTTCCTGAGCTTCTTGTTCATTAATCCCAAGCATATCAAATACCGTTTGCTGAAGCGCTGGTTGATGAATTCGGATAGAACCACCACCAATTTCATAGCCATTAATTACAATATCATATGCCTTCGCTAAAGACTGAGTCGGATTGGCACGCAATTCTTCCGGTGACAAATCCTGAGGCGAGGTAAATGGATGATGCATGGATTGCAATCTGTTATTTTGATGATCCATCTCAAACATGGGCCAATCAACAACCCATAACAGCTGCCAGTCATTGCTCAATAATTTTCTATCCTGACCTAGCTTAATCCGCAGAGCTCCCATTGATTCGTTTACCACATGAGTTTTATCTGCACCAAAGAAAATAACATCGCCGGATTGAGCATCAACACGTTTTAGAATGGATAGCACAGACTCTTCTGGAAGAAACTTTAAAATAGGTGACTGTAATCCTGCAATTCCTTCAGATAAATTGTTTACTTTAATATAGGCAAGCCCTTTCGCACCGTAAATACCTACAAATTGGCCATACCCATCCAGATCCTTTCGACTCAGATCGCATCCACCAGGTAATTTTAAAGCAACAACCCGACCAGCAGAGTCATTAGCCGCAGAAGAAAAGACATTAAAATCACAATCTTTGACTAAATCAGCAACATCAATCAACTCCAGCGGGTTACGCAAGTCAGGTTTGTCGCTACCAAAACGTTGCATTGCTTCCGCGTAAGTCATTCGCGGTAATTTTTCGGGCAAGTCAACATTTAAAAGTTGTTTGAATACAACATTGAGCAAGCCTTCTATCAATTTTAAAATATCTTCTTCATCGATAAATGCCATTTCAATATCAAGCTGTGTAAATTCAGGCTGCCTGTCTGCTCGTAAGTCCTCATCTCTGAAGCAGCGTACTATTTGATAGTATTTATCAAAGCCAGACATCATAAGTAATTGCTTGAATAATTGGGGTGACTGAGGCAAAGCATAAAACTCACCAGGATGCACTCGTGATGGAACCAGATAATCGCGCGCACCTTCCGGGGTTGCTTTAGTAAGCATCGGTGTTTCTATATCAAAAAAATCTTGTTGATTTAGATAGTTACGAATGCAGCTTGTCAGGTTATGTCTTAATTTCATTTTGTTTTGCATTGCCGTACGACGCAAATCAATATAACGATATTTATATCGTAAATCTTCATTTACAATTTGATGATCATCTGGCAAAAAAGGTGGTGTCGGTGACTGATTAAGAATCTCAAGCTTGGTTCCGATGACTTCAACTTTACCTGTAGCCATTTTTTCATTAATCATGCCATCAGGTCTATTACGTACCAATCCAGTAACACGTACCACAAACTCGGAGCGTAATTTCTCAGCAATAGAGAACGTGTTTTGGTTCTCTGGCTCATAAACGACCTGAAGCAAGCCAGAGCTATCACGGATATCTAAAAAAACAACACCACCATGATCGCGTCTATGATGTACCCACCCGCATACAGTGACCTCTTGATTTAAACTTGATTCATTCACGGTGGAACAGTAGTGTGTACGCATAAAACCGCCTTTATATTTTTATTGTGTTGTTGCCAATGCTGCCAGGAGTGGGCTGCATTACGCCTAAAGAGATGATACATTTTAAAGCTTCATCAATACTCATATCTAACTCTATTGTATCTTTTTTCGGATACATCAAAAGAAAACCGGATGTTGGATTAGGCGTTGTAGGAATAAATAAAGAAAGCATTTCATCTTTTACTTTATCATTAATTTCCGTATTAACAGATCCGGTTTGAAACCCTATACTCCAAACCCCTTGCCGTGGATACTCTATCAATAATACTTTACGAAATGCCTCACTATTAGTAGATAGTACGGTATTCATAACTTGCTTAACTGCATTATATATGGAACGCACCAGGGGGATTCTCGAGAGAATGGATTCGCCCCAAGCCACCAGTCTTTGTCCAAAAAAATTGGTCGCAAAAACACCTGTTGATACCAACAATATCAGTGAAAGAATAACACCCAAACCCGGAATGTGCAGGCCTAGCAGGTGTTCAGGCTGATATGCTTTAGGAATTAAGGCCATAGTATTGTCAAGTAAATCAACAATGAAACGAAGAACACCTATGGTTATCAAAAGAGGCAACCAGACAACTAATCCTGCAAGCAAGTATTTTTTTAAAGACCCCGCATTCACTAGGAATCACCCTTGGTAGTAGTTGTCGTTGATGATGAGTCTGCTGCTTTAGAGGAAGTACTGTCTTTGGTTGGTGTATCCGCAGTTTTTGCTGGTGCTGTATTTTTTGTTACTGTAGAGTCACTAGCGGTAGCCCCCTTATTTTTAAAATCAGTAGCATACCAACCAGTACCTTTAAGTTGAAATCCCGCAGCAGATACTAATTTAATCACCTTATTTTCAAAACACTTTGGACATTGCTTTACAGGTTCGTCGTTGTATTTTTGCATCAAATCAAAATGATGATGACAACTTGTGCATTGATATTCATAAATTGGCATCGAAAAACTCCGTTAACGTCAAATAGCCCAGATTTAACATTGTATTATAACGAACAACTAAGGCTTGGACAACAGCTAATATGCGATAAAGGGCTGGTAAATAGCTACTCTATATTAGAGCCTGACTATATCGTTATATTTGACTATGAGATTTACAAGCCAACATCATCAAGAAATATGCTATGCGGAAGACAATCCCCTATCATTCATTTATGATGATAGAAAAGATATTGTGGAAGGACTTCATAATTTTTTTCAGGAAAATCCGGAATTGATACCTAAAAATGTAGTTTTGATTTTACGCGGATACTCTGGCCCGCAGCCAGAAAAGACAGAAAGAGCTCAAAGAAGACCTGACGTTTATCTTTACGGGGAAGCACAAGAAATTGCAAAAATTCGTGGCAAAGGCAGTATTCCTCAAATAACCTCAGACTGGTCGAGTTTTTACAAGCAAATACGCTCTCTCATTATAGCCGAGGCTCAAGATGAAACTACCTCACATATTAATGTCGCTAAAGAATTTAACTCTGTGTCATTACTAAAACACTATAAAGATACTAAAACTTCTGTAAATGAGAACCCCAAAGTAGCTCAGGAACATCTCGTTGTTCATTTAAGAAAAATGGATTTAGCTGATAGACAACAGCATACGGAAGGAGCATTGGAACAACAGATTTTGGCAAAAAGTGTTGGGCACGCAAAAGCGATTGGGCGTGACCACGGTTTTATGGTCAGCGCGGCGTCAACGACAAATATTAGAAAGGAGCTGCAGCAATTAAAAGACGACCATTTGAAACGAGATCTCTTGCTCGATTTTAAAAGTCAGATTGAAAATATATCCTCTTTAGACGATTTAAAGAAATTCGAAGATGAGACTATAAAAAATAAATCAGGAAGTTATATAATTCTTGCAACAGGCCAAGGTCTGACTACCCGGTTATTTAATTTGGAAACCGATTCAGTTAAAGCGTTAAAAGAGATGATAGTAGAAAAAAGCGGTAATTTTCAGGATAGTTGTCGCTTGAAGCAGAGCAGATTTGCTCTACTTT
>NZ_CALMPD010000120.1 GCF_937871865.1 uncultured Legionella sp.
GAATAAGCATTAAAATGCAGCCAAATAATAATGCTCCGAAAGGAATAAAAATCAAGGAATGGGTAAAATTGCGGTGCCAGTATTCAATACTTAATGGCTCTTGGCTAAGATAGGCGATTAGGATATCTAAATCAGGTACTAATGCCGCTAATGCCCCTACTTTCCAGGCAATTTTTTTATTTTGCCTCCCAAGCACCAAATGAGCGCAGGCAGCACCTAAGGCAGCATGACTTACTAAGTCCATGTAAATCCTTCAATAGCCTGTTGATAATATTACTATAGCATTTTTAGCCGTTTATGCAGGAATTAGTCATAGAGATCACTTAAATTAACTTAGACATAACGCCAGTTCGGAGTTTTTTAAATTTAATTTGCAGTAAGCAAAGCAGGTTCCTTTGTCAGAAGTTTAACCGCAGACAATTTCAGTGGCTCAATGGTATAAGCAGCTAAAGCAGCCATTAAATGAGACATAGCATTAAGGACAGAACGATGTCTTGTATGCCAAATGTGGTATTTATGTTTCAAACAGTTAAATATTGTTTCAATAATGCCGCGCTGATTTAATAACTGTTGCTCATATGTATTTATATTGAGCTGTTCTTTCATATTTTTGCGTTTCCGGGTAATGAGTTTCAATCCATTTCTAATAAGCACTTCGAATAATTTTTTTCCAATATACCCTTTATCTCCAAAGGCTAATCCCTGAAGTGAGCCAAGTAGAGTCTGAGCTGTTGCATTATCATGCCGGTTACCTTGAGTGATTTTGAATGCGATCAACTCACCGATATGATTGACTACCAAATGAATTTTTAATCCAAAAAACCAACCAACTGATGTTTTTCCATACTTGGCAATACTATCAAAGGTCTTATGCCGTTTTGACCTTTTCAAGTGGCAAACAGGAAGACAACTGGAGTCGATATAATAGATCCCCGTTTTTTTTCCACATTTTAGTTGTGTAAACAAGGTTAATGGAACAATAGAACGCGACATTAATTCTACAAACCGAGTATATCCTGGCAAATCAGGAAAATAATGATGCCAATATTGTTTTAGAAAAGCCGTATAAAACGTTTTGAAATTACGATAACCAACCATTTGGAATAAAATTTGAACGGTCATTATTTCACTAATCGACAAACAGCAGTTTGGACCTCGCCCTCCCTTCGTTGGTGCTGATAGTAGAGATTCAGATATATTTTTATCCAACTCCTTGCAAAAATCATCAATTTCGCAAAAAATATCTACTAGCTGGCGTTCCTTTATCATATTGAAAATCCTTTTGTCTGAGAAACCAAAGAAAATTCATCATGTTAGTTGCGCCAGCACTCCATTTCAAGCACTTTTAAACTCCGAAACACAGGTTACAAGAGCACATTGGCAACATGAATTAATCAATTTTTGAGCATTTTAAAACCCCGAACTGGGGTTAGACATAGTAAAGAATAACCTTAAAATTCCTAGAATAATCCAAGGGCGTGTTTTTAAAGTTTTTCAAACGGTTAAAAATTTGATAAAAAGGCTCCATAGTAAAAGCGGAGTAACTGGATGTCACGATTTGTCATTGATGATGCGATGTGGAGCAAACTAGAACAATT
>NZ_CALMPD010000121.1 GCF_937871865.1 uncultured Legionella sp.
ATTAGGACATTTCAATCTAAAAAGACAAGCGGTACGCAACAATAAGTTCAATATAACATGGAGCTGTAAATGAGAAATAAAAAGATACTCGCATTAGGATTAAGTATTACATTGGTCGCTATAATCCCGCCATTACACGCCAAGAAAACTTTACCGTCTGACATTATAGGTCGAGATTTAAATTATCCTGGCATGGGATGGTTGGGGCATGTTGGTATTGCTACAAGACCAATGACAGATCCTAGTGGCATGTCAACACCTGCCAAACGAGTAATAGAAGTACTAAATGAATCTGTAATTGGCCAGATTAATACTATAGATGATTTTAAAAGACGCTCTCCCTATTGGGGTAGTAAATATGGAGTTATTGGCAACCCAGAGCAAGGTTATAGAGTATTGGTTGAAGCGAATCATCAACGTTGGTGGGTTAGGGAATACACTAGCAATACTGATTACAGAATTGCGCAGGGAAATCCAAAGACAGGAGAAATATTCGTAACAGGTCGTTGGAGATGCGACACTTATGCCTGGTGGGCTTTTTACAGCCAGGGAGTAGATACCATGCCTGGCCACGTATGGCTACCAAGGAATATGTTTAATTTTTTCCCTTATTATAATGATGAGCGATTAATTGCCGACTCATCTGGAACAGTGGTGAATGGCGTAACAAATAAATCTTTAGATGATGTAAGTGCTGAAGATCTTAATGAAATGACCTTCGAAGAATTTCAAGCGGTAATTGACACCTCCTTAAAGGATCCAACAAACTATGTTGCTCCTATGTCAGCTTATATGCGGTTTGCTTACGACAATAGTCTTAGCGATGTTAAACGAGGCGCTATGATTGATAAAATTACATCAAAAGTCAGTGATGTAGATTTGGTTCCAAAATTATTAAGATTATATGATGAGACGGAGCGTGAAGAGGTAAAAAATAAAATAGTTAGCGGCCTTATGTTTCATGTTCAAGGAGACTTAAGAGAGCATCCAAACGTTAGAGATAAAGATTTATTGAGAGTTTTTTTTCACAGACTAATAGGTGAAAAGCTTAATCAACGTTGCGCTGACTGGGCTACAATGGGGTTTATTGACACCCACACAGCAGATGAAACGTTACAAAATCTGGATAAGATAGATACTCAATTGGCAGTTGCAACTCATCCAGCCTCAATTACCCTTAAATACAAGTTAGTTCATAAATCAAAAGAATTGCAATCTATATATATCCAGTCCATTGTGGATGAACTGCGTGAGGCAAATAATTCTGACTTAGACAGCTACTTTTTTGGACCTCTGGCTATCGGTTATCAAGGAACCGGAAAGAATTTGCTAGAGCCAGATCCCAAGCAAATAGTTATTAAGTATTTGAATGAAGTTCGCTACAAATATACCTCAAAAGGCATTAAAGCTAATCCTGAGGATTTTCACCGTGACACTACCGCCCCTTATTATTTTGAATTAATTGAAACTATGGGTATTTGATTTTTTTTGGCTCATTTTGGGTAACTGAACGAACATTAAGATAATTAAGGTGCACATACACATAAAAACTACCGTTTAATGAGAATTATTTGATAATTTTTTGAAAGCAGGAGGCATATCCTCCTGCTAAATTTAAGCATAGTTAAATGAGCGCTCTCATAGGCGCCGTCAATTTAACTTTGAGCTCGTCTTCGACCTACTGGATAGCCTAATGCATTTAAAGCATTTTTCATTCTGCGGCTTCCATAACAATACTGGCTCGCTTCAGCTATTTTCTTCACCCACTCAATAACCTTCTGATGTTCAGGATCATCTGGTTTATTTCTCTGACGGTGCTGATAACTGTAATATCCATGCCGTGTAACGCCCAGGAGTTGGCACATTAAGCCAACTGGCCAGGTCTTCTTATTTTGGGCGACAAACGAATATTTTATTTCGTTTCTTGAGCAAAGAAGACCGCCGCCTTTTTTAAGATTTCCTTTTCCATTTTCAGGCGCTTATTTTCTTCCTGCAGGCGACGTATCTCTAATTGTTCTGCTGTTAACTTGCCATTTCCTCGAAATGCTTGACCATCAGGTTCTTGATGTTCTTTAAGCCAGCGACTAAGTAGTGCTTGATGAATCCCCAAACTTTTAGCAGCTTCTGTGCAACCATAGCCTTGTTCTAATACCAGACTAACTGCATCAAGTTTGAATTCTTTAGAATACTTCTTTCTTGCTACCATTTCTTTCTCCAGTTAAGTTCATTATCTCTTAACTGGGGTGTCAAAATCTATTAGACCACGTCATTCAGGGCTGGTTCTAAAATGGTTAATCGTAAACATTCTTGCGATGACCAACGTGAATAACCAGAATAATGAAATTTTCATCTTCAATTGTAGCAAGAACTCGATAGTCACCAACGCGGTAACGCCATACACCATTTAAATCACCAGATAATGGCTTACCAAATAAGCGTGGATCTTCTGCTGGAATAATTTTTTCTTTAAGATAATTAATAATTCGCTTTTGAGCGGTATGCCCAAGCTTTCTTAGATCTTTCTCCACATCCACATCGAACTCAATCTTCCAAGCCAAGACGACCTTCCATTTCTTCAATTGTTATTCTTGGATTTTTTTTCTCTAATCGGGCTAAAGCAAGTAAATGATCCTCATGATCATCTAAAAATTCTTGGAGTGCTTTTTTTACATAATAACTTTTGGAACGATTAGTCTCATTGGCGAGATCTGAAAGTCTGTGTTCTAGCGGTTCAGGCAAACGGACTGCTAACATAGAGTTCCCCTTAATAAATATCAGTATAACAAGTATAGCATGTATTACAAAAATTTCATATTGACTGAATTTATTTGCTTGATGTTTGTGAAAGATAACGTACCTTATTTAGCACAAAGTGGGTACTTTCAATGAAAATAACCCTGTATTTACCGTTAGACTAAAGTGAAAAAGAGGAATGTTTGGGATAGATAAGATTTTTATATGGTCTTTTGCATCCAGCATAAAACAATTGTTTTAAATATCTTACATTGAGGTAGATAAGATTAATATGTGTTATTGTTGTTCAATTATAAGTGCCTCTTAAAATCCATAGATTGATGCAATACCCGAATAACAGCGATACCATAATCTGCAGTTTTGAAAAAAATAATATGAGAGCCAACATTAAACGCACGCAAATCCGGGTGAATATAATCACATTTTCGAGCAATTAAAGGATCGTCTGCAAGGCGCTGAAAGCTTGAATCAATTGCCAAAATATAATCTTCAGTTCTTTTGATGCCAAATTCACGTGTACTATATAAATAAATTGACTCAAGGTCCTCTACCGCTTTTGGATAAAGACGGTATGTTTTATTTGTCATGGGTTCTTTTCTTCATTGCCTTAAGAAAATCATGTGCATCCCATATTAGAGGATCTCCACTGGATTCTCCTTCATCAATAAGGTGATGCAGCTGTTCTAATTTTGATTTAGCTTGCCTTTCACGAAGTAAACGCAACGACTCTCTCAATACCTCGCTATTGCTTCTATAATCCCCTGAATCTACAAGTGATTCTACGTAATGGCGAAGTTCGGCACCCAAATCAACAGTCATAGTACGAGCCATAGCTACCTCTATAATGTAAGAATTTATCTTACATATAAGTATATAAGACATTGTCTTATATTGCAAATGGGCATTGGATATACTGTTTATAAAAACCACCATTTAAATAGACTCATATAATTTCAATTGGCGCCGTCAATTTAACTTTTTATGACGTAAGCAAAGAGAGCTTGGCG
>NZ_CALMPD010000122.1 GCF_937871865.1 uncultured Legionella sp.
TGGGCATAATATATTCAATATTAGCGTGCCCTGTATCTAGCATCGCTCTCTTCCAATTTTGCTCTCATGTCATTAACCTTTTTTCTTTTATGCCAAAAATTCGATGAGGGTTCTTTTTGTGTTCGATTAGTAGTCTATCCGATACAATTGCATTCAGTAGGTTTGATAATTGACTTATATGGGTTTAGTTTAGTATAAAAATCTTTTAAAGATATTGTGCTTACAATGGACTTTTAATAGCAGTAAATCTTTTCGAGTTAGATTTAAAACGTTAGTTTTTATTTATTTGATTTCGAGGGGAATAGATTTCATTCTCTCTGCAAAAATAAGGTGATTATTTGTGTCCAGATGCTTACATACTGAATGTACGCTCTGCTTTGGTTTCCAATAATCACCCGATTTTGGCGCAAGCTAATAAAGGCGGGAACCTATAGTGATGGGGTTATGCAAATGTCATGTATTCTCTATCCCAATCATTGGTAGGGGCTGTACAGGCATCTGCCAGGATAGCAACAGGATAGGTAGCAAACATAGAGGCTACGGCAAGTAACATGGCAATTGAAGCTAGCGCAAAGGTAAATGATGCAAAAACAGGTAATATAGGAACAACAAAAGTTAACCCGGTAGTCACAATAGCTGCCGCTATAATACCGCTTACTGGCTCTTCAGTATCCCTTGCTATTGCCATAAATGTATTGGTGTAAGGAGATATGGCAAATTTTGTACATCCCCAAAAAAATGAACCATAGGTGCGGCTTAATGATAAAGTAACAGACATTTTTTTCTCCAGAAAAATTCGGGCAGAACTATGAATTCCATCGCCGAGTATATGTCACTAGGTGACTTTATTGAATGCCTGATAACATTAAAAATTTTTTATCGGCCAGGATTATACTTTTTCTGGCTTAAGAGAACCTTAAGAGCGGCGTTTTATTTTGTTCTAATTGACTATATTTCGATCTTTTCTGTTGTGCTATAGCCTGGGAAGAATTTTGTCCATCCATTTTGGGAGATACCAGTTCCAGCTTTTGAATAGGGCCATGGTTGAGGGCACTAGTATCGTTCTGATTAAGAACGCATCTACAAAAATCGCAACAGCAATGCCCAGACCAAATGCTTTAACCATTAAGACGTGAGCAACCAGAAAAGAAATGCAAATAAAAATTACAATAATGGCAGCACTGGTAATTATCCGGCTGCTTTTTTCAATCCCGAAAATGATGCTTTTTTCATTATCACCACTCTCTTCATAAGCTTCTTTTATTCGGGTTAACAAAAACACCTCATAATCAATGGAAAACCCAAACAAAGCGCAAAAAATAATAACTAATAAGCTGATATCCAACATTCCCTGCGGTTGAAAATCTAATAACTCATGCAAATATCCCATTTGAAAAACCAGCACCAAGGCCCCATAGCACGCACTAAGGCTTAGGATATTCATGATAATTGCTTTTAAAGGCAAAAAGAGGGAGCGTAGAAGAATAAGTAGGATGAGGTAGGTAAGAACCATTATCCATAAAATGGCGTAAGGTAGTATGCGTGAAATAGTTTCTAGCACATCACTATTAATTACAGGAGTCCCGGTTAATCGCATCGTCATGCCATAGCCGACCGGTGTTTTGTGTAATTCATCGATTAATGTGTTCATTTGCGGCGAGTTTATTGGATATTTACTGATAACGGTCATCACGGTTAGATGTTTATTGGTTGTGGTATCTAATAGCGTTTTTATATCGGCATTCATCTCTTTTTTGGAGTGATAGAGCTGATAATATTGTTTCGGGGTAAGTTTTGAATTAGTGGTAACAATGCTGTTCACTTTTTGGATTAAAGGATTGTCTTTTAATCTTTGCGCCAGATCATCTAGTCGCGTAATGTTTTTAGGGGAAAGTATGCTACTGGGGTTCGATTGGACTGAAACCAGAATAGGACTTAGTTCGTTTTCATTAAATTTTGTTGCATAAACATCATAAAACGTTCGATGCTCTGAATGTTCAGGAAGGATGTGGTAATCAGATACCCCGAATTTAGCTGATAAAAAGGGATAGCCAAGCAATAGTAAGAAAATAAGAGTTAACATAAAGGTTAAATGAGGGGCGCGGACAATTTTTTCAGCCAACCAATGCCAGAAATTAAAACGATGTTTTTTATTGGTTTTGGATAAGGTGACCGGGAGTAAATTGATTTTATCTTTTAAAACAGAAAGTACCGCAGGTAATAGAATAATTGCGGTTAACGCGGCAATAAAAACAGCGGTTAGTCCACCAACAGCCACAGAGAATAAAATATTTACCGGGAATAATAACAAGGCACTTAGACTAGCGAATACAGCAAGCCCACTAAAAAAAATGGCTTTACCGGCTGTTGCCTCGGTGACTGAAATGGCTTCAATTATATTCTGGTTCTTCTCAAGCTCATCACGAAAACGATAGATTATAAATAATGAATAGTCCAGACTAAGACACAGCCCTAATAATAACGCTATATTTAAAGTAAAAATGGACAGCGTAAATAAATGTCCGAAAAAATAAAGAGTAGTGAGGATGATTAGTGCGCATCCCCCGCCTAGAATAATGGGTATGAATGCTGCGAGAACCGTTCGGAATACTAAAATTAATATTATTATTGCCAAAGGGGCGGCAATAACATCAGCTCGGTATAAATCAATTTGAGTTTGTTTATTGACATTTTCTACGAAAATTGGAGCGCCTCCCAAATGCATCGTCATGTTTTTTGGGGTAGTTATAGATGCAATGAATTGTTTAAGCAAAGCGTCATTGATGGGTTCAGTGCTTTTAATAATGACCGCTACGTAACTGGTGTGTTTGTCTTTTGAAATTTGATCTTTATTGTTTTCTGGATAGATAATTTCATGAGCAACAGGGAATTCTTTTAATTTCGCTAAGGATTTTTTCAGTTTATTTTTATATTCCTGGCTGGTAGCAAGAAGTGTGTCGCTGTGGTAGATAATGATGAATTTATTTTCATTATTGAAGCCTAGCTCTTTATTTATGAGTTCTTCAGTTTTTGCACTTTGCGAGCCTTCATCAACAAATCCGGTCGTTTTAAAGGGGCTGATAATGTTGGGCAGAAATGGAAGACATCCAAGGATAAGCAATAGCCACAATACTATTATGGCCCAACGGTAATGATAAATTAATGTTCCTAAGCGATAGAACTTCGTTTCCTGCATACCCTAGCCGTCCATTGTGACTGAGATGTCTAATTATAATTCATTTTAGTATTAAATCTAACAAAATGCTTTATTAAATAAAATTAATTAGTTAATTAACATCCTGGTAAGGATTTTGTACGTCATCCTGGGAAGAGCTAAAGTTCTCCCTAATTCCAGGAGCTCCTTCGTCGCTAGCTCCTCAGGATGACGGCCAATGGCAGTGGTTAATTCTTAGACCATCTAAAATAAATAGGCTACACGAATGGAAACGGAATAAAGAAAAGGAATATAGGATGAGGTAGGCTCTAACTGTGATTCGCCAAAGCCAGCGGTGTAATTTGCACCTAGCTCGGTCATCAGGTGATCTGTCAAGCGGTAATTCAAACCCGCACCAAAAGTGGGACTGATAAGCCATTGATTGATAAGAAAGTCATCTCGATGCACATCAGCGATACCGGCACTTGAATAAACTCTGATTTTTGAATTGGGAATCTGGAGCATTATTTTACCCATCAGGTTGACGGTTTCAGTTTTAGTATGAAGTTCGATTTTCCCGTCATTATTAAAGCTGAATAAGCTCATAGAGTCAAAAAAGACTTTGGCTTCAGGGTATCTTATATAACTGGCTTCAATCGCAAAATAAGGGCTGAATTCATAACCTGTAAAGAGCCCCCAAACGCCACCACCTTCAGTAACTTCAATTGGTGTCGACAATATGAGTGCCATATTCTGATTTTCTTTGGTGGGAACCAATCCTTTCCAGGTGGTTGAACCAAAGCCCCCAAGGGCTCCGGCATAAAATGAATGATGTGGGGGCGCTGTTCCCGTTGTACCGGCGTTACAATTCACAACCATAAAAAATAAAGAGACTAGTAAAAACAACGGTAACAGTTTTTTAGACACAATATCATCCCTTAGTAAATATTATTGACATGCATTCTGAGTTGAGCTGCATAATCTTCCGCGTGAATCAGCACCGCCAAAGAGGTAACAGTTCCAATTGTCCATGCAATCCTGAGGCGTTGTATAGCGCTGATACTCACATGCTTTTTGTAATGACCCAAATGTACTTAACATTCTCTTGTATAGTGCGTTCATATCCTGACACATACCAGCAGGAAGTCCGGATGAAGTGCAGTAGCAGGTTGCCACGGATTTAAATGAAGCACAAAAGCTTGGATGATCTGTCGGCAGAGCGTTAGAGCATGCCGCAAATCCTGAAATGCTAAAGAAACAAGTAATTAATATTAAAATCTTTTTCATCATTCCATGACCTCAAAGTTAGCTAATCCAATCAGGACTTTACCAGAAAAAAGTTCATTTCTAAACATAAAAAGTAATAATTCTGATTTTTTATATTTTTTGGTTAAAACCTCAGGTTCTGTGAACGAACTATCTAACGGGCTACCAATTGGTTAACTGAATGTGGCGATTTTTTATTCCTACGTACCGTACATAAAGAACGGTACGTAGGTTTGGTTATTTATCAGGCTTAATGAGAACTACGGGATTAGATGATTAAAGGCACTATTTTATATGGGACCAGTTCACAGTATTTGGTCCAATATTCCCCGTACTTTCTGGAACATCTTCTGTCATCACGAAATGCGCGGTCCACAAGGAGAATAGTGAGAAAACAGACATAAAAATAAGGCGCAAAATGAGTAAAGAGAGCAGGAACAGACCAAAGGAAGGCTGCGGCTAATTCAGGCACATAATGAAAATGTCGGGCGACTCCCCACCAACCAGATGCCAGTAATAGCGTTTTTTTAGCTATGCCATCTTCTGTTTGATAGTGAGCCACCAGAGTTGTTGGCTTTCTGCCCCAGATCTTGCAATTGCCCTCAGTCTCTCTGGCTATAATTCGCTGCTTATCGGCTAAATAGTTAATCATAATGCTGACTACGCCTAAACCAAAAATGGCACTTGCCCATCCCATGCTTAATTCAATTGGATGAAGCACCAGATACATGCCAGGAGAAGTATAAATACAAGGAACCCATACCATACAACCCCAGCATATATAAAAGCCGGCGCGATCGTGCATTATATCAAGTGATCTTAAATAGCCTGTTTCCCATGCATAAAATTTAGCAATATAGAGTAATTGCAGAGTGACTGATATCAGCATTGAATTCGACAAGCCGCCGAGTTCAGCCTGTTTCGCAGCATAGGAGAGCAGAAATAATCCCCAGCTCATCATACCGAAGCGGCACGTGATGAATTTTTTAATATTCCATCCAAGAACCTGAGGATAAAGCTCTGTTCCCCAATAGTAATCAAAAAGGACATTGTTCGTGCTGCTGGAATCAGTTGATGAAGGAAAGAAACGTCCTTTGATATACAAGAAAACACAAAAGACAAGACTGAGTAAATTCAGTGCTGCGAAGAGGCTACCTAAATTGTCGTAAAGGATGGTTGCAGGAAATAAATTCAAGCCAAAACTGGCAATGGCAAATGCTGCCATACTGGTAACAAACGCCAGAACCCCATTTGCTTTATAAACTGGAACATTACCTTTGGGGGTTATTGGTCCATGGAATATTTTCCCTGGTAGGAGTTTCATTAAGGCCAATTCAAACAGTACGAAACATGAAATAATTGCCCATGCGGTGCTTGAGCCCCAAAAAAGAGGTTGCCATATCGAGTAGGTAGTAGCAAAAAAGCCGTTCTGGATAATCATATTCCAGAGAGTCGCAAAAGAGCCATCCAGTTGGGTATTGGTATACCACATCAACATGACAAAAGGGGGACAGATGAGAATAAGAAATAGTGGTCCTAAAGTGTTACGAATGTTTACCCACATAATGAATCCTTATTTTTGAGGGTTAAGTTAATATTCTTTCCTGAGCCGTTCTGAATTCACAATGCAATGCTTGCTCGCAAGCATTTACGAACTGTCAACAGGCTTTATATCATTTACTTATTTTGGATTTAATACAAGCAGTTGATTTAAGTGATTGATTGCAGTTGGTGGTACTGTCATTAAGTTAAAAACGATGAAGCGCGTATTAGTATCGCGTAATACGGGGATTTAGTCACGATTTCACATAGTACGCGCGACTATAAATAACATAAAATTTCTTCAGGCAGGGGAGGCGTGGCAGGTAAGTGGAACTTCTCAGGCAATCACTTAATTGTCCTAACCGATAGTTCCACTGAGTAATTCTAAGCAAGCTTATTTCTTGCTATCAATTAATTGTTGTTGAACCTGCTTTATTTGCTCTTGTAATGAAGATTGCATTTTTTGCATTTGAGCTTGTGCTTGAGAATTTACCTGCTGAATTTGTTCTTGTAACTGCGTTTGCATTTGTTTTATTTGACCTTGTAATTGAGCATTTAAGGTATCAATTTGTTGTTTTTGAGTGGTTTGAATTTGTTTTAGTTGGGTTTGTATCTGAGAATTCAATTGTTGAATTTGTTCACTGGGAGTTCCCGTCAACTGACCTACAGCAGCATCGGCCATCGTTGCTGTTGATACCGTACCTAGCATTAATGCAGAAAGTATTATAGTAATGGATTTTTTCATTTTGAACTCCGTTTATAAATTGAATCCTACTCTTTACTGTAGCTAATTTTGTAGTGAATGCAACTCCATATCGATTGGTCACTAATAACATACTGGTATTTATATTGCTCAATTAGAGGCAATAATGAAAATATATGTATTGATTTCTACACTTTTAACCTGTATTAATGGTTAATAACACAACAGTTTTTCAAAATTTAAGGTTATCTAAATGAAACTTGAAATTCACAAAAAAGGTTGTAATGAGACAGTTACTTTCGATCTTGATCCAACAGCAAGTGTCGATGATTTATTAAAGTTGTTGTATGAGGAGCGAGAAGCATTATTAAAGAAAGTACCGTTAAGTGTGTACGAGAAGGTAGTAGTGATACACATAGTGGATTTATATTCAGAACATTTTGTAACTAAATTGGAACCCGGGAACTTGTTAGCTGATTACAGCGTGAACGAATCCACGCACATTACTTTGGATCATTTTACACGTGATAATTTTCTATCTATCCTTGAACCAAATCATTCCAAGAACAGCATCCTGGATTCTTCGGCACTTTACAAACGTCCCCGGGCTCATTTTTTCAGAGAAGGTTTGGTTGATGACGGTCAATTTAATGAAAAAGAATGGCGGCAAGTGCATCAGGCTATCAGATGAATGACTAAAGAACCATACTTCTCAAATAACCAGTTAACCTGCTATAGTCTCCTTTTTTAAATTCAGTGTAACACCTCAACAAGCCGTGGCAGCTACTGTTCCGAATTACCGCGGCAGCCACGGTACTCCGGAATAGGAACAATGCCCCTTGTTATTGAGATGTTGTAAACCAGTACTGCAACTTATTGAATCTATTAAGGATAATACATGAGATATACGGCTTTAAAATGGACTCCATTACTCCTTGCATCATTATCTATTTCGCAAAATGCAAATGCCCAGGTAATTTTGGGCCAGCAAAAAGCCCCTATACAAGCAGAGCATAAGCTAAGTGTTGCAACCTCAGAAGAAAAAAAATACTCCTCCATGTCAAAAATGGGAACACTTTCTAATGAGCTGAAGGGGTCATGGTATTTAGGAGTAGATGTTGGTGCTGCTTATACAAACACTCCTGATTATATGACGGTTGATAATGGCTCTGAATTCCCATTTCCGGAGCATCTGGATCAGTACTCTTTGCGTTTAAAAAATATGACTCAACTTGGATTACAGGCAGGTTACAGATGGAAGCGAAATGAACGATGGATGCCGGCTTGTTCACTGGGCTTAAGGTATCAGCACCTATTTAAAAAAAATACAGAGGGAAGCATCATGCAATACTCTCTTCCTGACTTTAAAAACTATTCTTATCGTTGGGGAATCTCTGCCGATGTTCTTTCATTGTATTCCAAGGTTAATTTGGCAACATTTGGTCGGGTAATGCCTTATGTTGATGCAGGAATTGGCGTATCCTTTAATCATGGGCGGCATTATAGCGAAACTGCATATCCTGATATTACTCCACGCATTAGCCCAAACTTTAGAACCAATACCCTACATCAGCTTTCTTATAATGTTGGTTTAGGTCTGGATATTCTATTGACCCAACAGTTGTTGCTGTATGTTGGATATGATTTTCAATCATTTGGTCGTATGCAATCAGACAATGGTGTTTCAACCTGGAATACTGAACGATTGAGTTTAGGTACTTTCAAGACTAATACAGGCCTGATTGGCCTAACCTATATACTGGATGGTTCTGCATAATAAGAACAGTACGTCATCCAGAGCATATGCTAAGGATTCCCTTAATCTGGGGAGATCCTTCGTCGCGGGCTCCTCTGGATGACGGCAATGGCGTGGTTCTTATGAGATAGGTTTGATTCGGATTAGGTATCTCTGAATGAATAATGTGGCTGATGCAATAAAAACTGCCTCTATAAGCCGGGCGTTTATTGTGTCACACTGTAGTATTCATTTGTATTCATCAGGATATGAAACTATGTTAAGCGTGCTTGGAACATTGCTTTGCTATAAGCAAACAGAGATAGATAGTGAAGGTAAACTTAAATTTTTCCTTGATAAACACAGTACTAAAGAGGGAACCTGGGGATTACTACGGAGAAGAGAAGGCGATATTGATTTCGTTTTTCTGAATGGATCGGGAGCAGAATTAAAACGAGTCAGAATCAATAAAGAGAATCCGGAATTAGTGATCCCTCCAGCTTCCTGGCACAAAATAGAGCCCGTCAGTGACCAATTTAATGCAGCCCTTGAATTTTATTGTGCTCCTCACCGTTACTTCAATAAGAAATATGGCCTTGGAATGGTACATAGTGATTTGCTTTCCATTTATCAAACCTATTTATCTGGATCTGATGCAAAAAACAATCAGGTTTTGGACGTAGGCTGTGGCTCTGGTCGAAATTTGTTGTATTTTGCACAACAGGGGTACTCTATTACTGGTATGGATATAAATAAATCAGCTATAGACAAGATCAACGAATTAAGTCAAAAAGAGAGTCTTGCTCAAGTTCATGCGGTACTGCATGATTTACATCAGCCGTTAAATCTTGCTAATGAATTTTATAATTTAATATTTTCTACTGTAAGCATTCAATTTTTAAATGCAGAGCGAATCCCTTCTTTGTTAGAAGAACTGCAACGCGCAACAGCCATCAAAGGGTTCAATTACCTGGTATTTCCTATAAAAGCAGAGTCTTATGTTTTGCCTGAGTCATTCACCTTTTTGCCTGAGAAAGAAGAGCTGTATCATTTTTATCAGGACAGTGGCTGGTCTATTATTGAATACAAAGAGACTACGGGGTTGCTGCATAGGCTTGATGAACATGGCAGACCAATACAGGGAGTATTTGGCCATTTGCTCGCACAAAAGATCTGTGATACCAAGTGCTGCTAATAGCTTATGCTTCATATTTCATAGATGCTTTTTATAATCAGGAACTCTGTTCACTTAAAATAAACTTATCCGCCTTTTATTGATTGAATTGTTTGGGAAGCAATATGTTCTTCCAGTCCTTCTACTTGTTTTATACTCTCGGTTTTACTAAAGAAAGTATAATTGCCGGTTACTTGTTTGTTTATCAATGCGGCCGCGGCATAGCCGACTCCGACCAGAAGAATTCCCAAGGTAATATTGGCTAATATGTATTTCCATTCTTCTCGGTGCTCACCTAAAATTCCTTTTGATTTAGCAATGCTCTTGGTTGCTTTTATTTTAAAATCATTTAACGCAACATTTTCATTTTGTTCCGGATTTTCGGCATATTTTTGTATGTTTGCACGAAGCCTGGTGGCAAGTTTTAATGCCGCTTGAGATGCAGCCGTTTCATCTCTGCCTTGAAGCTCTCCCGCTTTTTTTTCTATGTCCAGAATCTGCAGCATGATAGGTGCCATTCGTTCCATACGGGCAAAATAGATGTCTTGCCTGTCTATGAGAGCAGCCTTATAGTCCCTTTCTGCTTCTTTTGCTGATTTAACCAGCATTTGTAGCCTGTCTATTTCCGATTTATCTTTTTTCTGCTCACTTTGTAATGATGCAATTTCTGTTTTCAGTTGTTCTTGCACTAATTGGGCATTTTGCTCATCTGACAATTGGGTTTCAGTTGCAGCTGTGAATTGCTGACGTAATTCCAAAATCGTCTGACTTTTTGTATCCAATTGTTGTTTCAGCTGTTCAATGTTCTCTTTTTGATCTGTAAGGCCTTTGAGTTTTACCTCTTGCAACTCGATTTTTATACGTTCTAGCTCAGGCTCCAATTGTTCTAATTGTTTTTGTAATTTTAGAGCAGATTCTCCCGTTGATGAGCGTTTTTCAATTTCAGCCTCTACAGTCGACTTAAGTGATGCATTGGCCTCTTCAAGGGAATGCACTTGTTCTTGTAACTGATTCATTAGTACTTCTTGAGCACTTAATTTTTCCTGATGAGATTGTTCTTGGCGTTGCGCGTCTTCCTTATGTTGCTTGGCTAGTCTATCCAGTTCCTTTTTAGCTGTTTGTGCTTGTAATTTTAATTCCTCAATCTCTTTCTCCCGGGATTGAGTTGTATTTATTTGTTGTTCCAAGGTAGTATTTAACTGCGCAGCCTCTTCAGTTTTCGCTATAACCTGCTTATTTAAACGAATAATGTGTTGTTTCTGTTCAGCTATTTCCTTAGCTGTTTGCTCTCTCGATTCTTCTATTACCGCTCTGGCTTCACGCATTCGGGCAATTTTTTCTATCACTCCATCCAGTCTTGAATCATATGCGCCGCTCTCAAAGGCAGCTTCCATTCGGTACCACAATTTATCATTGGTAACAATGCGTTCGATTAATGGGCTGACAAGCGGACTATTACTTTCTTCAAGACAAATAGTCGCCAATTGATCTCCAGTCATTTTATTTAATTCCATATCCGAAACAGGGTAAAACAACGAATACTCGCTGTTTGGTTCTATGGGTTGGAGATCATGAGGAATACTTAGTATGTGTTGTACTGCTTCTTCAGCTTGTTTAAAAGCCTGTAACTGTATTTTTAATTGTTCAATTTGCACTGGGATTGCATCATCCATACCAAATTCACGGGCTTTATTAAGTACATGCAAGGTAGTAATTACTTGTTGGCCAGCTTGTAATAATGCTTGTATTTTCGCCCAATCAGATCCTTGATTCGCTTTTGTATAGTCATTAATTGATTGCTCGAATCCTGCGAAACGCAAGGCCGCAAACGTCTGAGTATCCAGGGTAAAAAAGCGGTTGATAATCGTGCTTTCTTTGTATTGAGGAACAAAAGCATGACCATGAATCTGTTTACCATTCCCAGTATGATAGGCCATAAATATATTGTTATTAGCCGGTGGATTCTGAGTCCATAGATGGGCTGACTCTGTTTTCGCAGAAAGCTCGACAACATATTGGTTAAAGTAGCCGGCTAATTGAGCAAGATCCAATGCATCTGTTTTGATGCTCGCCGCTTCATCCAAAGAATCATTCCACTGATTTACTATTTCAGAAAACGAGGTTGAGTTCTTAAAAGAAAGTACTTGTGGCTCGAAGAAGAGTACGCTGGCATACATGTTCTCTGGAATTATGTTGGATTTAAAATCTTGTAATTTACTTATTGACGTCATACGGCGTTCTAATAGTTTCCCCATTTCCGTAGCAAACGAATCAGATGCACCTTCTGGTCCGAAGGTTGCTCCTTTAAATGAAGGCATTACCATGTAGCCAGCTAACTTATTTTGTGTATTTTTATCAATGAGATCTGCCGGGATTTTTTTCAATGCGCTGGATACTATATCTGCAAGTAGTTCTGCGTTTAAGTGGGGCAGTATTTTCTGGGCTTTATCAGCCATTGCAGGAAATAACCCGTTAATGTTCTTGTAGTTCAGAAAATAATCTTTGGTCAGGCTTTTTATATTGAAAAATCCACGATTTTCATAAGCAAAAAGAATGTCATTATTATTCATTTCATGGGCAAAATAGCGAAACGCATCACCCCAGTCTATACGACCGTATTGTCTGCTTTTAGAATTCTCATCTGCCTTTAGGACAACTATATTACCGCTATGTACGCTGTGAGCACCTAACAATAAAGAAAACATTAGGGCTATTGATAAACCAAAAGAGTCGCCCATTTTGGTTACGCCAGTATAATAACTAGGGCCAAAGAATGCTTCTTTCGTAGGATCTCTATCACTGCCATCTCTATAGCTGGTACCAATCACTTTATGTAATTCGTCAAAAGAAACCAGTGGCTGAATCAAGCCATAAGAGCCGTCCTCAAAGCGGATTACATCGGCACAAATCAGAGAGGGAAAATAAATTTCATCGATTAATTTTCGATTTTTGAATTCTTGCAGTAAAAGACCGGCAAAGAGCTCAGTAAACAACTCGCCTTTATCTGCTGGTTTTTTAATGAAGAAGTGTTCGTCATCACTGTTGCTGTAAAACCCGTCGACGTCACTTTTGTTTTTTCCGCCACTTTTGGGCTTATAAAAATTTAACTCTTTGTTGTTATATGTTGTCATAACTTTATTTATTCCAATAAATCTAATGGCTACAGTATATCAAAGGAGTGTTAAGCCATTATTAAGTGAAAGTGCGAAAATTGCACTTCAACTCACCACACAACACCCCTTTGTTTAGAGTCAAACAACGATAGTCAGTTTCTGTTGCTGAACGCTTTATCAATATGTCATTCTTAATGATACACCACCTTGGGAAGTTTTTTTGCTTCCTCAACCCAGGTAACTACTTGAGGAAGACCGGGGGTGCGACGTACCAGATGACTCACATCATTTTTTTCTTTTAATTCAGAATGAAGATGTTCTGGATTGCGGTGAGCTAATTCAGGTATGGAATCAACTCCTGCCTTTTCCAGTAGTTCTGCGTATTCCTCACTAATTCCGTTAACTCGAGCCAAATCAGCCTGGTTGGTCCATTTTAAAATGAGTTTATGACTGATCCCTGTTTGCTCTGCCAGTTTTAATCGTCCTCTTCTGCTACTGCATGCATGAAGAAGCTCATCCTGATTCTCAATTCCAGCTTGCTTCAGCATCGCAGCAAACTTGGGACCAATGCCTTCAATTTGAGTTAACTTGTACATGTCTTCTCCGAGGTTTACCGTATGGATATATAAATTATAGTGCATTTTTTGATTATTTTTTATCCACTTAATCATGGTTGATTTTTTGCAGATTTTGATACAAAAATTCCATTGTCATGTTGGTCATGGTCATTAAACTAAGATGTTGTCGCCGTATCAGCATCGCGTATTACGGAGGAGGAGTCACGGTTTCTCGCATTACACAATGCAATGCTGGCTATGAAATAACGTGCAATCCCTAACTTTGAAGTAAGAGCGAGGGGAGCGTGGCATAACTATCATTAGTTGAGGTTCAGATGGTCTTGATTATAAAATATCAAGTGACTACAATCAGCGCAATAAGGTTCATTTTCGTTAGAGCTGGTGATTAGTTAATAATAAAGGAAACATAATGATAAATCGCAAGCGCAATGCACTATCTATAATGGTATTTATTTTCGGAGTACTTTCTAGTACCGCCAGCGAAGCATGGCATGGTGGTGGGCCTGGGCCAATCCATCGCCATGGTGAAGACATCAGAGTTTATAATCCTGGTGGGTATGGATATGGCAGGGGCTATTATTATGGCGGTGGTCCCATCATCGTCCCTAATATTGTTCCCAATGTCATTATTAATGTGCCGCCTCCCCGATATTACAGACCCATATGTGAAGAAGTTGAGGTATGCGATTCTTACGGCGAGTGTTGGCTAGATCAATACTGTAATTAATACAGCAGTACATAATAACGATAGGGGGCTGTTAGTTCAGAGAGGGAGTTGGTCCCCAAGCTGGAATGTCAGCCCCTTCGTCTATATGATTTCTGGCTTGGGAATTATTGTGATTTTGGCTAGAGAGGAATCTTGAATTTTTTCAACTAACGCATCAAATTCAGCAAACTCAATGACTTCTCCTTCTTTAGGCAATTTGCCGTGTCGAGTAATGATAAGTCCATATAGTGTGTTCAAATCTTCCTCTTCAGGTGTGAGTGTAATATCGCAATTCAGAGCCCTTTCTAATGAATAAAGCGAGCAGTCGCCTTTGGTGGTGATCGTCCCATCTGCATTTTTTACCCAGTCATCATGGGTTTTATGAAACTCATCTTTTATGCGGCCTATCATCACATGTAACAGATTATCCAGGGTAACATAGCCTAACAATGTATTTTTATTCTTATAAACCAGAGCAAAGTGGGGCATTCCTGTTCGGAACTTACGGAGTAAATCCATAGCTGGCAACTTATGCGATACCTTTAATATAGGGCGTATGTAGGAAGAGATGGTTCTGACTTCTTTTTGTTGCAATAAATCTGCAAATAAATCCTTAACGTGAATGACGCCTATCATTTCTTTCTTTTTCGAATCATACACCGGATATCTACTGTATCGGTTTTTAAGGATCTTTTGAGAAATGAGTTCAAAGGGCTCATTGAGCTTCAAGATCATCATTTCATCAGCAGGACGCATGACTTCCGTGACATTAAGTTCGGCCAAATCAAGGGTATGTTCCAGAATGTCGCGTTCTTCTTTATCCAACTCTCCATGCAAATGACTGCCGCTTAATATCAATTTCAGTTCATCACTGGAATAAACCCCTTCGTGAGTATTTGAACTGTTCAGGTTTAGAAGGGATAAAAACAAATTAGAACAACTGTTTAATAACCAGATAGCAGGGTACATAACCCAGTAAAAAGCATATAAAGGAACTGCCGTCCATATGGATATAATGACTGACTGTCTGATTGCCAGTGATTTGGGCATCAATTCGCCCACTACAATATGAAGGAATGAGATAATTGAAAATGCTGCTAAAAATGCAGCAAATGTAATGATTTGTGGCGAGGTTACACCTGCGAATTTAAATAAGGGTTCCAATAAATGTGCAAAAGCGGGCTCTCCTATCCACCCCAAACCTAATGAAGCGAGAGTAATCCCTAGCTGGCAGGCTGACAAATAAGCATCCAGATTACTATGAACCTCTTCTAAAATGCGTCCACGCAATCCGTATTGATCTTTTATTGCCTGTATCTTTGTCGCTCTGATTTTTACCATGCCAAATTCAGCAGCAACAAAAAATGCATTTAGTAATACGAGCAGAAATGCTATTAAAATTAACAGGACATTATGCATTGATCTGTTCCACGATTATTTTGTTTTAATTATTTATTGGCTCTATTCTTTCATGATATCAGAAAGTGAAACCATGTAGGAATTAATAAATAATTGGTTCATGTCATTAACGGGCGCAGAATGCATCAAGCCAATCAAACATAGTACGTTCAAATTGAGCACTGACATCTACTTCACAATGGGAACCTGCACCTGTTTTATCTGAAAAATTACATATTCCTTTTGGCATGAAAGCGCATCGTAGAATGCTCTGCTTGTGCTGGAGAGTGTATCCGATGGATTATCACACACCAGAGTAGGGCATTTAATTTTATGTACCTTTTCTTCGAAAGTGTATTCGTTAAGGCATTTGAGGGGCTTTGTTTCTTAACCCTACGCTGAATCTTCTTTCGAAAAATTTAGGCGGATCG
>NZ_CALMPD010000123.1 GCF_937871865.1 uncultured Legionella sp.
CCCAACAATACTGAATTTTAATTGGCTTAAAACGGTATTGTCTTTATTCATAATATTTAATGAATAATCACCTATTTGTTGTGTTGGTAAAGAGTAGTTAGTCCCTTGTTCTTCAATAGTAAATGCATTAGTACTTACTATCGATGATTGGATGATTGATTGATACTGATAGGTACCATCAGCTTTTTTAACCAATGTTGTTACTGGGTGCAGAGACACCAGCTGTATTTTTAAATCTGCAATGTGCTCTTTACTGAGCTGAGGATTGATTGCGATAAAATCAATCGTTCTGCTGCTGTTTTGCTTGATGAAAGATAAATCGCCATCAGCTTTATAACCGACAAAGTAGGGTAGCGGACTAATCAGCGCTTTTGATTGAGTGGTCACACTGCGGCCACCATCGGCTTCAAAGCCTTCTGCAAAGAAGGTCAGTTGATACGTTGCTTTATCAAATCGTTCAAGATTTAAATCGAACTCTGTCTGGCCTTGATCGTCGGTTTTCAAATCGCTCAAGCTTTCGGTAAATACTTTGGGTGGTTTTTTCGGATCGAATAAAGGATCAGCAAAGGTATAATCAGGAAATTCGTCAAAACTTACTTCTTGAGGAGTAAGTAAAATTTTGGCACTGATTTTCCTATCTGTTGCCGGAGCACCGTACAAATTCCATAAGCTAACTTGTGCTTTTAATCCGGTTGGTGAACTCCACCCGTCTGTTGGCTTTGGAATCAGGCTAGAACTTATTTTCATTCTATCCGGCTGGAACTCGGATACTTTTATACTGGTAGAGCCTAACAGATTTTGGGCATGGCCGTCTTTTACCAGGAACAGATTCACCATATATTGACCTGTAGGTGAGGTTGCTGCCGTGGTAAAATCCAGTTCCATATAACCACTATCATTCAAAATGAGTTTTTCATCTTTGATCGTTGTTCCTCTGGCATCAACTACAGTAGCTTGTAGAGGTAATCCTGCGGGTTGAGATTGTGCGTAAGCTTGTTTTACTATCATTCCGACTTGTACTGTGTCGCCAGGTCTATAGATGCCTCTGTCGGAGAACAGATAAGCACTTAAACTTTGTAAGTCCTGGTTGTAGGTATAGATGCCACCAATATCAAATTTGGAAAAATTCAATTGTCGGTTGTAGTTGTTGAATGGAATAAAAGATACATCGTTATTCAGGTTTGCCAGATAAACAATAGGCTCTCTATCGTCTACGAAATCTCTCAACGAGGGAAAATTTACTCTTCCCTGAGCATCGCTGATGCGAGTTAAAATGGGTAAACCATTTTTGCCTAGCACTGTAACGCTGGCCCCCACAACGGGAGTGCCTTGAGTAATTGAGTTGATAAATACATCATGGCTGCCATCATTGTTATCTTTGACTATCATCCCCATATCAGTAACTAGAATCAGACGGCTTGCTTTAACGTCCAGTGCGTATTTACCTTCGACATCCCAACCTGTCGCCTGTAATAAAAAGAGACCTTGAGGCCCTGATGAGTTGGTATCTACAGTTAAATATTTACTTAAATCAAGAGCCGTATATTGCTGTTTGGTTAAATCAGAGCTGTCGAATTGTTGAATATCTGAAAAAATTTGACTGATGTTTTGTTGATTGAATGTGGGATTGATAAAATAGGGATTGTTAAAATCACCTTGAGTCTGGGTCACCAGCTGATTGATATTACCAGGCAAAACCCGGGCAAAATCAAATTTTACTGCAGGTACTCCTCTGATAAGTACGGATAGTTTTTTCTCCCCACTTAATGCTAACAGCGATCCTTTATGCAAGAAGCTGATTTCTTTGGGGTATTCTGGTACAGGAATTACTGCAGCGTAATCGGTGTTTAAGTTAAAATCACCAAAGCCTTTCATTCCTTTATCAATTTTAATGTAAATATAGCGGGGCGTTTGTGCTGCGAATTTAAAACTATGAAGAGATGAGTAATTCTGTTCAGTGGGTATTGCTACTTTGGACAAGGGGGTCGCCAGAGCCAGGATATTGTTAGTCACCTCGCCTGGGTTCTGCCACTGATAATTCGTTTTTGCAGCCTCAATAGAGGTCGCGGGGTAGTCTTGTGGCAGTAAGTAAACATGAACGGATTTATTAAAATCGGCTTCATTCACACCTAGACTGGTTTCTACAGTCAGTACCTGTTCTGGTCTGTCTTTGTCGTTTCTAATGATTGATGCTGATGTGGAGAGTACTTTCATAAAATTACTGGCATCTGGAATCAAAAGATTCTGGCTGAGGTTGTTGCCTAAATCGGCTGAATCTGTAGATGAGCGAATGTTTTTGCCTAAGGTTAAAACCAGTAACCGTGCTGTTTGTTTTATCTTGATGTCATCTGAATGAAGATAAGCGGTACGTTTATGTTCATCATAGGTATATGAAAATTTCAGGTTTTCAGTGTCTTTAGAATTCTGCTGTTGTGAATGAAAGAGTAAAGAGGTGTTTTTTTCCAGTGATTGTGGATTAACAGGAAAATTAAATTGAATAGTAGCCACTGCATTTCGATGTTCTGAATTGACTGGATCTTGATAAAATCTGAAGTCGGTGATCGATGCTTCAAAGGGCTTGGTGGAAAACGAAAAATCATAACCACCCATTTTTACAGTAGGCGCAAAAAATTCTTTTGAGAAGTGTATTGTGTATTTTTGATTGGCAGGCCAGTCTTCTGATGGAACAAATATCAACTGGCTGTCACTATTCCAGCTCCATTCACCAGGAATTTTGGGGGATATTTCTATTCCATCAGTGACCGTTTTTCCAATTAAATTAATAGGAGCTACTGATTGAGTAACAAAATCATTAGTTTTTATACCAAAATCAATGATAAGGTTATTAGGAACAAGCGTTTCTTCATTTGCGGTAATACCCGGAGCCGTAATTGATGCAGTAACATAGACTGGTTTGGGAAGACTATTGTACCAGTGCGCGCCATAAGTGGCTGCGGCAATTAATGCGATGATGAAGGCAGTGAAACCCCAAAAAAGTTTGGGAGATTTTTTAGCTTTTTGCTGTAAATTGGTTAACCAAGGCGGGCTATTCCAGTTGATCTTACCGAAAATAGAAGTAAAAGCTGACCCTATAACTTTTAAAATTGAAGAAACTGGATTTTTGTTCATGATGTTAATTTATCCCACTTGGACTTGAAGTTTGTTGAACGGGCAATTTTGTTCCAAATATTGCCTTTTTGATTTAAATTGACTCTTTTGGCGTCCGATTCCGTGTAATCAATATAGAAATTGGATATAATTCGACCTTTATGATACATCATATCGATTATGAAGAAAATAATTAAGACTTTAAGCATAATCTTTGTTTTACTATTTGTCAGTGGCTTGGTCCTATTATTTTTTTCGCCCAAACCTTTACTGTTGAATGAGACCAGTTTTTCAACTGCTGTTTATGACGATCATCATCAATTATTGCGATTAACTTTGAGTAAGGATGATAAATACCGTCTATATACTCCTCTGTCCCAGATTTCTCCGCAGTTAATAGAAGCTACCTTATTACAAGAGGATCAATATTTTCGTTGGCATACAGGCATTAACCCTTTATCTTTATTTAAAGCGGTTTGGCATACTTATATAGCCAAGTCTCGTCGTGTTGGAGCTTCTACTATTACCATGCAGGTGGCCAGGCTTCGATTCGGAATTAATTCAAAACACGTCTCTGGAAAGTTCTGGCAGATCATCAGAGCAATCCAGTTGGAAATGCATTACTCCAAGGATGAAATTCTTGGGGCTTATCTTAATCTGGCGCCTTATGGCGGAAATGTAGAAGGTGTGGGGGCTGCCAGCCTCGTTTATTTTGACAAGCCAGTAAGCAACATCAGCTTACCTGAAGCGTTGACCTTGAGTATTATTCCCCAAAACCCTGGAAAAAGAGTACCGGGGAATAGTGATTTGAAATCCATCAGAGATCATCTCTATGCCAGATGGCTTGTCCATCACCCGGAAGACATCGATAAAAAGGAAACTTTTGGATTGCCATTAGTGATGCAAACTACTCGCGGTTTACCTTTTAGTGCACCACATTTGGTGAATATGGTATTAAATGATTCCTCTATTCATCAACAATCAATTGATACTACTTTGGATTCCAGAGTCCAGGTGATTCTTAACCGTATCACCAGAAATTATTTAGCCCGAAAAAAATCTATTGGTGTTTACAATGCCTCCGTATTGTTGGTCGATACACGCGATATGGGAGTAAAAGGCTTACTCGGTTCGGCTGATTTTTTTAATAAAAATATTAGTGGTCAGATTAATGCTGTAGAAACCAAACGTTCACCAGGTTCTACGTTAAAACCATTTATTTATGGTTTGGCTTTGGATCAGGGCTTAATTCATCCTAATACAGTACTTAAAGACGTACCTCATAGTTTTAACGGATACAATCCTGAAAATTTTGATTATGATTTTATGGGGCCAGTTAAAGCAAAAGATGCACTAGTCTTAAGTAGAAACATTCCTGCTATTTATCTTTCCAGTCAGTTAAATAATCCCACGTTGCATCAATTATTGGAAAAGGCACAAGTTAGTCATTTGAGATCAGAATCGTTCTATGGCTTGTCTTTGAATCTTGGTGGTGTTGAGCTGACCATGAGGGAGTTGGTGAGTTTGTATGCCATGTTAGTTAATGACGGCATGTGGTCACCTGTTCGCCTCTATAAAGAGGAACCTAAAACAGATGGGCGGAGATTACTGAGTCCAGAAGCCAGTTTTCTTGTTTTAGATATGCTAAAAAAGACTCCCGGTGGTGATTCTGGAAACAAAGACTACTCTAATTTCCCTGTATCCTGGAAAACAGGCACTTCATCTGGTTACCGAGATGCCTGGTCTGTGGGCTCTTTTGGCCCATATATTCTGGCCGTGTGGATTGGTAATTTTGATAATAAAGCAAACCCCGCTTTTGTAGGAAAGGATATCGCGGCACCTTTATTTTTTGAATTAATTGATGCGATAAAACATGAACGGGGACCGCTTCAGATTTTGTCTAAAAAACCTGAAACAATGAATCTTGAGAAGGTAGAAGTATGCAAGGCTTCGGGTATGTTGCCTACTCGCTATTGCCTTGATACTGAGTGGACCTGGTTTATACCTGGGAAGTCGCCGATTAAAACAGATACAATTTTCAGAGAGGTAGCAATCAATAATCGAACGGGATTACGTACTTGCCATATTGATGAGAATACTCGTTTTGAAATATTCGAATTCTGGCCTTCAGATTTATTGAAAATATATAAGCGCGCAGGGATACAACGGCGTACCCCTCCATTTTTTGAACCCGAGTGTGCTTTAGCCGGGAGAGGGGGGATTAACCCGCAAATTACTTCACCACAAGCGGGAATTAGCTACATTGTCAGAGCTAATACGAGGCTTAATAATAAAATACCCCTGACTGCAGTTACCGATGCCGGAATAGCACATGTCTATTGGTTCATTAATGAAGCCTTTGTGGCAAAAACTCAATCTGATGAAACGTTTCTCTGGGATGCCAAGCCCGGTAAATATGTAGTACGTGTTGTGGATGATCATGGTTTATCTGATGCAAGGGACATTACTATTCAATTGGATACTTGATTGCAAGATGGGAGGGCTGCACTTCGTTTAGCCCAGCCTCAATCAATTGAAATGCAATTCCCTTATCATCTGATGAAACGTTTCTGTCATTTATACTGGATTTAATTGTGCCTGTACTTCAGCTGGTTCTTCATAAGGTTGTTTAGAAAACTCACTGGGAATCCAGCCTACCATGAGAGTACCGCGATATAAGAGCTGCAGTAGGAATATCGCTTTACACACTTCAGTGTCAGTTGCTGTGCAAATACTGCCATTAAAAAGGAGTGTAATGGCCAGCCCTAATTGGGCAGACGAAATACCAAATTGCACTAAATGGATTGCCTTTTCAGGAAGTACAGTATCTGCTCGAAATAATGAATAGAGCGACGTAATAGATTGAGCCAGTTTCGTCGGTATCTCTCCTGCAGGTGAAAATGTTTCCAGACTCGAACCTATTACTTCGGTTCCTGCATTAATGCGCTCTGCATTTCTATGACCGGTAGAAGAGGCGTAGGGTTTTACTCCCAGGCAATCAGTCATTGTTTTTAAGCAGTCGGTTAACCATTGAGGCATATTCATCCTTTTATGTTAAGTAGTTGAAATCACGTATGTAACGACCCAATAAGCAGCGAAATTATTCCTTTTCTCCATTATCTGAACAAGTGGCGGTAATTCGATACTTATTGATATGTTCCACACGTATAGGACCTTATCATATTGAATAAAGTTTACAAGTAATGTGATCTTCCCTACGAAAAGACTTGAATTCTACTGTTTTTCTCTTATTTTTCAAAATACTAAGAACCAATCATCAATCAAATTAAACCTTATATTGGTGGAAACACTTGCTTTTAACTTGTCTCCAAGTCCATAATTTCACGCTGAAAATACTTTATAAGGCCCCTTAATCAGAATCATTTTTTGCGATGTCCCCATCATCATTCCTTAATATTGACACAATTATAATGGAAACGGAGATCTTAAAGGGAGAAAAGCGATGAAAAGAAAACTAGAATCAAATAGTAATTTGAGTTTTTTTTAAAAATTTAAAACATCCGATGAATCTAATCGCGATTTAGGTCATAAGCTAATTCTTGCTGCTTCAGCTTATACTGGGAAGTTAATGCATATTTCAAGTAGTGGGTATTATGTATCCTATTCCTTTTTATACACCGCAGCAAATGATTTTATTTTAAATTTTTGTGACACCATCGGCGAAATCCCTGCCCCAATAAAGCAAGCAGTCGCAGAAAAATTTATCTCATCCCAAACAAAGACCGCACCGAATGATCAGAGAAATAGTGGCGATCAACCCCATTTATGTTGTTGGGATTTTTGTTTTCTAGCTCTAAAAGATATCGGATTGGTATCAGAAAAACAGCTTAATGACCTTTGTTATATTATCTACAAAATTAATGAAAAAAGCCTGACGAACGAAGTCGAAATGACACTTGCACATGCTCTTTTTAAAGAATCTTTAGATAACTATAGACAGTTTTCCACGGATTCATTACCTGCGCCTGGAGATTTTTTATTGTTCCAGAAAAACCATGCTTCGCGTCCTTATCATTGCTCCATCAGCACCGATAATAAAGGCGGATTCATAGAGCTGAATGATAATGAATGCGTCAAACGAGGTAATTTTACAAAAAGTTGTACGCTACAGAAAAATTGGACCTGGGATCCGGAGGAGGATGACGAAATGTGGGCCCCTGAAAGGGTATACTACGTCCCAGTCAGTGAGGTTTCTCGAAATATTCAACATTTTATTGAAACCCATCAAAATATTCTGGCACTGAAAAATACTGAACCCAAAAAAACTGAAGATACCTTGCTTGCTGATCTTGCGAAAACTCAATACGAAGATTTAGTATCAGATGTGCAATGGTGTAATTCTATGATTTTATGATTTCGTGTTTCTCAACGAGCAAAAAAATTTTATTAGAATTCAACTCTGGTCCTCCATAATCTGGGAACTAAATAATCGGGCGCATCACTGGCATGGAATAGAGTTTTTTTATTTCATCAAAATTGCACCCGAAAATACAATTCACTGCGGTGTCAACATCATAGTGCCTCTCATCACAGTTTTCATATAGTATTTTGAAATTAATTTATTGCTACTTTTTATCTATCATTCATAGTGTTACTCTTCTCATTTTATAGAGGCGGGACTTACTTCATTATATGAGCGCCATTTTAGTACCAACCAAACGAATTTTATCTCTTGATGTATTTCGTGGTTTAACTATTGTTTTAATGATTTTAGTTAATAGCCAGGGAAATCAGTATGCATACCCAATTTTAGAACATGCACAATGGAATGGCTGTACTTTGGCTGATTTAGTATTTCCATTTTTTTTATTTATTGTTGGATTGACTAGTGTTATCAGTTTAAATAAAAGTAAAGGACTGCATGATAAATCAGAAATTTATCGGGGCGTTTTTAAGCGAAGTATTCTTTTGTTTGTTCTCGGACTCATTTTAAATATATTTCCTCACTTTACTATAGATATCCATACGATCAGAGTTTATGGGGTATTACAGCGGATTGCGGTGTGTTATCTGATCTGCAGCTTTATTTATTTGAACACAACCATTAAAGCGCAATCCTTGATATTCCTGGGCATTTTATGGGGCTATTGGTTTGTGATGACCTTGGTTCCTGTACCAGGTTACGGAACAAACCAATTAACTATGGATGCGAGTTGGGTTTCTTATTTGGATCAGCTCATTTTTTCGAAATACCATTTATTGGCTAAGACTTATGACCCCGAAGGTTTTTTTAGTACTCTTCCCTCTGTAGCAACAACTTTATCTGGTGTTTTAACCGGCAGCTTATTGTTGCATTCCATGTCCAGTCAAAAGAAATGTTTTGTTATGTTTTTAGTGGGAGGGATTTTTCTTTTATTGGGTTGGATATGGGATTTCAGTTTTCCTATTAATAAGAATTTGTGGAGCAGTTCTTTTGTCCTATGGTCCAGTGGATTGGCTCTGATTACATTTGCTTTTTGTTATTTAATTATTGATATTTTGAA
>NZ_CALMPD010000124.1 GCF_937871865.1 uncultured Legionella sp.
ATGCAGGATTATACTGTTTATGTGACTAATTTCTAGTCATGAAAAGCCCCTGACTTCCCAACAAATTAGAGTTGAATTTGTGAAAGAAAATTTAACATTCACAGGCGAGGATTCGCCAATGTCAACGTTGTTGTTATCTGTCATGGGCGCATTCGCTGAGTTTGAACGCTCATTAATTAAAGAGCGTCAAATGGAAGGGATCGTTCTTGCTAAGAAGCGTGGCGCTTATAAAGGCCGGAAGGCTGCTTTATCTCAGGAACAAATTGACGAAATAAAAAAACGTGTGACTCAAGGAGATAAGAAAAGTCATATCGCACGTGATTTTAGTATTAGCCGTGAAACGTTATACCAATATTTAAGAAAATAAGGCTGATTTATTAATGAAACAACAGCCCAGACTTTCTGAAGATGAAATTATTCGCGATTGGTCTTTAAGCACTGGCGATTCGATCTTCATTAAAAAATTTAGGAAACAATACCAATTATGGGGATTTCTGCAGGTCTGTGCCTTGAGATTATTTGGCCAGCTTCTGGATAATCCCAACACGCTTGATACTCGTATTATTGGACATGCTTGTAAATTATTGGGGTTAGACATTGTTGGTACCGTTAATTTGCCAATGCGTGATGCCACAAGAACTGATTACAAGAAATCAATTTTCTTGCATTTAAATTTCAGGCCATTCAATGATGCCAAAGCTATTTTTTATGATTGGTTGCAACAGAAAATGCAGACAGGAATGCTGATTCCAGAAAAACTAATTTCAGAAGCCGAAGTCTTTTTGATCGTCAACCAAGTTGCTTTGCCAACGCTGTATTATTTGAAGCGTGAAATCAATTCTTTTTGCTCAAAGCATCAAGAAAAAATATTTTCTGGTATTTATCAGCAGCTATCTGAAGCATTGATTGACATGATTGATGACATGCTTGAAATTATCCCTGACGAAGACATCACGTGGTTTCAAAAATTTAAGGAATATCCTGGTTCTAGTTGCATTTCGGTGTTGCAAGACTATTTCGAACGCTATCAAAAAGTTGAAAAAATAGACTTGTCGTTGGTCGATACCGGCACTGTAGATTCTGATCTTGCTAGATATTTTTATCAACTTGCCAAGCACTATGATGCTTATCAGATAAAACGCTTTAAACCATCAAAGCGTTACGCTTTAATGGTACTATTTTTGGCAGAATCAAAAAAAGTCCTTATGGATTACCTTATTCACTTACATGATCAGTATATTTCCAATATATGCCGTGAATGCCGAAATGCACATCTGAAAACGTTGAAGCTTTATAAGAATAAAAATGAACGCGCTATTGATAAGATCGAGCGCTTTATCGACTTTATTTTGGCTCAAGAAGATGATCACAGTTTATCGGTTAGTGATCTTTATTCACATTCAACCGAAAAGTCTGATCTACAGCAGGCCAGAAATGATATGCACGAATACCAGGTGTTGAGCCGTTTTGGTTATGCCAAGCTAATTCAAAACCGTTATAGCAGCATGCGCCGCTATTTTGCTGATTTTATTCAATTGCCATTTCTGATTGAAAAAGGCGGTCAGTCATTAGAGCAATCAATTGAACTGGTACGCAAACTCGATAAACAAGAAATTGCTAAGATACCCAGTGATATGGACACTAAATTCATGGATGGGCAATTAACTATTGCCATGCGAGATAAGAATGGGGAAATTAAACGCAATCTTTGGGAAATGGGACTTGCCGTTGCGATTAAAGATGGTTTTCGATCTGGCGATTTATACGTTGAGCGCAGTAACAAATATGCCTCTTTTTGGAACTTGATATATCAAGATTGTGAGTGGCAGCGAGAAAAAGAAAATAGCTATCAAGCGCTAGAGATTATGCAAGATGCAGAGTATGCAGTAGGCAAAATTATTGCGAATTTCCATAGTTCAGCTGCGATTGCTGCCAATCGCTTTAAAAGCGATGATTTTGCTGACATTAAAAACGGTAAGCTATTGCTGAAAAGAAAAGACAAAATCGATACTCCCGATGATGCAGAACGCTTACAGGCACTGATAAATTCATATATGCCGAAAATAAAAATAGAGCAACTATTAATTGAAGTTGATCACATAACCGGATTTACCAAACACTTTACCCCGATTCATGGACAAAAGGGGAGACCACAAAATTTTTATAAAACCTTAATTGCCAGCATTTTGGCACAAGCAACTAATATTGGCCTTGTAACTATGGAGAATTGCACACCAGATATCACTGCAAAAATGATGCGTTATGTTACCGATACCTGCATTCGGGAAGAAACTATCAAATCTGCTAATGCAGAATTGGTGAATCAACATACGCAACTAGACTTAAGCCAAAACTATGGGGATGGAAAAATGTCATCTTCAGATGGGCAACGCTTTATTATTACTGCAAGCAGCCTGCTGTCGTCATACTACCCAAGATACGCGGGCTACTACGATAAAATGATTGGCGTATACACGCACACATCAAACCAACTATCAGTACTTAATACGCAAGCTATTTCATGCGCACCACGCGAATCGCTTTATGTCATTGATGGCTTGTTAGATAACAACACCATTCTCGCAATTAAAGAACACACCACGGATACAGAAGGCTTTACTGAGCACGTGTTTGCACTGTGCTATTTACTTGGTATTCGGTTTATGCCGAGAATTAAAGATCTAAAATCTCAGCAACTTTATCGCATTGATAAAGAAATTGCTTACGGTGAATTGGACGCTTTGCTAACTAAAACCGCATCTATTGAAGTGGTGATAGAACAGTTTGACCAAATGGTACGAGTGGCAGCCTCTTTGAAAAAGAAGCTCAGTCCTGCTCATGAAATTATTAGGCGGTTATCGAAAGGCTCTCCATCTGACAAGATATCAAAAGCATTTACACAATTAGGCCGAATACTTAAAACAGAGTATATTTTACAATACATTACTGACAAAGACATTCGAGATAAAGTTCAACGCCAATTAAACAAAGGAGAACATCGCCATCAATTAGCGCGCTGTATTTTTTTTGCAAACCAAGGAAAATTTCAAGTTGGTGACTACGAAGAAATCATGAATAAAGCAAGCTGCTTAAGCCTGGTATCGAATGCTGTATTATATTGGAATACGAGGAAAATGACAGAAATTATTACCCAACTTAAAAACAACGGCGAAGTTATAAGCGATAATACACTAACTCATATATCACTTTTACCACATAAGCATTTGATTACGATGGGTACTTATTTTACCGATGCAGCTATTGATCAATCGGAAATAGAGGATGTGGGAGAATTTACGGTTTTAGAGCAAATTTAGATGTCAAACCGTAAATTCTGACACGAATGGGGTCGCTACCCCAGGTTCTGCGCCCCTGCAGGTGATTTAAAACGAATGAGGCATTTTTCTTTTCTAC
>NZ_CALMPD010000125.1 GCF_937871865.1 uncultured Legionella sp.
TCGAACTGACCAGGGATCTGGAATTCAAAACATGGCTTAAAGAATTATTAGGAGAAGAAGAAAACCAATCCGCCGCCTCTGATGATGCAAGTACTTGCTATAAATCATATGAACTCATTACCACCAATCAGCAATTAAACCATCTGCTTAACAAGCTTGAACAATGCACGGTATTTGCAGTCGATACAGAAACAACCAGCCTTGATGTGATGCTTGCTCAAATTGTTGGGATTTCCATTGCAATAGAAGAAGGAAAAGGAATCTATATTCCCTTAGCTCATACAGACGGAAGCCCGCAACTAGTCAGAGAAGAAGTACTCACCGCCTTAAAGCCTATCTTGGAAAACCCTGCCATAAAGAAAATTGGGCAAAATCTAAAATATGATTATGGCGTATTTAAAAACCATGGTATTAGCCTGCAAGGAATAACCTATGACACCATGCTCGAATCCTACGTACTTAATAGTGGTGCGGGTCGACATGATATGGATACCCTGGCATTAAAATATCTGGGTTTTAAAACCATAAGTTATGAAGAAATTGCAGGTAAGGGAGCCAAACAATTACGCTTTGACGACATACCAGTAGACAAGGCTGGAGTTTATGCCGCAGAAGATGCTGACATCACCTTACAATTACATCAGAAACTCTACCCGGGAATGGATGAATCGTTACAGAATGTCTTTCATTCCATTGAAATGCCGTTAATTACAGTTCTTGCCGATATGGAACGGCTTGGGGTTCTAATTGATCCGATTACTTTAAGACAGCACGGCATGCGCTTAAAAGAACGAATCAGTGCCCTGGAGCTTGAAGCATTACAATTGGCAGGCAGAGCATTTAACCTCAATTCGCCAAAACAACTGCAAGAAATACTGTTTGATGAACAAAAATTACCTGTTATTGCGAAAACGCCAACTGGACAACCTTCAACAGCTGAATCAGTATTGCAGGAACTGGCTTTTGATTACAGATTGGCGGCAGTTATTCTGGAATATCGCGGTCTATCCAAATTGGTTTCAACCTATATTGATGCATTGCCAAAAAAAATAAACCCAGTGACGCAAAGGGTTCATACCTCCTACAATCAAGCAGTGGCAGCTACGGGACGCTTATCCTCCAGTGAACCCAATTTACAAAACATACCCATTCGTAGTGAAGAAGGCAGGCTGATTCGTACCGCATTCATCGCACCACCAGGATGTGTTATTCTGGCTGCGGATTATTCCCAAATTGAATTACGCATCATGGCACATTTGTCGCAAGATGATAACTTGCTAAAAGCCTTTGCCAATGGCTGGGATATTCATGCAGCAACGGCCAGTGAAATCTTCCAGGTTCCACTGGAAGAAGTAAGCTCTGACCACCGAAGAAAAGCCAAAGCGGTCAATTTTGGTTTGATTTATGGGATGTCTGCTTTTGGTCTTGCCAAGCAAATCGGTGTAGAACGTCATGATGCACAACATTATATTGATACTTATTTTCAACGTTATCCCAAAGTGCTCGAGTACATGGACAGAACCAGAAAACAGGCTCATGAACAGGGTTATGTGGAAACCTTATTTGGCAGACGTCTTTATTTGCCAGAAATTAATGCCCGTAATATGATGCGCCAAAAGGCTGCTGAGCGTACTGCAATTAATGCGCCCATGCAGGGAACTGCCGCTGATATCATTAAAAAAACGATGTTAGCTGTTGCTCAATGGCAAAACTCACAGCCCAACCCTCCGGCAAAAATGATAATGCAAGTACACGATGAATTGGTTTTTGAAGTGCAAGCCGAAGAAGTGGAATCCTGTACCCGCATCATCCATAATCTGATGGAAAATACCGTTCAATTATCAGTGCCCTTGCTCGTTTCCATTGGGACAGGAGCAAACTGGGACGATGCTCATTAGTATTTTATGTAGTTGATCGGCTGACACCAAAGCCCTTCAATTACCGTAAAATTGCAAATTAAGAGCAGGTGTCGGACCATCGGTCCGACCTACGAACTCGGATTCTTAATCACATCGCCTCAAGAGATAGAAACTCATTTACCAGGCCATCTGCCACCAGTCCCTTTCCTTATTTCAACAACCATCCATTCGCCCAATGAGCCTAAAACAAGGAACATTTATTGAGCATTTTAAAATAAAAGTGTATAATTTAGACCCTAATAAAATTAAATAATCCTTTTTTATTTTGAGGCCAACATGCAAGCAAAAAAAGACGTAGAATTAAATACCAATCAAACAGAAAGACAAGAACTACAAGGAAATGTGCCCGCTACGACCACTCCTTCTGATATGCAAGGAAAAAATGCCGACCTATTAAATCATGACGCGGTGAGCGAACATTTGTTTTTCAACTCCCGTAAAAAAGAGCTCGACTCACTTGCCCAAGCATGTGCAAAAACAATAGCTCCCGAACCACAGAATGAAGTTCCGACTGAAATGCCTGTTTTACGTAGACGGTAGAACATTAATGCTTCGACCGTACTTAGGCGCGGTCAGAAGCTTATCTTCTATTTTAGCGTTTACCACTGCTTTTGCTAGTAATAACGTGTTTTGATTGGCTAGAAAACGCCTCTGATTGACCCGCCATAAACTCACCAAAATAATATGCCCAGGTCTTATATATACGCTCCAGACTAATTGCTTTAGTCCAACTATTGTATTCGTTCAAGCTTTGAAGATGCTGATTAAATACGACAGCAAATTCATCTCTCATAAAATCTGAATCAGACCAGGCGATAAGAGGAAGAAGGGGAAATTTTTTTAACAATAAATGAGCAAGCTCAGGCCCATTACAATACCCATCCTGCACAGCACCAAGATCGCCATCGATAACGACCATATCTGCTGGATTGGCATTCATCAACGATAGAGCGGCCTGACTATTATTGACTATAGTCACCATTACCTTTGCTACTACCGATTCTAATAAACGACGTAAACAATATGCATTAAACGCATTGTCTTCGACAATTAAAATACGCATCTCTACTCCCTAAGACTTACGGACAGAAGTATAAAGGGTAAACCTTAAGAAAATCTTAAGGAATTCTCAGATATCGATGTCATGAGCTAACAGGCGTCTGTTTGCTCTAAAATAAGTAATTGGCGAATGTTCCAGAAAATCGGATAGTTTCTCCATATAAATACATGCAAATCTATCCACCTGATAGGCAAAGTAACTTTCTTCTGCACCTGCTCTGAAGACACGTTCCCATTTAGGATTATAAAACATGCTTTGTTCCTGCAGAAGTTTGGAAATATGCAAATCAACTGCAGAAATTTCCACTTGCAAATCATGAATTTGCTTACTGTATTGGCCAGAATTCTCATCAATACTCTGTGTACATAAATTGACATATTGTTGTTCCAGATTTTTTTTAACATTCATGGCTTCAACAATCTTCTTCTCTGTGGGTAATGCTTTTAATTGAGCAGCAATCTCCTCACCAAGCTCATCCACAACCAAAGCAGTACGCCAATTGCAGTCTTTTTTCAGGCGAAGAATATCACCGTAGATATGATCACCAATATAGAGGATTTCATCACCACTCACCGCCAATTGCTCAGTAAATTTTTTGGCATTTCCTCCCTGATAAACACCAGGAACAATAGCCCCCTGAAGATTAGTCATCGTGCCTGTTTCTGGGTCCACAGACAAGAATCTTAAGTTATCATAGAAAAAACGGGGCTTATTTGCCAACGTGATGACGTACTCAAACAAATCACGCCAGGTTTCGCCATCATTTAAGAATGGATTAATCGCATAATCTAATAGTAATTTAGTGTAGGTAAATTCTGAGTTAGTCAAAATAAAGATCTTTTTGCCATGGCGAATAAAATGTTTTAAGCCATCAACTACTTCTTTTTCTTTAATAACGTATTTGTCCAAATCCTGGATAATAATTCTTTTTAAGCTGCCGTCTGAGTGAACCTTATCGACACAAAATTGCACATCCAACGCTATAGTATGATAATTAGGCATTTCATCAGGAAAAGCATCCTTTAAATCGACCAATTGGCCGTACAACACACAAAAGGCAATCGAAAAAGAAGTATCTATCGCCATATAATTGGGATCGCCCAAATCAACATATATACTTCGATAGAATTTTTTCTGTTCATTATAATTAATTAATTGAGTGCCATGATAACTTTGTCTTATTGCCCCATAACGGCTCAATTTCAGGATATTCCCGTTTTTACTGTCGATAACCAAACCACGGATGGCGTCATGAAAATTGAATTGAAGGTTTTTAATCGCTTCAGGGTATTGTTTGATCGCGATCAGTTGTTCTTTAATAAGCTGGTATACTAAAGATTCGAAATTTTCAGAATTATAACGAATTAAAGTATGGTCCATATCCAGACCCACTAATTTAATTTTTTTCATATTTATAATTCGATTTACAAAAACCTTATGTGCATCCATCTTAATAAAACCTATATAATTAGTATGTTAATGTAATCCTGCTTATTTAAGATGGCTCACACCATCTGGCGAGGCAACCAATATTTTGTCTGCCAATCGATGGGCAAAAATTCCATTGTCAACAACCCCAGGAATCTGTTTAATACTGTTTTCCAGTGCCATGGGAGTAGTGATTGTTAAATTATATACATCAAGGATAATATTACCATTATCAGTCACAAAACCTTCTCTGTATTCTGGATCGCCACCCAATTTAACCAATTGCCTTGCGACAAAACTACGTGCCATAGGAATCACTTCAACAGCCACCGGAAAAGCACCCAACTGCGTTACAATTTTGGACTCATCAACAATGCATACAAACTGTTGTGCCACATTGGCGACAATTTTTTCGCGAGTAAGGGCACCACCGCCCCCTTTAATCATTTCGCCTCGCTCATTCACTTCATCTGCGCCATCAATATAAACAGGCAGATCGTGAACGGAGTTTAAATCAATTACCGGAATACCTGATGCACGTAATAAAGATTCTGTCGCCTTGGAGCTGGCCACGCAGGCATCAATACGGTGTTTGATTAACGCGAGTTCCTTGATAAAAAAATTAACCGTTGATCCAGTGCCAACTCCAATGACCATATCGTCGTCGATAAAGGCCATAGCTGCTTTTGCTGCCCTGATTTTTAATTCACTCATGACCCAATAACCTTTTTTCTTTGTCTGATAACTTCATACAATGAAACACCCGTTGCCACAGATACGTTCAGGCTCTCTACCGATCCAGCCATTGGTAATGAGAACAAGCCATCGCAATGTTCACGCGTCAATCGCCTCAACCCCTCGCCTTCTGCCCCCATTGCAATAGCAACAGTGCCCGTGCAATCGATTTGATATAGTGAACAATCTGCTTCACCTGCTGCACCATAAATCCAGACACCGTGTTCTTTTAAAACTTCCATCGTCCGTACCAGATTCGTTACACGAACCAAAGGTACCGATTCAGCAGCACCACAGGCAACTTTACTGACTACAGGTGTAATGCTCGCACTTTTATCTTTAGGTATCATTACAAAATCAACGCCAGTTGCATCTGCTGAGCGCAAACAGGCGCCTAAATTATGCGGATCAGTTACTCCATCAAGAATCAGGATAAGTCCTGGCTTTTTAATGGAGTCTAATAAAGAAATTAAATCAGGCTCACCGAAGTCAGGCAAGGCTCTGGCAGAAGCAACGATTCCTTGATGAGTAAATTCAGCAAATCGCTGATTCATTTTCTGCGCACTTAATTTCTCAATACTTACCTTCGCTTGCTCTGCTTTGTCCAAAACGTCCTGTAGTCTTTTATCAATCCGGTCTTGACTGACAAAGAGTTTATTAACCACTCGATGAGGATTAGCCAATAAAGCGGAAACCGCATGCACCCCATATACAAACTGCTCACTCATTACTTACATCTTCCTCTGCAGGCTCAAAATCTATTTTGCGCTCATCTAAATCAACACGCGCAACCAATACCGTCATCGTGTCACCTAATCGATAAACCTGACCACTACGGGCCCCAATCAGGCGATGCTTCACTGCATCAAAAGTATAATAATCATTTTTTAAGGAGGTAACATGAACCAAGCCTTCGACATAAATTTCATCCAATTCCACAAAAATACCAAAACTGGTTACTGCGGATATTCTACCTTTAAACACTTGCCCCAATTTGTCTTGCATGTACTCACATTTGAGCCAGGAAACCACTTCACGTGTTGCCTCATCGGCGCGACGCTCAGTCATGGATGAATGTTTTCCTAAACGATTCATGTCATCGTGAGTATAGCCAAATTCATATACAGGATGATTATCCAATAAATGGCCAATTGCTCGATGAATTAATAAATCGGGAAAACGTCTGATAGGCGAGGTGAAATGAGTATAGGCAGAATAAGCCAAACCAAAGTGCCCTTCATTCGCCTCAACATATTGGGCTTGTTTCAGAGAACGGAGCATCACCGTTTCAATTAAATGTTTTTCAGGGCGATCCCCAATAGTGCTCATGGTACGCTGAAAATCTTTGGGTGTAGGTTTTTTCCCACCGCCAAGCTGCAGCCCCAACTCACCAAGGAATTGTCTCAAGGCTGTAATTTTATCTTCTTCAGGAGCCGCATGCACCCGATACAAAGTGGGTATTTCGGCTCTTTCCAAAAAGCGTGCCGTAGCAACGTTAGCCGCAAGCATGCATTCTTCAATTAATTTATGCGCATCATTGCGAATAACGGGTACTATGCATTTGATTTTCCGTTGGTCATCAAACTCAATGCGCGTTTCAGTGGTTTCAAAGTCCATAGCACCACGCTGTTTACGCGTGGTTAATAAAATACCATATAACTCAAAAAGGGACTCGAGCACTGGCCATAAATGCTGATGTTGTTCATCCGTCTTGTTCTCACTCAGCCACAGTCCCACCTGAGTATAGGTTAATCTGGCCTGCGAATGGATTACCCCCCGATAAAAACGAGAGCGTGATATCTTCCCATCCGAAGTGATGGACATTTCAGCAACCATACATAAACGGTCAACATGAGGATTCAAAGAACAAAGACCATTAGATAAGGCCTCAGGTAACATCGGTACAACCTTTCCGGGGAAATAAACCGAGTTACCTCGTCTTGATGCTTCTTTATCTAAAGCCGAATCCTGCGCTACATAATTACTGACGTCTGCTATAGCTACATAGAGCTGAACCCCTCCTTTAGGCTTTTTATAGCAGTAAACAGCATCATCAAAATCTTTTGCATCTTCACCATCAATAGTGACAAACGGCAATTTTCTTAAATCAGTACGCCCTTTGAGCTGGCTCTCAGTGACTTGCTGAGGTATTTTTGCAACTTCAGCCAACACATCATCAGGCCATTCAAAGGGGATTCCATGGGCATGAATTGCCACCTGAATCTCCATACCAGGCGCCATGTGCTCACCCAGAATATGAATTACTTTACCGATAGCCTGTGCTCGTTTATTAGGGAAGGCAATCAACTCCACCAGTACCATCTGGCCATTCTTAGCACCATTGGAAAATCCCTCGGGTATCGAAATGTCCTGAGTCAGACGTTTGCTGTCGGGTAAAACAAAACTCACTCCATGCTCGGTAAAATATCGCCCGACTACTGTAGCATTGGCATGCTCCAGGACCTCATGAATCTTGCCTTCTGGTCTGCCGCGTCTATCGATACCGGCCTGATAGGCAAGTACAATGTCACCATGCATGACAGCTCGCATTTCTTTAGCGGACAGTACCATGTCTTCGCCACCATCATCTGGCATAAAAAAACCAAATCCATCAGGATGCCCCTGAATTGTTCCACGACGCAGATTAATTTTTTGCAACAAACAGAATCTGCCTCGTCTGTCTTGCATAATTTGCCCGTCGCGTAACATCGCTTTCAAACGAAAGCCTAAAGATTCTTGTTTGCTTTCTTCATTCAAATGTAATTTATCAAATAATTGATTGCGCGACATCGGCCTTCCATAGTCATTAAGAACTTCCATAATGTATTCTCGACTAGGAATAGGATCAGCATATTTTTCACTTTCCCGTTTATAAAAGGGATCTTTTGTTTTTTTACTCACCTGTCACCATTACTCTATTTTATTTTCATTAGTACTACTTAAACACAATTTAACCTGTTCTACCACTTATCTGTTTAAGTAGCAAGAAAGAGACTGTCTATCCCCAATCGGGTGGCAAGTATCAAACAACCTTCTATTTAGCCATGGGCAATACGAAACCACGCCCACCTATAGCGGCAGTTAATGCCGATAAGGACATATCTTCTCCTGCCCAGAAAGTTCCTTCATTCCCTGATGGTATTTTAACACCCTTCCACTGACATACGGCTATCGCTCCTTCACAAGGCACTTGTTGTTCATGCCCGGGTCTGGATTCAATACAATTTAATTCAAAAGGCGGTTTATCTACAGCCAATGCAGACCAGTTTCCAGCTTGCAAGCGTGTAGTCCAACCGGCACTGGCTCCAGGATTTGTCACTGGGTGGGTAATCCATAGATCAGCATCAGTCAGATTATGGATAAAAACCAACTTGCTCTTTTTGGATGTAAGAGTAACCGATTCTCCCTGCACAGCAATTGCCTGGCATCCTGCCGGTAATGTAGATTCTGCAAACAATGATGTGGAAATCAGCAACCAACAAAAAGTGAACAGTACTCTCATGATTAACTCCGGATTTGATTTTTTAAGATTATATAGTTATCACGTCTTGCTTACTAGCAACAACTTGCTCATTAACTTGCGAAGAAGTGCTGCCAAACAATGTTTGTTTTACTTTTGATGGATGGCCTTCAAAAGCGTTCATTCCCGGACTGCGCTTTATAGCATCCAAAAGCCGGATTAATTGTTTCTTTTTGATATCTGCACTTAAAGATTCATGCTCTATGCGCACCTTGGCAGCGGGCAGATGCACCTCATCTGCAGCATGCGTTCGCGCAGGCCCTGGCGACTCATCATCACAAAATTTAACAATTTGGGAGGCATTTCCTTCTGCAAATAAACCATAATGCCATAGGCGCTTCAATGTTTTAATAAACTCAAAGAAAAATTGTCTTGGACTGACATAGAGACTTCCTTCTACTTCAGCTTCGTTTATCCCTCTGTTCAGGCGGCGTTTTAATGTTTTATCAACACAGGTTTCAGCCAAAGCCTTACATCCCTCGCGTACCACATCATAGTACTTATTGTGGCCGAAATAGATGAGTAACTTTAATTCGGCATCAGGAGAACTCATGTCTTCATGCAAAATATTTTTTACATAAAACTGGGCCATATCACGCAATACAGTTCTATCGAAAAGAAAGGGATTTTTTATAATGGCCGTTTCCAATACATCAAACAAGACAAAACTCACATCACGTAATGGAAACTGCTGTAATAATCTGGTTAAGGGATAAAGGTACTCTGTTTTATGTCGAAACGAACTCAAATAATCATTCAATAAACGCTGTAATGGTTGCTTCTGCCCGGAATAATTAAGCAAATAAGCGCAAATCAAAGGTAATTTCTTTTTATTTATTTCATTCCAGGTTTGGTGCACCAAAACGCGCCAATCGTGCAGGATTTGGTTTTCACTTAATTCGTTGCTTAAGGGCGTTGTATTCTGGAGCCTTATTTTCAAGCGTGGGACTGCAGCATGAATTTGTTCTTTGATGCGGTCAGGAAGCCAGAACTTATCAATCATTCGCTCCAAATAAGAACGGGTAAATGACAGACGGGCAAGCGATTCATTAAATATTTTTTTAGTGTAAAAGAGAGAGGTCAGCCCTTCATTAGCGCTTCTAAAAATTAATTCGCCCAAAATACGATGCCCGATAGACCACTCCTTATCCAGGCTTCGTTTTTTACCTAAATGTCTGTTGATAAAGTGAGACAACTCATTTAATTCAGTTCTGCTCCATTCTTCTTTTGCAGTTAACCGCGACTCCTTCACGACAAAAACCGAGGCGTATTGCCTGTCGAGAAAATGTAACAACAATTTATATTGCGCTTTGCCTTCCCAATAAGAAACATGATTCAGCTGGTGAATCGCAGCGAGCAAATGTACTTTATGGAAATATCGAGCTACCTTATCAATTTCAGGGATTTTGACGTGTTGCACAGCCATGGTATCGCGATCATTCAAAAAATCTTTTAGCACAAGAGCTGCATTAGTTTCTGTACCGATCAGACATGTCAAAACAGCATCAAAACGCGCAGTCCCAGAAACACATTGGCGTGAATCATGACTCAATGCAGCAAGCGCACTACTCAGCAGATCATCGACCTTATACTTTTTACCAAAGCAGGCGAATTGTGATAAGCCTTTTGCAAACCATGGTTTATCATAATAGGTGACCAAATATTCAGCAAAACAGGAAACCGCCTGATGTCGTACCCAAAATTGATGAACATCAGCGGCATACAAACCACCAAGCCATTGTTCTCGTTTTTGATCGTGATGAATAATCTCATGAAATAAACAGAGCGCATTGTCTTTTTGTCCCATACTGGCTAATAGGGAAAAAGCTCCTTCCGCACTAAAATACCTGGTTAACGATTTAAAGAACGCAGGCTCAAGTTCTTTGTTTACATGCTGTATCGTGCCGGAAATCCGTCGTTCAAGCCATTGCTGTTTTGCGGTACTGGCAATCACTTGCTCACTTTCAAAAAGCACATCCAATGAATTTTCAAAAAGAACATGACGAATAATCAAATCCAGAGCAGAGGAAGAACGGTCCAGTACTTTTTCAGAGATCATCGTTAATAATCTTGCGCCAAGCGTTTTGTGAGCACTCGCAGCACTTTTTATTTGGCCTGTTCCGGTTAAATAACCAATGACCTGGCAGGAGCTATCATAAACTGGCTCTTCATGTGCATCCGCACAGCTAAAGAGTACCGGTTCATCTTCAACATAAGTAATGGCTTTATTGGCTTCATTAACAAATCCAATGGATTGGCCGGCAGAATTATAGAGCCTGTTGTGTTGTAACTCATTTTCGGTTTCAGGCTTTAGCACGAAGGACTTAAGGCCGTACAGCACTTCCTGGATGGAGGCCAGATCTTCATTGGAGTCTAGTTGTTCTTGGTAGCCTGAATCGATGGCTCGTACTAATAAGTCAAAGCGCAAATCGGCATAAACGTGATTGAAGTAGGCATATAAAACCTGTAAAGCCTGTTTCCCAAACTTAAAATCCGGATTATTTTTCTGGGTACACCTAGCCTCCATCTGCACTAATACGCGATTCGCATGACACTCTATCCCTGTTCTTAATAATTGATGGCGTTTGGCTAGCCAGGTGCTCCTCCCTTCCGAACGATTAATAATCTGCAAATTCACTCGTCGTAAATGAATCTGCCAATCACTCTCAGAGTTGTCTTTAGTTGAGGAACTAATTAATGAATCTAATGCCACTGGCTCTAATGTGATACAATGCAAATGATATCGAGCAATCAGATGATGCAAAGTCTGCGAAGAAGAACCTGCAACAAAACGCGGTGAACTAATTAATCGCTCAATCCAGTAACCGCTGAAATCAACAACCCCATTTTCGCTCAGTTCCGTTAGAATATTTAGAGATAATTGATGTATTTGCGGTGTTTCAAACAAATAGGCATCTTGCTGCAGTAATCGCGATTTTATCGCCTGTAGGCATTCCTTATTAGGAACAACCGTTTCTGCACACATTAGCAACAGCAGCTCAAAATAAATCTGTTGTTCTTCTGACGAACCCTCAGTGCATTGCTTGAGACAGAAATCAATAATTAATAGATAGTGGGCTTGATTTATTCCTTTTAAAAATTCAATTTGTCTTTCCAGATTCATTTTTTGCAATACTTCATGCAGCAGCATGACATATGCCGCAGATGCAGAGGAGAAAAGATCCTGCTCCAACGTTAATTGATAATAATGACAAACAGCCCATAAGGCTTCAAGCTTTATTGAAAATGGGTAAGCATCAATACATGTTCTTAGTTCCGTCAATTTATCCAGTTCATCAGTCTCAGCAGAAAAGGTAAGAAATAACAGTCTAAGAGACATTAATTCCGTTGCCTTATCGGTGAACAAATCCAGATAACGATGAAACCAGCCATTAAAATCAGGTTGGCGGAGAAATGGGATAATCAGATGACGATTAATCTCATCAAGCTCTTTGGTTTTTTTAATCCTAAAAAGAGGAAGCAATGCCTCGATATTGGGGTCACTATTTAAACGTTCCAAAGCACTCAATGAGCATTCATCGGCCTGTTCAAGTACCTTAATCAGCTCATTTGCTCCTTGGGAGCGTAATGCTGCAATAATTGGCCACGCCTCCTTGATTTCATTTATACCATGGCGTAAAAAATTACTGCAGCCATTCTTATCTGATTCCCCGGTTTCATCCACCAATTGCGGAAACAGGGATAGTTGACTCATCAATTGCTCGCGCAACACATCAGGAGCAAAAACATAAACAACAGGGAAAATTGCTAAATGCCTGGGAAATGTCAAAGTGGCAGGGAGAGCTAAGGCAGTTTGAATTAGCTGATTCGGGATTTGTTTACAAAAAAGTTCACGGACATTATCTGCATCACGATTCAGATGATCTAACAGCCAGTTTTTTAAAGCAGGGTTCGTTATCTGCTCTATCTCTGATGTTATCATTTCGGTTAACAGCTTCATACCACGCTTCCTTCAAGATCGTACAAAAATCCTGAGCAACAGGTACTTACCAGGATCATAGCTAACATCTCAATAAGCTGTGGCAAACTACGGTGCCGAATTAGCGCGGCTCCACGATAATTTGGCAATAGGAACAATTCCCCAAGTTATTGAGATATTACGATAATAATTCGAATATACAGATAATCCGCTGATTTGAAAACTTTGCAATGTAAACTTTAAATAAAATATCAGAAGCTGTTTGCATTTCACCAGTTTGAGCCAAAAGCTTCTTTATTCACTTGAGCCTAAGGTTCTGGAACAGTATCATGTCGTTCAATGATGCTATTCTCCAAATCAGAAATTCATCCTATATAAGGAAACAACATAATGCACATTTGGGTAGATGCAGATGCTTGTCCTAAAATGATTAAAGAAATTTTATATAAAGCCGCAATACGTACAAAAACTCACCTCACACTGGTAGCCAATACTTTTCTTAACTACCCGAACTCACCATTTCTTCATTCAGTACAAGTTGAAAAGGGCTTTGATCGGGCAGACCACTATATAGTCAGTCATTTAAATGCTCATGATCTGGTCATTACTGCGGATATTCCTCTTGCAGCCGAAGTGGTTGCGAAAAACGCCCTTGCCATCAATCCGAGAGGAGAGCTTTACACGGAAAATAATATCAGGCAACGACTAAACTTCAGAGATATAAATGAACAACTTCGCTCTACTGGTGAACGCCTGGGGGGGCCATCCGTACTGAGCATTAAGGAAAAAACCGCCTTTGCCAATGCTCTTGATCGCTGCCTTGCCAAAAAAACCTAAGCAGGATATTTGACAAACAATAGGGCGACACCTAGAGTTTAGGAAAATCACCTTCGATTATAAACATGAAGCAGCTCATATACCTCATCATGTTTTTATGCAGTGCTTCTGTTTATGGGCAATCACTCACCATTGGCATTTTAGTCACTCCTCCCTATGCCGTATATGCAGGCACTGATAAACAGTATTTTGGATTTACTATCGATCTGATGGATAATATCTGCCGACAAATTCAAGCTAAATGCACTTATAAGCCTTTGCAGTTAAATACTGAGCTGGATGCATTACAAAATGGCACGGTTGATCTTGCCTTCACTCCAATTCCTATCTCGAACGACAGCACAGGAAAATTTCTATTTAGTCTTCCCTATTTGATTAGTGATGGCCAATTTTTGGCTCTCACTGAAGCCAGCATCAATAAAGTCACGGATCTCAAAGACAAACATATAGGAGTAATATCACTCTCCCTTGATCAGGTGCTCAAAAAATCCCGCTTCAACAATGGTAAAATCAAATTATATGCAACATTTCCTGAATTAATAGCAGGTCTTAACAATCATGAAGTCGATGCCATTTTTATCAATAATCACGTAGGCCAATACATAATCAATAATTCAATGGCCAATGTGAAACTTGTAGGAGATAAAATCCCTATCGGTGAAGGATACGGCATTCTTGGTCTCAAAACCAATAAGGAATTAATTGAGCAAATAAACTCCGCGCTCTTAAAAATGGAGAAGGATGGCAGTTATCTAAACGTGTACAATTTATACTTTGGTGAAAAAATTTGAACATGGAGTACCCGAATCAGCTCCCCAAACGGGATGATTTTCGAGCACAGAACCTAGATCCAGCTCTATAAATCAGGTTACACTATCCGACTTTATAATTGGCAGGATAGATGATGTCTCATAACATAAATCCCTCGGTCATCACTGATATTCATAAAAATTGCATTATCCTTTGGAAAGCATCAGGAATTGAATATAGGCATGAACAATTTTTCCAGCTGGTTGAAGAAAACCATGCGTTCAACTACCAACTGTGGCATGCCGAAGATCGTGCTCGCCGTGATGATATGGGTTTCGAATTTGTATACCAGGCAAAACGTGAGATAGATTCATGCAACCAACAGAGAAATAATCGTATGGAAGCAATGGATGAGTGGCTCTTTCGGTTATTACAACCAGCAAATCCCTCTCTTTGTCCCGTTAATTCAGAATCCCCAGGGATGATAATTGACCGCTTATCTATATTGTCGCTTAAATCCTATCATATGACTTTGCAAACAGAGCGAACTGATGTCAGTGAAGAGCATAACAAGAACTGTGCTCAGAAATTAGCAGTCATTCATCAGCAATTAGATCAACTGAAGCTTTGCCTTGGGCAACTACTTGATGAAGTTGGAGAAAAAACACGTACATTTAGGGTATATCATCAATTTAAAATGTATAATGATCCTACGTTAAACCCAGAATTGTACTGTTCTGAGTAGGTGTTTGCGTAGCCAGGTCCAGCTCATCAACAGCAGGAGGAAGAGAAGCGGGCGATGCCTCTGATTTTCTTGATTTTGTTTCAAACAGTCCAAAATTGGAAAGAGACGAGCTTGTGTTGTTATGGGAATCGGTTCTCGGACTTTTAACCGGGGGTGATTCCCCAGGAACTTCGGTTTTTAGCACGACCTTGGCGGTTACGTCTTCACTGGCAGGAGCTGGCACTGCAATATTATCAGCAAGATTTACCTGTCCTAAAGGAGTCCGCCCCAACCCACGAGCCAAAGCTCTAAGGGCAAGAACAGTACCAAAAAATAATGCACTAAAGACACTAAGCACATGCATTATTGGCGAATCCTGATAATGCCCATTCTCATCCAGCTCTTGTAGCGGGTTTCCTGCGAATCCAACAAAATTTTTGCCTTTACCAAATCCTGAAAACAACGAACGGAATACTTCAAACCATTCCTGGAAGAAAAACTGTGGCGAAGAATCAAAAGATAAGCCATCTTTAATCGATTGATCGAATGTGTCTGCGTCAAGATAAAAAGCTTGCTCATTTTGCAGATCATTCCTCATATAAATGAGTTCATGATAAGGTCTAACCCCATCATTGTTTTTCTTATTCAAATGATTATACGTTGAAACCAGAAAAAAGATGGAAAAGGCAACCATAAAGACCAGGCCGAGTATTACTCCACCTATCAACATCGCTGGTGGAAACGCGGTACCGGTTAAAATTAATATTGAACCAACCAAAAACATAGTACTGGCTAAAGCACCATAAGCGTATAAACCACTTTTAATGCCCAAAAGAACTGCGGAAAAATAAGTGCGGGTTGTTTGTGCCGCTAATAATTTTCGCTTGTCTTCAAACTTGTTAATCAGTTGACAGGTTTCTAATTCCAGAGCATGTATTGCAATGAGGTCTTCTATCGTTTTGTCGACTTTATTTCTTAATTGTAATAAGCGCTCATAACTGGTTTCTAACTGTTTCGCAATCAGAAGCAATTCACATTTAGTCTGAGTTATAAACAATCGAAGTTGAAAATCATATTCTTCATACAAACGGGTTACAATACAAGCAACAGTATAAACAGAACAAATAACTGCCATAACGCTAAGCCAAGGGGAAGACAGTGCCGCTAAGCCTAATACCCCGACATAAAGATACAATCCATCAATTAATCCCCCGGCTGCTACAGCAGCATAAGCCATGCTTCTTGTTGAGAACGACTGGTATTTTAGTTGACTTAGATATAATTCACATTCCTCTTGTGTTAAGCTCTGCAACTTTTTAATTTCCAGCAAGAGCTCAGCATTATTAGTCATCATTATCTTACGATCTTCTACCATTTTCCGTAACCAGAATCGATTGACGGCAGCAAAAATACCGAGAACAAGGCCTATTGGTGCGATAAGATATTTAAGATCTAATCCCCCAATTAAACTAATCGCAACTATAGCACTGCGCCAACCTTTATACGCATTTTTCAAACCTTTCATCACATCGCGAAAATAAGGCCAGGCTGCTGCGATAAATTGTTTAAGAGGATCTTCCTTTTCTTTCTCAAAGTGTGTTGCACATACCGAGAACCCCACCAGAAAAAGAGACTCTAACGAGATGGCAATGATGCCCGCTGGTGTCAGCATAATATTGTGTATTAAATCAACATCACGAGTAGCAAGAAACATGTCAAAAAAATATTTGAACATGCTGTATGAAGTACTGAGGGAATCTAAAACTGCGTAGGCATAATATATTGAACGATCTTTATCAAGCCTCTCAGCAAGAATTCGACTTTGCGCATCGATACGGCCAGCGATTGCTAGAATGAAAACTAAATCGCCAGATTGTAGCTCTTGATTTTCATCATTCTTATGAGGCATTCGTGCACTTATAGGGCATCAACTAAGATTGTGCATCATTGTATGTGGAATTGCCCTGGGTGTCAATAAAATTCTCATCCTGAGCCAAAAAAATACAAATTAATACGCAGTTTACGATTTTATCACATCTAAACAAAAAAAATATGTTTAAATTCTAAATTTATTTCACTAAACTCATGCACGTATTGTGACTTAAGGCACAAACCTGATACGATATTGCACTAAATATCATATATAACCCTAATTGAGGATTAGATGAGATCAACAATTGCTCTCTTTATTTTTATGTCACTGTTGACTGGACCCATTATGGCAAAAAGTGAAGCACAAATTTACGGTTATGTTGAAAAAGCTACGTTAGTAGATAAAAACCTTACCCTTTCAGCAAAATTAGATACGGGCGCAAAATCAGCCTCGTTAAACGCAGTTAATATCACTGAAATAGATGTTAAAGGTGTGCCTTATCTTCGTTTTACTGTACCCACCAAAAATGGTGATCATATCTTTGAATGCGAATATATAGGGCGGGTAAAGATTAAGGTCAGAGCAAATGAAGCGATTCCAGGCCAATTAAAGCCTCCACCAATAAAACGTCCCGTCGTACTTCTTAATTTAAAGCTCGGAGATAAAGTAAGAGCAATTCAGGTTAATCTAACCAACCGTAAACGATTTCTCTACCCCTTACTTCTGGGAAGAGACGCGATCATTGATTTTGATGGTGCTGTCGATCCATCCCTCACCTTTACTTTAAAATCCAAGAGTCTTACGAAATAATGAAAAAAAACACAAGACATGTTTATGGTCTGATTCTGACCCTGTTTGTTGTAGGCTCAGCGATTTTTTTATATAGACATCTGGTTTTGGATGTTCCGTTAACCGACACGGAGACGATAAACAGCTGGATGGTTGAATCTAATTTACGTTTTACTGCAGATAACAATTCGCCGATTAAAGCCAGCTTCACTATCCCTTATCTGCCACCTCATTTTGCCATTCTTGATGAGTATTTTGTTTCCAGAAGCTATGGCGTAACGACCAATCTAAATGGCTATAACCGTGAAACTGTTTGGTCTATCCGGCGCAGTCATGGCGCTCAATCACTTTATTACCGAGCGATATTCCGCCAAACAGACAGTGATGAATCATCGTTGCCCAAGCCTTCTGTAATTAAATCACAGCCTTTGGCTGATAACCAAAAATCTGCCGTTGAAACCATAACCAACCAGGTCAGACAATCTTCAGCCGACATCCAAACTTTTGCCCAAAGCACGATAAAGGAACTGAATAAGAAAGACGGCAATGCCAAGTTGTTGATAGGAAATGATTTTAATGATGACAGCATCATCAATGCGACTATATTGATCCTGAATCAATCCAAAATTTTTGCTATACCAGTAAAGGGGCTCTATTTAAACCAACAAAGTAAAACCGAATTAAAATCACTGCTTGCTGTTTTTAATGGAAAACATTGGATTTATATTAATCCGCGAACTGGCGGGGCTGGCTTACCTAAAGACTTTCTCATTTGGCAGTATGGCAATGAGCCCTTATTTAATGTGACTGGCGGCACTAAAGCACAGTTTTCTCTGACCCTATCGCCAACACCGATAAATGCGCTTAGCGTCGCTAAATCAAGAGGATTAGAAGCGGACTCACAGCTTTTACGTTTCTCTTTGCTCCAGCTCCCGGTAAATGTTCAGGATACCTATAAAATCCTGCTCACCGTTCCCATTGGCGCATTCATTATCTTATTGCTTCGTAACTTTGTTGGAATAAAAACATTCGGTACCTTTATGCCTGTGCTCATTGCGCTGGCATTCAGGGAAACCCACGTGATCTGGGGGATCAGTCTATTTGTCATTATTGTATCTTTTGGATTATTAGCACGCTTTTATCTGGATCAACTCAGGCTGCTCCTTGTCCCAAGGCTTGCAGCCATACTGACAGTAGTTATCTTGTTGATGATATTCATTAGTGTTGTAAGCCAAAATCTGGAGCTGGATTCAGGCTTATCAGTAGCATTATTCCCCATGGTCATTTTAACGATGACTATTGAACGTATGTGCATCACATGGGATGAGCGCGGGGCATCAGAAGCCATCAAATCTGGGGTCGGAAGCCTTGTCGCAGCAGTATTATCCTATTGGGCAATGAGCAATGAAGCAGTCCAGTATCTGGTATTTGCCTTCCCTGAACTGTTGTTGGTTCTTCTGGGCTTTATCCTTTGGTTTGGCCAATATCGAGGCTATCGATTATCCGAGCTAAAACGCTTTAAGGCACTTGCGAGCGCGATAGAATGATTAGCCTCTTTCGTCGCTTGAAAAAACATGGGATATTGAGTATTAACCAAAGAAACTCTGATTTTGTCCTACGTTATAATCCGAGAAAATTGTTTCCATTGGTTGACGATAAACTTAAAACCAAAAAACTGGCGTTAAAAGCCGGTATAGCCGTTCCGCCATTGTATGACATCATAGAAACAGAACAACAAATAAGAAATATTGAAGAACGCTTCGCTCCATATAATGATTTTGTAGTAAAACCAGCGCGTGGTTCAGGTGGTGACGGCATTCTGGTATTTAAAGATAAAGTATATGGTCGTTATCGGCAAATAAATGGCAAGCTAACCACCTCACAAGAATTAAGTTATCACCTGTCCTGTCTCCTATCTGGAGCCTACAGCCTTGGTGGCTCAAGCGATTACGCCATCATTGAGAAAAGAGTAGTCGTAGATCCGGTGTTTGCAGAAGTAAGTTATGAAGGTATTCCAGATATCCGAATTATCACCTTATTAGGTTACCCTGCAATGGCGATGGTAAGGCTGCCTACCCGTCTTTCTGGCGGCAAAGCAAATTTACACCAGGGTGCAATAGGGGTAGGTGTTGATCTGGCAACAGGAAAAACACTGGGCGGAGTGTTTCAGAATGATACTATTGATTATCACCCTGATACCCTAAATCCAATAATAGATATTGAAGTACCGTATTGGAATAAAATTCTTGAAATTGCCTCCAGCTGCTATGATTTAACCGGCTTAGGTTATCTCGGCGTAGATATTGTGCTGGATAAAGAGCAAGGACCCTTAATGCTGGAGCTTAACGCCAGGCCCGGATTAAACATTCAGATAGCTAATCGGGAAGGCGGTTTAAAGCGCTACCGAGCAATTGAAGAACGTTTCTTAGAAAACAGTACAGAATCCACAGCAGATAAAGTATCTTTTAGCCGCAAATATTTTGCTCGCTGATTTAAAAACAAACAAATCCATATAATGATGCGTGGTTGTGTAACAAAAGTAGGTCGGACGCTTCGCCAGACATATTCATCCGACCCGAACAACCGAATATTGTTGTACTACGTAATGCTTTTCGCCATGTAAAGCAAGCATCATTACCCTTTTGAGATTATGCAATGTCTGGCGAAGCGCCCGACCTACTTTTGTTTTCGCGTGTTATCTTGACTCATTACCGAATCTGGCGCGGGGAAAGCTAATTAAAATCTAAAGGTCTCGATGGGAGCGTAGGAAGCTTCTAAATCCTTGATGATTTTTTGCCGGGTATTCAGCCAATCGATTGACTCGTTGATTTCCTTTAATTGTTCTTGAATATTGAGTTCATTGAGGCTTTGTTGAGTTTGTTGCCAAAAAAAACCTTTCACTGAATAGCCCTGCTTTGCTCTTTTTAGAGCAGGAAGAAGGAAAAGCTCATCAATTTGTTTTTTTATTTGCTTCTCTTCCCAAATGAAATTCTCAAGAGCGCTTGCCTCATGCAGCAGCCTCTCTTGTACGATATACCATCCATCTGTTTTTAGTTCCTTCTCAAGCTCTTCTTTCAAGGTTTCAGGCTTAGTTTCAGCAAGCATGCGACCAATATTGATATTCCTTTTAATCCCCTTGGCCATATAAAACTGACAAACTCGTCCAAACATAGGTTCCAACCATAGCTCATTGTGGAATATATTATTACAAATACTGTATCATTTGTAAACAAATTTGATTTATCTTTTTCAAACAGCAGTCATTCGGTTTTAATTTAACCCATAATGTAGTATAATGACTCATTCTTTGTCTTGTGAGTTATTTATGTTCTCGAAAAGTATCTCGTCTTATTTTTTCCGTCCTAAAGCTCCTCGTATTGCGATGAATGCCGAACAATGGTTTGAAAAACAACTCCAGGATAATGGTTTAACCAACAAAATAAACCGCGAACAATTACAAGCAACTCAGCCAACAGCAAAGGTTTTTTTTAACAGCAGTTACTTTCCTGACGCATCAGCCATTCATCGTGCCTTAACCAAAATTCCCGCAGTGAATGTTGCCGGTGATCGAACAGGAGTATTTCAAAATGGATTAGACTTTCCGACAGACCCAGATTTTTTTGCAAAAATTCCGACCGGACACGCTGAGTTATTATCTCCTCTGGAACGGTTAACCAGCGCAAAAAAAATAATCTACTCCAAAAGCGCAGTTTTTGCCTCAGGAGGTTATCCATATACCTCCCTGCAAAACGAATATGCGGAACCCATTAACGTAGGCCTGTTCTCATTGGCTGGCGCCTCGTTTGAAAACAGATACCTTCATCAACGGCTTTTTATTCTTGATCCCCATCACCCTAGAATAGATACAGCAAAATTTCCATCTCTTTTCCGCAATTTACCTACTGAATTCGCAGATGCCAAAAACGAATTAGGTCCTTACGATGTCAGCCCATCTTTTGCTCGCATTAGAACCGATCTACCCTACCTTGCTCGAACTCAATCTGGTACCAATTATCCATCATTTTCAAAAAAAAATGCCCTTATATTGGCTTCTGAAGCATATCGCCGTCATTTATTAGAAGACACCTCCCTCCTCCTGACTTCTGTCAATGAAGCGGCTAAGGAAGCAGGAAAACCCGCCTTATTAAAAGCGGCAGCTGTAGGCATGGGATTCTTTGCCAAAATTGATGGCAGTTATGCAATAGATCACATGCTCTACCCCTATTTTCTGCATGCATTTAGAAAATTGCTAACCGAACAATCCTATCCCTGGATAGCCAAAATAGAATTTCCCACCTTTACTGAACTGCAACAAAATCAATTTGAGACCATGTTCGATAACTTTCCAAGCCCGGTTAGCATCGTTCAGACCAGCAGAGATGTATTGAAATTTTCCACAGAAGAAACAGAACGCTATTTTCCATGTGCAGTTAATCCCTCTGATGCCTTTGCCTATGTTGGTAATGAATGGGGATTTGGCAGTGTTGAAGCAATGATAGGGAATGACAGCAGCTTACGTTTTGATCAAGTACCTCATACCAACCCCCGACTTTTAGATAGCAAGCATCATATTTCGGTCAAGATCAATCCTGATTTTAGCGCTGAAATTGCCGCAGCAAATATGAATGACCTAATCCAGAGAACCAATCGAATGTAACTCTAATGGTAGGCTTTTGTGCCGCTGATAAAGATTGATTTATCAGCCCTACACGAAGGATGGCGCCTCAATTTAAAGAATTTTGTGCATCTGCTCCCTTTGGCAATTGCACGTTATTCACCAACCCGTAGCATACCATGACTCCGTCCCCGTATTACGCGATGCTCATACGGACTATAACATATTAACTTACTCTCTTTCCTTGAGGCGAGAGCCAGAAAAAGAATACATGTATATTAATCTGCCGCTATTGTGTGAACGGTTATCAAGGATGTACAGCGCTAAATGCCAAATGATTTAGCACGGCACGAAAAGAAACAGTACAGAAAGATTACATCTTGGGTTCTGTTGAATGACTCATTCTTAGAAAATATTCAATAGCATCGACTATAGCCGTGTCATGCTCAAATCGTCTATCTAACCCCTCAGAAGACATCCCCGTATAAAGGTGCTGGCACAGATCTGAAAATATTTCTTCACTGTTATTCATTAATAACCAACGCAGTGTATTACGCTCAGTAGCCAAGTCCTGCCTACGCAATGTGCGTGGAAGGTCCTTATTAAACTCCACCATCGCATTAGGTACCATACCACCGTCTAAAAATTTGCTTCTATACTGTGGACAGGTTGAGGCTAACCAGTGTTTAAATGGCAGATCCTTAAGGACTAATTGTTCACTTTCACTATCGAGCCCATCAGGACTTATGCCGGTATCAATTTTTAATGTACTTAAACAGGTCGCATCACCATAAAACATATGGATCCATGCGCCTTCAGTGTGGTCTTTATTATTGTCCAAGAAAAATTCTAGCTCAGTCATATTTCTACAAGCGCCCCAAGCAAATTTATTGGTATTATATTTTTGATAGGCCTCAACATCAGAAAAGCGAATCGACATAATTTCCTCTTCTGTGTTTCGTGCCACCAGACCGTTTAAGCGATGAAAATCGATATGACTACGCGTGTCTACACGCACCAAAAGAGTGGGACGTTGTAATTTGATGAGAGGCGAGCCCACATTTGGATTTTCTAAATTACTCAGTTTTTCTCCTGCTTTCTGAGCAGTTGCAACGATTTTCTCTTTAAATAAGGTATAAAGTAATTTTCCGGAATGCATGTGGCCTCTCTTTATAGTTAAACTGTTACGACATAATTTAATGTTGCAGATGAGTATAACTGGCCAAGATTAACCAAAAATTAAGCACCATGTATTTTTTGTTGATTAAATGGCTTTTTTCGTGTTTTTTTTAGCGAAAAGGTATCTTTTCGCTAAAATTTTAAGTTTTATGCAGGTTTAAACCGCATTCATTAGAAAACAGAAATACATCAAAAGATAAAGAAACTACAGGCCTGCAGCATGATCAATACATATTCGTTTTATTGAACTAAATTCATTACAGAATCGCAAGCCCAAGCCGCGCAAAGCCATAATTGGCATAGAGTTGTTGGTAAAAAGTTGTTTAAATCCTTCCATCATTAGAATAATTTGCCAGACCGCATGCTTGCGTTCTCGCTGATATGCTCGAAGCGCTCTCTTTGATGCGGGTACATCCTTAAATCGCTCAGATAAGTTAATCCAGGAAGAGACATCAGCAAGACCAACATTTAAACCCAAACCAGCCAACGGGTGTATGGTGTGCGCGGCATCACCTAAAAGCAGCCAGCGAGTACCGGCATATTGTTTTACATGCCTCATTCGCAAAGGAAACTGATGACGTGCGCTAAGCAATTCCACTTTACCCAAATGTCTGGCAAAGGCTCGGGTTAACTCCAAATTAAACTCTTCCTCACCAAGAGCCATCATTTTCTGAGCACGTATCGGATTTGTTGACCAGACGATAGAACACTGGTGCGGGTTGACCAAGGGTAAAAAAGCCAACGGACCATCCGAATTAAAGACCTGATACGCAGTGCTCAAATGAGGCTTCTCTGTCGCCACCGTCGCAACCAGGGCATTTTGCTCATAGGCCCAGCTGGTTAATTCAATATTTAATTTTTTGCGGGTAGGAGAGTTAGCACCATCGGTCACCATCAGCAATTGTCCATGCCAGGCATCGTTTTGGCTGGAAATCTTAATTCCATTTTCCAGCTCAATTACTTCATCTATAGTTGAATGAGAAAACAAACTGATATTAGGTTCACTGGATATTTTTTGCAGTAGTGCTTGCTTTAAAATCGATTCTTCTATAATTGCACCTAAATTCTGCTCGGCGATAAGGCGCGAATCAAAATCGATATATGCTCCATTTGATGCATCCCAAACATGCATTTGATGGTATGGAGAAACTCGGGAATTATCCAAATACGACCAGACATCCAATTGTTTCAGTAACGATTGAGACGCCTTATTAATTGCATAAACACGCATATCGGTTGCAGTGACATCAACACTTAAAGATCCAGCATCAATAATGGCCACCGAATGTTTACACTGCGCCATGGCAATGGCCGCGGCCAAGCCGACAACTCCTCCACCTACGACTAAAACATCAAATTGATGGCTCATTTTAACTCCCGTTGACTTAAAGCGACTTCACAAACCAAATCAGGCGTAAATCCTCCAAATCCACGTGCATAACGTGCCAATAGGTTTTTTAAGGCAGGTATATTATCAAGTGCAATCAATCCGAGATTGCGAGCCAGACCAACTCCTGGAATACGACTGGTAAACAGGTGAATTAATCCATCGGTTAAGCGAGTTATCACCTGCTGATCATGGCGCCTTAGTTGCAAATACTCATCGAGCATATCCGCATTTAAACCATATTCAGCAATACATTGCGCAAGAGTCGCGACATCTCTTAAACCCAGATTAAATCCTTGACCTGCAACAGGGTGCAAGGTATGAGCGGCGTTCCCCACAAAAACAACTGGCCAGCATGTCTGCTGCGGCATCAGCACCTGTTTTAGCGGGTAGGAAAACCGCTTTCCAATTTTAGCAAAACGGCCTAAACGGTAACCAAATGCCTGCTGCAATTCCTTGATAAAATCACCATCAGGCAATGCCATTAACTTATCCGCCTGTTCAGGCGTCATCGCCCAAACCATGGACATTCGATTATCTTGCATAGGTAATAAAGCAAGCGGGCCGTGAGCCGTAAAACGCTCAAAAGCCTTGTGGGCATGTGGTTTAACCAAACCAATATTTGCAACAAGTGCATGTTGCCCATAACTCTTGGAGTTCATAGGCAGACCACATAATTTACGAACCGCAGACTCCGCGCCATCAGCAGCAACAATCAATTGTGCTTTAATCTGGACATCGCCTGACTCAGTAGAAACAGTAGCAGTGCTCGTCTGAAGATCCAGAGATTTAAGTGTTGCTGGTGCCATTAAGTCATCTTGTTCCAATAACTGATGCAATGCACGATTAATGTATTGCATTTCAATCACATAGCCTAAGGGATTTTGTTTTTCACCGTGCAGGCGCGAGACACCAAAGCGATATTGATCAGAGACATGGATCATGTCGATGTCTGTTGCATGCTTTGTAAGAATGTCCCAGACTCCCAACATGGACAAAATACGCCTGCTGGCAGGTGATAAAGCGATTGAACGAGCATCAAAATCAGGATTCACTTTATCACTAAATGGCCTGGACTCAATCAATAAAGTACTATAGCCCAAACTACGCAAGGCCAGCATTAAGGTAGCACCAGCCAACCCACCACCAATAATCAGAATATCTGTATGTTGATCAACCACGCATTAAAGCCTCAATATCGTCTACATCCACAGGTAACGCTGCAGTGAGCACTTCATGCCCCACGTCAGTCACCACCACATCATCCTCGATTCGTACTCCTATACCCCACCAGCGTTTATCAACCCCTTTCAAACCCGCACTGATGTATAATCCAGGCTCTACAGTTAATACCATGCCAGGCTTTAAAGGACGCCATTCATGATTAATTTTATATTGCCCTGAGTCATGAACATCCAAGCCTAGCCAATGCCCTGAATTATGCATGTAGAAGGTTTTATAAGCTTCTTTTTCAATCAGCTCATCCACATCGCCCTGTAAAATGCCCAATTCGCATAAACCCTCGGTTAAAATACGCACTATTATTTGTTGCACGGCATTCCACGGAAGGCCAGGCTTGATTGCTGCAATACCCGCCTTTTGCGCTTTAAGTACCAGCTCATAAATACTCTTTTGATCTGGAGTAAATGTACCACTTACAGGAAAGGTTCTGGTGATGTCTGCGGCATAATTCTCATATTCTCCTCCAGCATCAATAAGCACCAGATCGCCTTGACGTAAAGACCGATTATTATCGGTATAATGTAAAATACAGGCGTTTTCGCCACTACCCACAATGGGATCGTAAGCCACACTGCGACAGCCATGGCGGCTGAATTCATAAATAAGCTCAGCTTCAAGTTGGTACTCATGTTCCATTTCTCGACAAACCTGCATCGCGCGTTGGTGGGCATGCACCGAGATACTGGCAGCCTTCCGCATCAGTTCCAGTTCAGCATCACTTTTAAACAAACGCATTTCACTAATAATAGGCTCCAGATCGCAAAAGGACTCGGGAGGTTTTATTCCTTTTCTTACTTGTGATTTTAAAATAGTCAAGGCCTCGGTAATTCGCTCTTCCAAGTACGAATTTCTGCCTAATTTAAAGTAAACCGCTCCCTTACCACTTAATAATTGGGGTAATTCGTCTTCAAGGTTGTTAATGGCAAAAGCTGATGTCATTCCTAATTCATTTATTGCACCGTCTTGCCCCAAGCGCTTGCCAGTCCATTGCTCTTCTGCTGGATTACGGGATCTATTAAACAAGATGCTTTGACTGTCAGAACCTGAGGTAATAACCAAAAGTGCATCAGGCTCATTAAATCCCGTAAGATAATAAAAATCACTATCCTGGCGAAAGCGATAATGAGCGTCACCATTGCGCAACAACTCGCCAGCAGCAGGAATAATGGCTACGGAATTTTCAGATAACTGGCTAGCTAATTTTAATCGTCTTGTTTTGTATTCATTGGCCAAAGTAAGCATATATCAATCCTTAAAATTCCCTTTAATTCAACTAATGAGTAGTGCCAGCACCGCCTCGCTCTCGTTCGTTCATAACTAAATCACCATGCAAACGAATTACCGCAAGCCGTGCGTACTCACTAACCTCCATCAATGCCCGCTCATCTTCTTCATCAATATCCAGAGTCTCACAATCCAACTCGGCAAATTCAATAAGATGCTGTAATGCTTCCTGAGCTTCTTCTTCATAAAATTGCTCAAGACCAACACCAGCCATATTTAGTCCTTTAGTAAACCCTTCACACCATTCGCTAAATGCCTGAGCCCGATCCACCAATGACTCATCTTCAGCAGGGAGCAGCATTTCAAACTCAAAATCAAAATTATTTATTTGTTGCTGACTTATTGAAAATACGGAAAACATGGCCAAAAGAGCATGTCGGCTCTCTTCATCTTTTTTATTGTTGAGTAAAGCGCGCAAATAAACTTCACCCTGGCTGTCTGCACCGGCACAGAGATAACCACACATCATCCCATGTAATTCGCTACCTGATATGCTAAGAGCTAAAACAGCGATAGATGCAGCAAAGGCATCATAATCGGGTAAATGCAGGTGGGTATTTTCTACAGACATAATTCATTCATTTCCAAAAATTAATAATGATAACCGATTTACAGCGAGTGTTCACCTATTCATCACGCAGAGGAACGAGAGCCGGCCTATGTACAAAACTAATCGCCATTTTTAATTCGCTTTTTTCAGCGCAGCTGAATGTCTTCTCTGAAAATTTCTTTTGTTTTGCCTTAGAACACCAGTATAAATCCTGAGTTCTACTCACGATTTGCTGGATTCAAGCAAAATTGCTACTATTTAATTAGCACCATGCCCATGCTAAGGAATAATAATGACTAATATTAAATCCTGTAAAGTTAAATTATTAAATAAATCATATGAAATCAAATGTCCAGAAGGCGAAGAAGTCAATTTGTTACTTGCCGCAGAAAAATTAAACGAAAAAATGCAGCTTAATAAAACCAAGTTTAAAAAACTTGATGACTTCCATACGTTGTTACTTGCTGCCCTGGATGTCAGTCATGAACTTATTATCTGTAAAAATGAGCAAGAGCATCAGCGATTACAAGTGACCCAATTCATAACTACGTTAGAAAATAAAATTAATAAAACAGTAGGTGGTGAAGCAGACAACATGCCCCAGACTGACTAAAATAAATCGCTCTGGAATGAGAAATCGGTTTAAAAGGAATTAACCATGAGACGCCAATGGTATCTTGGATTTGGGATAGTATTATTAGCCTTGCTCGCTCTCTTCGCCATGTTACATGACATCAGATGGTTTTTCGGCTTCCTTATCCCTCTTATGGCCTTGTGGATTTATGACCTGTGTCAAAAAAAGCATAGTATCTTACGTAATTTCCCCGTACTGGGCCATGTTCGCTATTTTCTGGAATTTCTTCGTCCGGAAATCCAGCAATATTTTATAGCAACAGATGAAAGCGAACTTCCTTTTAATCGAGAAATTCGCTCTCTGATTTACCAACGATCAAAAAATACTCGCGACACTATCCCTTTCGGTACAGAACGAGACATAACCAGCGTGGGTTATACCTGGGCACTCCATTCACTGGTTCCCAAACACGCAGCGGAAGTAGAAGATCGCATCACGGTCGGAGGGCCTGATTGCAAGAAACCGTATAATGCCTCCAGGCTAAACATTTCTGCCATGAGTTTTGGTTCCTTGTCAGCGAATGCCATAATGGCCCTGAACAAAGGAGCAATGATAGGCAACTTCGCACACAATACTGGTGAAGGCGGTCTAAGCGCATACCATCTACAAGGCGGTGATATTATTTTCCAGATAGGTACCGCCTATTTTGGCTGCCGCGATGATGACGGTAATTTTGATGATAATGAATTCATCAAAGAAGCAAGACGTACTGAAGTTAAAATGATAGAAATTAAACTATCACAAGGAGCGAAACCTTCTCATGGCGGTATACTGCCAGCAGCAAAATTAACCCAGGAAATCGCAACAGTAAGAAAAGTAAAGATGGGAAAAGACGTTTTATCTCCCATAGCCCACACCACCTTTGATACGCCTGTAGGCTTGTTATATTTTGTAAAAAAACTGCGTGATTTATCTGAAGGCAAGCCAATTGGTTTTAAACTATGTCTGGGTCGTCGAGATGAGTTTTTTGCTATTTGCAAAGCCATGCTAAAAACCCAGATTTTTCCTGATTTTATCACCATAGATGGCGCTGAAGGCGGTACGGGCGCGGCTCCGGTCGAATACACCAATTTCGTAGGCACTCCGTTGGAAGCGGGTTTAGTTTTTGTGCACAATGCATTAGTAGGAATTAATGTGCGTGATAAAATCCGCATCATATGTAGTGGAAAAGTAACCAATGGCTTTGATATGGTTACTAGTATTGCTCTGGGCGCTGATATGTGTAACTCCGCTCGAGCAATGATGATGGCAACAGGATGTGTCCAATCAAAACAATGCAATGCCAACACCTGTCCCACGGGAGTAGCAACGCAAAATAAACGTCTGCAATACGGTTTGGTAGTCGATGAAAAAAAACAACAAGTAGCTCACTTCCATAACAATACCATCAAAAGTTTTTTAGAAATGGTAGGCGCTTTGGGGCTGAATAATCCCAGCGACCTGACTCCAGGCCATATTATGAGAAGGGTCAGTGTCAATAAGGTGAAACCGTTTAATGAAATCTATGTATACCTTTCACCAGGGCAACTACTTGGCAGTAATATTCCTGACACATTAAAAAATTTTTGGGAGATGGCTAGCCCGGATAAATTTTAAAGGTAAATGCAAAATTTTATTATGATAATTCGATATAAGAACAATTACTCTGATTATTGAAGTATTACCAATTTATTCTTTGTCCTTAAGGCTTTTTTAAGGTTTATGCACAAAGACGGTGCTATACTTTAATTAACCCGATGGCGAGTGATTTTAGAACCAACACTCACAGCCAGGGGAGCATCCTGTAATTGGCGTTGTGCAAGCCCACCTTAGTAGTGGGAAGCCTGAACCGATTTAACCGCCCCCCACTTGAACCTCAGGGTTCAAAATCGATGGCTATCGGGTTATATCTTCAGTAGTTGTTCTTTCAACAACAGGTATTCGTCCCTTACTTTTGCCGCCATTTCAAATTCCATATTTTTTGCATGCAGATACATTTGCTTTTCCAATACATTGATTTGTTTCACCAATTCCTGTTCGGACCAATGCATGTATTCCGGTATTTTTTCAGCCACTTCCGTTTTTCTCTTGCCAATATAAGCACCTTCCATGATATCAGCAACGGACTTATTAATACCCATAGGTGTAATGCCATGTTCAAGATTAAACGCTTTTTGCTTTTCACGCCGTCGGTCCGTTTCTTCTAAAGCCCGTTGCATGGAGCCAGTGATCTTGTCAGCATAAAGAATGGCTCTCCCCTTAACATTCCGTGCGGCTCGACCAATGGTTTGGATTAATGAACGATCAGAACGTAAAAAGCCTTCTTTATCCGCATCAAGTATGGCCACTAAAGCGACTTCTGGCATATCTAAACCTTCACGTAATAAATTAATACCGACCAACACATCAAATTCACCCAGACGTAAATCACGAATAATTTCCACACGCTCTACAGTGTCCACATCTGAATGCAAATAACGCACTTTAATGCCATGCTCAGTAAGATAATCAGTTAAATCTTCGGCCATACGTTTAGTAAGCGTGGTCACCAGAACCCGTCCCCCTTGTTTGATGACCAGATGGATTTCTGACATCAAATCATCAACCTGAGTCCTTACCGGCCTGATTTCTACTTCGGGATCAACCAAGCCTGTCGGGCGCACAACCTGCTCTGCTGTATTGTCAGAATGTTCTTTCTCATAAGGACCAGGTGTTGCCGAAACATAAATGGTTTGCGGAGAACGCCCTTCAAATTCTTCAAAGCGTAAAGGTCTATTATCTAGCGCTGAGGGCAGGCGAAAACCGTAATTAACCAAATTTTCCTTACGTGCTCTATCCCCTCGGTACATACCGCCAATCTGGGGCACAGTGACATGGGATTCATCAATGATTAACAGCGCCTCTGGAGGTAAATAATCGAATAAGGTAGGAGGAGCTTCTCCACTTTGCCGTAGAGACAGGTAACGTGAATAATTTTCAATGCCGGAACAATAGCCAAGCTCTAGCATCATCTCGATATCAAAACAGGTTCGTTGCTCCAAACGCTGGGCTTCGACTAATTTATTTTGGGAATTAAATTCAGCAAGGCGATGTTGTAATTCATCTTTAACCAATTCCACTGTTTCCAGAATGCGCTCTCGCGGCGTCACATAATGTGTTTTAGGAAAGATGGTTATTCTGGGCAAACGTTGCAGAATTTCTCCCGTTAAAGGATCAAATTTGGCTATATTTTCTATTTCATCATCAAATAACTCAACCCGAACGGCATCTTTTTCTGAATCAGCAGGGAAAATATCAATCACATCCCCATGCACCCGAAACTGGCCACGTTCTAGAGTCAGCATACTGCGCGTGTATTGCATTTCAGCAAGTCGCTTTAAAATTTTGCGTTGTCCGGATTGTTCTCCACGGGAAAGATGTAATACCATACGTAAATAGGAATCGGGATCACCCAGTCCGTAGATTGCAGAAACTGTAGCGACAATGATTGCATCCTTGCGTTCAATTAATGCCTTGGTTGCAGATAAGCGCATCTGCTCAATATGTTCATTAATGGACGAATCTTTTTCTATAAATGTATCAGAAGCAGGAACATAAGCTTCTGGCTGGTAATAATCGTAGTAGGATACAAAATACTCCACTGCATTGTCGGGAAAATAAGCTCTGAATTCACCATAGAGTTGGGCAGCGAGTGTTTTGTTAGGCGCCATAATTAAAGCAGGCCGTTTCATCGCCTGAATAATATGAGCGATACTAAAAGTTTTACCTGAGCCGGTTACCCCTAACAAGGTTTGTTTCGCCAAACCCGAATGCAGGCCATCAAGTAATGAGGCGATAGCGGTTGGTTGATCACCAGCAGGTTGGTAATTTGAGTAAATTTTAAATAAGTCTTTCATATTTTATATTATATGCCATGACACTAATAATTCACAGGAGTAACAAATGGAAATCGCATTGGCGAAGCGTATACAAAAAGTAAAACCGTCACCGACCCTTGCAGTAGCTGCAAAAGCGGCTCAAATGAAAGCCCAAGGGCTTGATATCATCGGTCTAGGTACAGGTGAGCCCGATTTTGACACGCCACAACACATTAAACTAGCTGCGATTGCTGCCATTGAAGCAGGATATACCAAATACACCGCTGTAGACGGTATCCCTGAATTAAAAGAAGCCATTCAAAACAAATTCCAACGCGATAATGGCCTCAATTATCAACAAAATCAAATTCTGGTTTCCGTTGGTGGAAAGCAAAGTTGCTATAATTTATGCCAGGCATTTCTTAATCCAGGAGATGAAGTAATTATTCCCGCACCTTATTGGGTATCCTATCCGGATATGGTGTTACTTGCTGAAGCAGTACCAGTAATCATTGCAACCACCTCTGCCCAATGTTACAAAATTAATGCCCAGCAATTAGAGGCTGCCATTACTCCCAAAACAAAAATGATTTTCTTAAATAGCCCATCAAATCCATCAGGAATTGCTTATTCTTTTGACGAATTAAAAGCATTGGGCAACGTCCTCAAAAAGCATCCCAACATCCTCATTGCCACTGATGATATGTACGAACACATCATCTGGAGCCAACCATTTGCCAATATTCTTAATGCCTGTCCCGAATTATATGACAGAACCATAGTGTTAAACGGAGTTTCCAAAGCTTATGCCATGACCGGATGGCGCATCGGTTACGCGGCAGGCCCGGCAGCACTGATAAATGCCATGAAAACCGTTCAATCGCAATCCACATCAAATCCCTGCTCCATAGCTCAAAGAGCAGCTGTAGCTGCATTAAACGGCAGCAATGACAGTGTCAATGAAATGGTTGCTGCTTTTCATCAAAGACATGATTATGTAGCTGCTCGCTTACAAAGCATTGCAGGAATAGAAGTAATCCCAGCGGATGGTACTTTTTACATTTTCCCCAGCGTTCAGGCTATTATTGAACAACGAGGATACGCCAACGACATCGAATTTTCCGAAAAATTATTAAATGAAGTTGGAGTAGCTCTGGTACCCGGCTCTGCATTCGGAACAGAAGGCTGCATCCGTATTTCCTTCGCTACCGGAATCGATACTTTGAAAGACGCATTAAACCGTTTACAACGTTTTTGCAGTGAATAATAAATATTTTTAAAAATATGCTTGACCAAAGTGCGGAATCGTTTTAAGATTCCGCCTCATTCCCCGGTAGCTCAGTCGGTAGAGCGGATGACTGTTAATCATTAGGTCGGCGGTTCGAGCCCGTCCCGGGGAGCCATACCACATAAGGCTTTCAGCTCGATTCATGAAAACTTCAAGTTTTACGTGTCGAATATGTGTCGAAGTTCGAAGACCAGTAAAGAGCAGATATCTTATCTTGCAAACTATGGTGCCAGCTAATTGATGCGTAAGTTACCTTTAAATTTTGAAGACTTTATTGACGTTGACTACCATTGCCATAAAATTAATAGGTATGCCCTAAAGATAAAAAAAGAGCATGCCCCCATTGCTGATCCAGCTCAATATTTACACTCTCTCTTTGATTTCTTCTTGGATGATATAAAAAACGTTGCCAATGAAATCTATGAAAAGATTCTCCATGAATTAGACAAAGGCTCTATTAAATTTACTAAATCAGAATTAAACACTTGTATCTGTAATGGCTTGCAACGCTTTATTGCACTCTATGAAAATATTATTAAGGGCTATAACTTTGGGGGTATGTTCAGAGAACATGATAAATTTTCTGAGGATCTCACCGCTTTCAAATTTCGTGCCCAACAACAGTCAAAAATACAGAGTGAATCTGTATGTTCTAAACATACCAACTTACTAAAAAAGAAACGCCGTGAAAACTGGAATTCTTGGGCAACGATAATAGCTGCAATAATGAGCACTGCTGGTGTGGCTATTGGTTTCATGAGTTATATCATGGCAAAATCACCAGTTATTCAACCCGAGCCAGTAAAAACCAAGACCAGCACAATCACCATACCAACTGAATTTAAACGATGTAATAAACCTACTAAAAAAATGTTTTCTGAGGCATCACTTTTGTCACAAATATCACTTTTTAATTAAATCATATAAGCAGTCTGTTATATCTTTAAAAGATGTAATATGACATCTACTATTGTGCTCTCATGGTAAGTTCACTTCTACTTTTCAAGACATTAATGTTTCACGGTAATTTTTTAACGCTACTTGAAAGTCCTCAGGCATTTTATCCAAATATTGTTGAATATATGTATCGCAAGTGAGAAGACTGGATAAGTTATTGGCATATTGTAGATTTATACAAGACTTTAAAAGATCAGGGTTATTTTTGACCATTTCTCTTAGCAATTCATTACCGGGCTCATTTGAGCGCAATTCGTCCAACATATTTGGGGGTATTTTTCCTTCAAATTTTATTTTTGCATGTAATTTGTTTTTGATTAATGGGGCTATTGTTTCATTCCAATTTGCATTTGCAGTTTCAAGGGAATGCAACGCTTCTGGCGAAGAAATCTTTTTTAAAATAGCCAATTTTTGGTCAGAAAGTAATTGAAGTTCATTACATCTTTTCTCCCAAAAAATTCTTTCGTCGGCACTCAGTTCTTCATATACTGATTTCAAGGAGGCATCTTCAATCATGTCTAAACATTCTCGATATTGATCAAAAAATTCTATTGCCAATATCCCATGACTTTCTTCCAAATTATCTTTTTCGTTCTCTACTGCGCTAAGTTGTGCTAATAATGACGATAAGTACTGTGAGTGTGAGATATATTGATCTTCATACCAGGGCAAGAGCATCAAAGTTTAAAAACCCATCAATTTTTCTCTATAGTGATCA
>NZ_CALMPD010000126.1 GCF_937871865.1 uncultured Legionella sp.
TATAAATGAAAATGGCAAAGTAGTTCGGACAGGAAGGGGGTCTGGTGGAAAAAGTTATTGCTCTGATATTCGCAGGGGATGTAAAACACCATCTGGTGTCTATCGCATCATAAGTAAAGGTGGTCCTGGTTGTAAATCAAGCCGTTATCCTCTTGGCGGAGGTGGTGCGCCGATGCCCTATTGTATGTTTTTTAGTAAGTATTACGCGGTACATGGCTCTTATGATGTACCTAATTACAATGCAAGTCATGGTTGTGTCAGGGTTAAGCCTAATGATGCTCAATGGTTAAGTAAGAATTTTATGAAAATTGGAACTAAAGTGGTTATCAAGCCTTATTAATTTTTATGCGGATGAGTCTGTAATAGAGCCATTCTCCATTGAAATTGGAGAATGGCTTTTAATTTATAGATCATCCTCATCATCCATGCTGAACGATGAGCCACATCCACAAGTAGTTTTTGCATTCGGGTTGCGAATAACAAATTGCTCGCCTTGAATTCCTTGAATATAATCAATTTCAGCATCATGCAGGTATTGATAGCTCATAGAATCAACCAGCAATTTGACAGACGATGTGCCGTCAGAACATTGTTGTTCTACTATCGTGTCATCATCATTGATTTGTTCGTCAAAACTAAACCCATATTGAAATCCAGAACATCCGCCACCAGTAATTGACACGCGTAAATTCAGATTGAAATTATCTTCCTCTTTAATTAACTCAGATACTTTATCCGCAGCATTTACGGAAAATATTATATCACTCGTAGCTGGAGATACATCAACTGCAGTCATTTTAAACTCCGGTTTGAACAGGGTGTTTTGACCCTGTTTGTTTTCTATAGTTACTGTCATTCCCTCTGAGCTGTTATTGGGATGACTGGGGAATTTTGTTCCTGTGTCTTATATTATAACCATTATCTGATTATTTGTTCTATTGTTGCACCACCGATACATTGGTTTTTATCATAAAAAACCACATATTGGCCAGGTGTAACTGCTCTTTGAGGACTTGAGAACATGACATAATGTTGATTATTATCAGGTGGTGAAATCATACATGCCTGTTCTGCTTGCCGATATCTTGTTTTGGCATAACAGGTTATGGGTAATTTACCCTGACAATCTGCCAGCCAGTGTATCGGTCCACAAATTAGCCCTTGTGCATAAAGCATCGGGTGCTGACTACCTTGAGCAATGTATAGTGTATTCGTAGCTACTTCTTTATCGACTACATACCAAGGTTCATCTGAAGAGTTTTGCATGCCCCCAATACCTAAACCTTGCCTCTGCCCCAAGGTATAAAACATTAAGCCATCATGCCTGCCAATAATTGTGCCGTCCATGTTTTTTATATCACCAGGTTTGGAAAGAATAAATTCTTTTAAAAAGGATTTAAATCGCTTTTCGCCTATGAAGCAAATTCCTGTAGAATCCTTTTTCGCATGTGTTACCAAGCCCAGTTCTTTTGCAAACTCTCTGATTTGTGATTTATTATAATCACCAATAGGAAATAATGTCTTTGCTAAAGCTTGAGGCTCTACTGCATGGAGAAAATAAGTTTGATCTTTTTCTCTATCCTTTGCTTTGTAGAGATAGCCTATATCACCGTCAATTTTATTTTTCGCATAATGCCCTGTGGCAATGAAATCAGCTCCAAGTTCCATAGCATGCTTTAAAAAGGCATTAAATTTGATTTCTTTATTGCACAATACGTCTGGATTTGGGGTTCTTCCTTTTTCATATTCACTTAAGAAATGGGCGAATACTCTATCCCAATATTCTCCTGAAAAATTGACACTATGAAGGGGGATACGTAATTGATTGCATACTGCTTGAGCATCTGCAAGATCTTGAGCCGCAGGACAAAACCCATCTGTATCATCTTGCTCCCAGTTTTTCATGAACAACCCTTCAACCTGATAACCTTGTTCTTTGAGTAACCATGCAGCTACAGAAGAATCAACTCCACCAGACATGCCTATAATAACTTTAGCTTTCATAAATATTGATACCGCATAATTATAAAAAATCCTGGGCTGTTAACAGTTCGTGCTAAAACTCCGATGCTGTGATGGTTTATCCAAGGCACTTAGCGGCTCCCGATATAAGGAGAAGGGTGTAGGTTTTAGGCTGAAATGGCAACAGACCATGCTGTTAGTTAATATTATCTCATAAAATACGATTTATATGGAGAAAAATAATGTAGTATAGCATTTAGTGGGATATTTTGTTTTTCAGCAATTACTCCTGTGCGGAGAAGGGCATATATGAGTGCTTTGATTAAGTAAGGAATTTTGTCTTCTTTGAATTCTACGGTTGTCTTGTAATCATGGATGTTAGATCTATATTAATAATCATTAGTATCTGGAAAAATGCATATTTTCCATTTAAAAAATTAGCGAATATTAGATAGATGTCTACTATTCTTTGTACTCAACTTATAGAAATGATAAAATCTCGTTTTTGATACATGAATAACTCGTAATATAACCAGATTGTTGATTCAATTGTCTCGTTGTAGGATAATAACCCTATTTGGATGTTTGATTAATGCTTCATTTACAAGAGATGGCCAAGCAAGGTCAGCACATACAGAATATAATAATAAATGAACGTGTGCCGAGCTTCATCACAGGTCCTTGCCAGTTAACGGTTACTTATCGTGTTGAGGCAGAGGATGATTTTTATTTAATTCATCTCCATACCGCAGGTAAGTTGAACCTGATATGTCAACGTTGCCTACAGGAGTTTGCTCATCCTTATGAAAATAATACTGTTATCGCTGTATGTCGGTCTGATGAGCGTGCTGAGCAAGTCCTTGAGTCATATGAAACCATCGTTTCCTCAAACTGGCAAGTAAATTTAACTGACTTGATTATCGATGAATTACATCTCTATGCGCCTCAATTTCATCCTGAAATTAAGGATTGTGATGACGAGATAAATGATATTTTAACAGGAAAAATTGATACTTATTGATATTTTGTTCAATTAATACTTGGATTGAAGTTAAAATATCGGTAATATTCCCGCTTTATGAATGCAAATTGTCTAGGAGTAATACAATGGCAGTACAACAAAACAAAAAATCACGTTCACGTCGTGATATGCGCCGTTCACACGATGCTTTAACAAAACCAACTCTTTCTGTTGATGCAACTACTGGCGAAACTCATCGTCGTCACCATATGACTGAAGACGGTTACTATCGTGGTAGAAAAATTATAGATACTGATTCATCTGCTGCGTACGAAGACCAAGAGTAATTATACTTGAATAATATTACCATTGCAGTTGATGCGATGGGTGGGGATCATGGCTTAAGTGTAGTGATTCCTGCCTGCGTTCGCGCAGCTAAAAAAAATCCTAATCTGAAGATCATACTTGTTGGCGTACAGGATAAGGTGAGTGCTTCATTAAAGAAATACGGTGCATTGTCGTCACCTCAGTTTTCTATAGTGCATGCATCTGAAATAGTTACTATGGATGACTTACCGTCTCATGCCTTGCGCAATAAAAAAGATTCTTCAATGCGTGTTGCTATTAACCTTGTAAAAGAGGGACGAGCGAATGCTTGCGTCAGTGCTGGTAATACTGGTGCTTTAATGGCTACCGCACGCTTTGTTTTAAAAACATTGCCAGGAATTGACCGGCCTGCCATCATTTCTGAATTGCCTACTATAAAAGGAAAAACCTGGGTTATTGATCTGGGTGCGAATGTTGATTCATGTGCAGAACATTTGTTCCAGTTTGCTGTCATGGGTTCTGCTTTAATTCAGGCTATTGAGAGAAAACCAAAACCTAAGATTGCTCTGCTTAATATTGGTGTAGAGGAAATTAAAGGGAATGATCAGGTTAAACGTACCGCTCACATGCTCGCTGAATGTTCTGTAATGAACTATGTCGGTTATGTTGAAGGCGATCATTTTTACTCTGGTGATGTCGATTTGGTTGTTTGTGATGGATTTGTCGGAAATGTAGCACTTAAGGCGAGTGAAGGACTGGCGAAACTCTTACTCACTCTAATGAAAGAATCATTCAGTCGAAACTGGTTAACCAAACTGGCTGGGCTTATTGCTTTGCCTGCTCTCAAGCATTTAAAAAATCGAATCGATCCTTCTCGTTATAATGGCGCCAGTATGCTTGGTTTAAATGGCATTGTCATTAAAAGCCATGGCGGAGCTAACGAATTAGGGTTTCAATACGCAATTGAACAAGCGGCCCTTGAAGCACAAAGTAATGTTGTAGATTTAGTTCGTGATCAAATAAATGATTTTATAAATCAGGGATTGTTGTTATGACTAATGCTGTAATTAGTGGCACTGGAAGTTATTCTCCAGAAAAGCAACTCACAAATGTTGAGCTTGAAAAAATACTTGATACTGATGATGAGTGGATAGTATCTCGTACCGGAATTAGTAGCCGCAGTATTGCCCAACCCCATGAAACCACGTCATTCATGGCTTCACGAGCAGCAGAGCAAGCACTAATTGCTTCTGGGCTTGATGCAAATGAAATAGATTTGATATTAGTTGCTACGTGTACTCCAGATTATTTTTTTCCAAGTGTCGCATGTCGTGTTCAACATGAGTTAAAAATTAAGAAACCAATTCCTGCTTTTGATGTAAGCGCTGCTTGTAGCGGGTTTGTTTATGCTATGGATATTGCCAAGCAATATGTTTCTTCTGGCACCGCTAAACATATTTTAGTGATTGGCGCAGAAAGCATGTCGAGGGCTGTCGATTGGGCGGATCGAGCTACCTGTATCTTATTTGGGGATGGAGCTGGAGCCGTCGTGCTGAGTGCCAGTGAGCGACAGGGGATTCTTGGCAGTGTATTACATTCATCATATGATTCAGAACAATTGCTCTCATTGCAAAATGCAACAGGTAATGAGCAACGCGCAACGATTAACATGCGCGGTAATGAAGTATTTAAAATCGCTGTTAATATTATGGGCGATGTTGTTGATGAGGTTCTTGCTTTAAGTAAACTGAATAAATCAGACATTAACTGGCTTATTCCACATCAGGCGAACATTCGCATTATTCAGGCTATAGCCAAAAAACTATCTCTTCCTATGTCGCAAGTCATAGTAACTATTGGTAATCAGGGCAATACTTCTGCCGCTTCCATACCATTAGCGTTAGATTATTCAATTAAAAACAATAGAGTTAAACGTGATGAGTTATTGTTAATTGAATCATTTGGCGGTGGAATGACTTGGGGCGCAATGGTTATTCGTTACTAATTAATTAAAAGGGTTACTTCTATATGGTTAACACTGCATTTGTATTTCCTGGGCAAGGATCACAATCTGTAGGGATGTTGTCAGATTTTTCACTTCAATATCCAATTATAACCGATCTTTTTGCGGAATCCTCAGAAGCTGTCGGATATGATCTATGGCATTTAATTCAGAATGGCCCCGAAGATAAATTAAATCAAACAGAACATACTCAAGTGGCCATGTTAACCTCCGATGTTGCCGTTTATAAACTATTAATGCAACAAGGAGTTCCTGCACCACAAATTATGGCTGGCCATAGTTTGGGAGAATATGCTGCACTGGTATGTGCCGATTCATTAAATTTGGCAGATGCAGCCCGATTAGTTGCACGAAGAGGTCAGGTTATGCAAAATGCCGTTCCAATGGGAACTGGCGCAATGGCTGCAATAGTTGGTTTAAGTGATGAGCAGGTTAGTGCTTTATGCAATGATGCCAGTACTGAAGACCAGAAAGTAACTCCCGCAAATTACAATGCAATTGGTCAGGTTGTTGTCGCAGGCCATATTGCCGCGGTAAATCGAATGATTGAATTGGCTGATGAAGCTGATGCGCGATTAGCGAAGATTATTCCGGTTAGTGTTCCTTGCCATTGTCCTCTGCTTTTTGATGCTGCTGAATTATTTGCAGAGAGTCTGGCAGCTGCGCCATTTAAAGCACCTTCTATTGATGTGGTGTCTAATGTTGACTTGAGTATTTATCGTTCTGCTGAGCATATTAAGGACCGATTAAAGGAACAGTTGTACAGTCCTGTGCGATGGGTTGAAACAATTCAGTTATTTAAAAGCTTGAATGTTGAATTAATCGTAGAGTGTGGACCTGGAAAAGTGTTAAGTGGATTAGCGAAAAGAATTGACCGAAGCTTAAGTGCTATCAGTGTTTATGACACAATTAACCTGGATCAGATTGTAGAGCAATTACATACCCCGACTTAAGAGGAAATTTGATGATAAATTTAGAAGGTAAAATTGCATTGGTTACTGGTGCCAGCCGTGGAATTGGACAGGCTATTGCACTTAAACTGGCACAATATGGTGCTTTTGTTTTTGCAACAGCAACGACTGAACAAGGTGCTGCAGCAATTGATAGTCTTTTTGAAAAAGAGAAACTATCTGGAAAAGGTATTGTTTTTGATGTTACTAATCAACAGCATATTGATGATTTAATGTCTATGTTGACTGACAGCAATCAGTGCCCCTCTATTTTAGTAAATAATGCTGGTATTACAGCCGATAATTTACTTCTGAGAATGGATGATGAAGAGTGGTTAAAGGTAATAAATACAAATCTTAACTCTATTTATAGAATGTCAAAAGCGTGCTTAAAACCTATGTTCAGAGCTCGTTGGGGACGAATAATTTCTGTAGGCTCTGTTGTTGGTGCAAGCGGTAATTCCGGCCAGGTTAATTATACTGCAGCGAAAGCTGGAGTCGTTGGTTTTTCCAAATCTTTAGCTCAGGAAATTGGCAGTAGAGGTATTACTGTTAATGTTGTTGCTCCTGGATTTATAGATACGGATATGACCACATCGTTACCTGATATGGTTAAGGACGAAATGTTAAAAAGAATTCCAATGCGCAAACTGGGACAAGCAGAAGACATTGCTGATGCCGTAGCATTTTTAGCATCAGACTGTGCTAAATATATCACAGGTGAAACAATTCATGTCAATGGTGGCATGTATATGAGTTAAATGCTCTTGCGTTATCTGTATAATTGAATAAACTATCCGACCAGTATTAAATATTATTTCTATCAACCGAAAGAGGAAAATTAAGTTATGAGTACAGTTGAAGACCGCGTCCGTAAAATTGTTGTTGAACAGTTAGGCGTTAAAGAGGAAGAATTAAAAAATGATGCGTCATTTGTTGACGATTTAGGTGCTGACTCTCTGGATACTGTGGAATTGGTAATGGCTTTGGAAGAAGAGTTTGAAACTGAAATCCCTGATGAAAAAGCAGAGAAGATCACTACGATTCAGGAAGCTATTGATTATATTGAATCTAATATGAATAAAGAAGAAGCCTAATTTTTTCGAGGAGCATTCATTGAATAAACGGCGTGTAGTAGTAACTGGCATGGGTATGCTTACTCCTGTTGGTCTTAATGTGCAAGAAACTTGGCAAAACATCCTGGCAGGAGTTAGTGGTGTGGGCATGGTAGAGGATTTTGATACCACAGAATACACAACTAAAATTTGGGCCAAGGTCAAGAATTTTAATATTGAGAACTATGTGCCTATCAAAGACGCTCGTAAAATGGATGTTTTTACGCAATATGGAGTTGCAGCAGCAGAAGAGGCCATGCTTGATTCTGGTTTGAAGATGGATGAAGCTTTATCTCGCCGCACGGGTGTTGCTGTAGGTGCAGGTATTGGTGGCATTCAAACGATTACAAATAATCAGGATAAGCTGGTTTCTGGCGGTCCACGTAAAGTGTCTCCATTTTTTATTCCAGCAGGCATAATTAACATGGTTGCTGGTCAGATATCTATTAAACATAATTTGAAAGGTCCCAATATTTCTGTGGTTACAGCCTGTACAACAGGGACACATAATATTGGACTTGCCGGACGAATGATTGCTTATGGTGATGCTGATGTAATGATTTGTGGTGGCGCTGAGATGACGACAACTCCACTTTGCCTCGCTGGTTTTTCTGCGGTACGTTCTTTATCCAAGCGAAATGATGAGCCTGAAAAGGCATCCAGACCTTGGGATAAAGACAGAGACGGATTTGTCATGGGTGAAGGGGCTGGTGTTCTTGTTCTTGAAGAATACGAGCATGCAAAAGCCCGTGGTGCAAAAATATATGCTGAATTAGCAGGATTTGGTATGTCTGGTGATGCTTATCACATTACAGCACCAGATGAAGATGCAGATGGTGCTTCGCGAGCGATGGAAGCTGCAATTAATGATGCTGGTATTAGTCCTCAGGAAGTCGACTATATTAATGCACATGGTACGTCAACTTATCTTAATGATTTGAATGAAACCAAAGCTATTAAACGAGTGTTTCAACAACATGCTTATGATTTAGCTGTAAGTTCGACTAAATCAATGACAGGGCATTTATTAGGAGCCGCTGGAGCAGTTGAAGCTATCATCAGTATATTGGCAATTAAAGATCAAATCGCACCACCTACTATCAATTTGGATAACCCTGATGAAGGCTGTGATTTAAATTATGTAGCGCATACACCACAAAAACGAACCATTAATTACGTTTTAAGTAATTCATTAGGTTTCGGTGGTACAAATGGCAGCCTGCTATTTAAGCGAATCTAAATGGGATCTTCTAGGCATAAAAAACTGGTAATTGTTTTTTTTATTTTGTTTTTTATGTCTTTTTTATTTATTTGCTGGAATATATACAGCATATTAAAAAAGCCACTTATAGCTCTTGGTGAGCCTCCTCAAATCATAAGTATTGATCGTTCAGCAACAGCACTTCATGTAGCACAACTATTAAAAAATAAACACTTAATTCAATCGACTCGACTTCTGTTATTATTAATACGTTTTGAGGGGTTATCTCACAAGATAAAAGCAGGGGTTTATCAAATAAATCCTGGCGAGTCTATAATGGCACTAATTCATCGAATTGTTGCAGGCGATGTGATTACTCTGAAATTTGCAATTATTGAAGGCACAACACAAAAAAAAGTGTCGCAGGATCTGATGAATGCAAAATATTTGAATTATCATCCTGATGATTGGTCATCAATAAAAGTAAATTATCCTAATGCTGAGGGCTTGTTACTTGCAGATACTTATCAATATCAAGGTGGAAGCAGTAGCAAAAAACTGTTAGAACAGGCGCATAAAAATTTGATGTCTTTTTTAAATGACAGCTGGTCGCATAGAGCCCCTAATTTACCTTATCGCAATGCATACGAGCTCCTTATTGCTGCATCCATAATAGAAAAAGAAACTGCTATTGCGGAGGAGAGAAAATTAATTTCAGGAGTGATTTTTAATCGGTTAAAAAAATCAATGCCTTTGCAAATGGATCCAACAGTTGTTTATGCTTTGGGGGATGACTATAAAGGAAAGCTCTCGCATAATGATCTATCGGTTAAATCACCTTATAATTCTTATTTGGTACGTGGTTTACCTCCCAGCCCCATTGCGATGGTCGGTAAGGATGCAATCGATGCAGCAGCGCATCCTCAATTATCCAAGTATCTGTATTTTGTTGCTAAAGGAGATGGTTCTCATCAATTTTCAGAAACATATGAACAGCAGAAACAGGCAATAAGACAATATCAACGAAAGGACTATTAATGTCATTATCAACTGGGAAATTAATAGTAATTGAAGGTTTGGAAGGTGCAGGTAAATCTACTGCAGTGAGCACTGTTATTGAGATGTTATCTCAGCATCAAATAGCAACAATGACTACACGTGAGCCAGGAGGCACTGCAATAGGTGAAGTTTTAAGAAATTTAATAAAAAGCCCTGAATACAGTGGGGTATTAGAAGATAAAACCGAGTTACTTTTGCTTTATGCTGCAAGAATTCAATTGATTGAGGAAGTCATAAAACCTACTTTACGTTCAGGTACCTGGGTAATTGCCGACCGCTTCGAGCTGTCCACTATAGCATATCAAGGCGGGGGAAGGGGAATGGATCTTCAAATGATAAAACATTTATCAACTTATTGTCTTGGTGATTTTAAACCAGATCTGACCTTGTACCTTGATATATCTCCAGAACAAGGGATGCAACGAGTAAAACAACGAGGTGCATTTGACCGAATAGAACAACAAGCGATTGATTTTTTTCATCGAGTTCATGGCGCCTATATGAGTCATGTAGAAGAGAATCCAGACGTTGTTACTATTGATGCAAGCCTTCCTTTAGATGATGTTCGTTTTGCGATACAAAATGCTGTAAATCGATTTATTGAGCACGTACGATGAATAATCATGAAGTGCAATGGAACAAACTTCAGTCTGCATTCATCAACCGACGTATTCCACAGTCCATGCTGTTTGTTGGACCGCTTCATTGCGGGATCGAGCACTTTGTTAAAAAAACAATGAAGCTGCTTCTGTGTAAAGCATCGGTTAATCCTCCTTGCATGGGCTGCCTGGATTGCCGGATGATTGAAGAAGTGGAGCATCCTGATATTGAATGGGTAAAGCCCGAAAAGAGTGGCGGTGCTATCAAAGTAGATCAAATAAGAGAATTACAACACACTGCATATTTAACGCCTCAACGTTCTATTTCTCGATTGATTATTATAGAAGCAGCTGATCGTATGAATAATGCCTCAGCAAATGCCTTGCTGAAAATATTGGAAGAGCCAGCTGAACACACAGTGTTCATTTTAATCGCTCAACAGTTAAGTACTGTATTGCCTACGGTATTGAGTCGTTGTCAAATAATAACTTTTTCTTCTACTGAAGATACTTCAAGCAATAATTTATTGGCTTTAGGTGAGCAATATCCCCAAGAATCGGATAGAGCCGTGCTTTTTAGTCAAGCAGAAGCCATTCTTGATGGATTGATTGCTGTGATTGAAGGCAAACAGCATCCTTGTTCTTTAGTTACACAATGGACTCAATTTGAACTAGGTAATTTGCTGTGGTTTTTATATTTGGTTTATTCTCAATTACAAAGCATGTATGTCATAACGAATGTTGTGACTGGTCCTGGAGCGATGCAGTTGAAACAATTATTACTCTTATTAAATCCAATTTTGATTTTTGAGCAGATTGATAAAATAAATACACTTTTAAGAAAAATAAGCCATAATATGAATGTAAATCATTCATTGGTTCTTGAGGACTTATTCTTTTCCTTAATGCCTGATAATGCACACGGATGAATGTTAAAACGGAGGGAGGATGGAAAACGTACAACTAATTAACTGTTCTTTCTCTAGTGAGGCCTCCTTATATTTAGCGTATATGCCATTTGTAAAAGGTGGAGGGCTATTTATACGTACTCATCACGTTTATTCTTTGGATCATTTGGTTGAGCTGTCTGTTAACTTAATTAGTGAGCCAGAGCCCTATTTGGTAAGTGGAAAAGTGGTTTGGATTACTCCGCGAGGTGCACAGGGAAATAAACCTTCTGGAATAGGGGTACAATTTACTGGTGAAAATAGCCGATATTTATGTAATAAAATAGAAACGTATTTAGCCGGAATGTTAAAGTCTACCCAAATGACGGATACTATTTAACTCTGTTCTTCATAGGTTATCTTTTTCTTCCAGAATGCATTACATCTGATGGTTATTAAATAATATCTCATGTATCAATTGCGACGAGGATCTAAACAGGTTGAGGTAGGAGGAAGATCCTCTCCTGGTTATTGAGATGTTACCTGTTTTACATCTAATTTATTTACGTTGAGGGTTCAAATGTTAGTTGATTCACATTGCCATTTAAATTCTATTGATTTAGCCGATTTCAACAATGATCTTAGCCAGGTTTTAGCTCAAGCTAAAAATAATGGGGTAGGGCATTTATTAACTGTCTGTGTGGAGTTAAGTGATTATCCTTTGTTGGAACGTATTGCAGCTGAAAATCCTAATATAAATATCTCCGCAGGAGTTCATCCTAATATCGAAATGGAAATACCTGTTACTAAGGAGATGCTCTGTGATTTAGCCAAAAATCCGTCATGCATCGCGATAGGAGAAACTGGTCTTGATTATTATCGTACGCTTACTGATGAAGCACAGGAGGTACAGCGAGAACGATTCAGACAACACATAAGAGCTGCGTTAATTACTTCAAAGCCTTTAATTATTCATACTCGTCAGGCAGCAGAGGATACACTTCTATTAATGGCAGAAGAAAATGCGCAGAATATTGGTGGGGTCATGCATTGTTTTGCCGAGGATATGGATATTGCCAGAAGAGCTATTGATTTGAATTTTTATATCTCGTTTTCCGGGATTGTTACATTTAAAAACGCCATTGCATTGCAAGAAGTGGCAAGACAAATTCCTTTGGAGAGAATGTTAATAGAGACTGATTCTCCTTATCTTGCCCCAGTACCTTTTAGAGGGAAGCAAAATCATCCCGCATTAGTTCGCCATGTAGCTGAGGCTATCGCTGAATTACGAGGAATGGATTTTAACGAAATTGCAGAAATTACAACTGATAATTTTTATAAGTGCTTTAAGATAGCGTGATCTGTGTAATATAAGTGGCAATAATTCAAATAAGGATAAATTTCTTTGGTTATTGATGTTATGGATTTTTCGTTTGTTTGAGCTAAAGAATATGAATTCCAGCAGATTCTAGTTTTCATTTATAGTACTTTTTGCCAGAGCTCATGGTATTTAGTACTATATAACTATTATTTTTTATATTTTATAGAGTGCCCCATGACGTTCTTCATAGGTTTAATGTCCGGTACCAGTATGGATGGAATTGATGCTGCCTTGGTTCATATGCCTTCCAATACACTTAAGTGCGGTATTACTAAAAAATACAGTGACGAATTAAAACAGCGAATAGATGATCTGATTAATGGCACGCATTTAAGCCTTGCTTCGATATGTCAGTTGAATACATTAATTGGCAAAGAGTTTGCTGGAGCGGTAAACGAGTTATTGCAAGAAGCAAATATTGATGCAAGGGAAATTAAGGCAATAGGAAGTCATGGCCAAACCGTTTGTCATGATACTAATTGCGCAATACCTTATACTTTGCAACTGGGGTGTGGGCATACTATTTCATCCTTAACTGGTATCACTGTTGTAGCGGATTTTCGTACCAGGGATTTGGTTAATGGTGGCCTGGGCGCCCCGTTTGCTCCACTTTATCATCAGGAATTATTTAATCATTGTGATTTGGATATTGCCTTAGTCAATATCGGTGGCATTTCCAATATATCGTTTATTTCGCCACAGCAACCTACTATTGGTTGGGATGTAGGGCCTGGGAATTGTTTAATGGATAGCTGGATTAACCGGCATCTTGGTAAAAGCTATGACGCGGGAGGAAATTGGGCTAAACAGGGTACTGTTATTTCAGACCTATTGGAACGATTATTAGCGGATCCTTTTTTCTCAATGCCAGCTCCCAAAAGCATAGGGAAAGAGTATTTTTCTCTTGACTGGCTGCAGTGTTATTTGCAAAAAGAATATATGCCAGAAGATATCCAAGCGTCCTTATTGGCTTTGACTGCACATTCAATTGCTTTCACTGTACAGAATCATCAGAACAAAATAAAGAGCTTATATTTATGTGGTGGAGGTACTCATAATACCCATTTATTGAATTCATTAACCCAATTATTACCTGGAATTGAAGTAGATAGTATTGCTAAAGCGGGCTCCAGTCCTGATTATTTGGAAGCGATGATGTTTGCGTGGTTGGCCGCGCAGACTATGGAATATAAACCGGTTAATTTAACTGCTATTACCGGTTCAAAAGACCCGGCAATATTGGGTGCAGTGTATCCTATAATAAAATCATATTGACAAAACAAATCACCTTGCGTTTAAATGGGCTATTCCCAACAGAGTGAATTTAAATTGAACGCACATTACACTATGAAATCAAAGGATGGAGCTGGGGAGAGTTTTGCAACAGCTTACTTTATATTTTTTCTGGCAGCATCATTTTACTTGTATGAATTTATCTTACAGGTAGCTCCTAGCGTTATGGCCGAGTCCATGATGAAAACCTTTGGAGTTACTGGTCAAGGTTTTGGTGTTATTTCTGCATTTTATTTTTATGCCTATGCACCCTCGCAGATTCCTGCTGGTGTCTTGTATGATCGTTATGGGCCGCGGAAGTTGATGACCTTTGCAATTATCTTATGTGCTACTGGCTCTGCATTTTTTGCATCGACTGATAGTGTGTTTACTGCCTGCGCAGGTCGTTTTTTAATCGGAATTGGTTCTGCTTTTTCCTTTATTGGGGTGTTGGTACTTATTTCCCGTTGGTTCCCTCCTTATTATTTTGCAATTTTAGCCGGTATCGCTCAATTGATGAGTTCTGTCGGTGCGATATTTGGTGAGATGCCACTAGCAGCATTAATTTCTCATGTGGGATGGCGGAATGCCAGTTTTATATTGGCTGCAATTGGCTTTATCCTGGCTGGATTTTTTTGGGTATTTATCCGTGATTACCCTCATCAACAAAATCAAACCATTCCCAATCATTATCTTAGAGATGAATGGAAGCGCCTTGTTGCTGTGTGTAAACATGCGCATACCTGGATTATTGGTAGTTATGCATTTGCTATCTGGACGCCGATTGCAGTATTTGCCGCACTTTGGGGCGTGCCATTTTTACAGGAAAAATATCAGATATCTGTCGTTGCAGCCTCTGGTTTATGCAGCATGATTTGGATAGGGATAGGGGTTGGCAGTCCTTTACTTGGCTGGGTGAGTGATCGAATTGAAAGTCGGCGCATTGCGTTAATCATCAGCGCTGTTCTAGGATTATCCGCTACTCTGATCTTACTTTATTATCCTTCATTATCTTATGGGTGGTCTTATGTCATTTTATTTGTACTTGGTCTTGGTGCAGGAGGACAGACTGTAAGTTTTGCTGTAGTTAAGGAAAATAATACTTCTGAGCTTGTTGGTACAGCTTCAGGTTTTAATAATTTGTCTGTTCTAATCGGTGGGGCTATATTCCAACCTTTAGTTGGTTACATGTTAGAGCATTCTGGCTCAGGACGTATTATTGACGGAGTTCAGGTATATAGTATTGCTGGTTATCAAACTGCATTGCTGGTTATGCCGGTCTGCTTCCTGGCGAGTCTACTTATTGCTACATTCTTGATTAAAGAATCACATCCAGCGCATCATCAATAATACTAGTCTTTGCTTTATGCCCAATTCCTCATATAAGGTATTGGGCATGCTAGATTAGATATAATTCGATGTTTTAAGATCGACTGAATAATCGTCAGTTTCTTCCTGAGCTTGATTTGCTCTTAACCGGTTTATCTGAGTGTGATAGTGGTTCATGTTGTGTAGGAATGAAAGTTCTGTAAGTTTGTTTCTAGTTGGTATTTTATCGTCTTCAATATTTGAAATACTATTATAGCCTTGTGACACTCCTAAAATTATTGATGACAGGGTGGCTGTAAGTATTGCTGTGCCTAAAAAGAAATCCAGTACCATTACCGGGAGTACAAAAGGAAGAATTGTTATTCCTGCTACTAGAGGTAAGGCACATGCAATAACCAATGACGAATGTAAAAGATTATTTACTGTAATCTTGTCACCCCAGTGATGAATGGTTTGTCTTATCTGCTTTTCGGCATTTTCTATTGTTAATTCATTCTTAGCAATTTTAACGTACAACTCATAGAATTCTTGATATGATGCCAATATCTCTGATTTCTCACTTTTCGAAGCCGCTGAGTAAAATCGCTCACAGTAGAACGTCCTTATTTGAGTAAGTTCAATATCTGCTTGCTCAATAAAATGAGTATCCTCACCCATTATCTTCACAATAATTGTATTTTGAAGGGTATTTGGAGTCTTTGCTGTATCTAAAAACATGTGTATTGGAAAAAAGTTTTTATCCAGTTCTCTAAACTTATTATTAACCATTATCTTTAATCCTTGAGTACTATTTGAATGTGAGGTAATTTTTCTTGCTAAAAATTCATATTCAGAAAGAGCCTAGCGACGAAAGAGAGTGGGGGCATGGTTATCATGCTCTTGGCTGTTAGGCTCAAAAGCTTTCGCTGATAAATGAACTTTGTTCATATTGCATAAAAATGACAGTTCTGTCTTGCTGTTATTCTTTACTGGAGCCGTACTTTCTATGTTTGATAGATTATTATAGCATTGAGATATTGCTAAAATGATGGAAGATGATGCTGCCGTAAGTATTGCTGCACCTATATAAAAATTTAAAGCGATAACCGGTAATACAAACGGAAGGATTACTATTCCTGCAGCTAGTGGTATTACACAGGCAACCGCACCACAAAGGCGAATAACACTATCCCATACTATGTTATTTTCCCAGTCAGAAGCAGTTGCCTTTATCATTTTGGAGGCATGTTCAATGGTTAAGTTACCGCTAAAAACTTTGTTTACTATTTCGTAGAGTTTTTTATATCTTGCTAAAATATTGGGCTTTTCACTTTCTGATGCCGAATAAAAACGTCTACAGTAGAAATTTCTTATTGAAGCCAGATCCTTGTTGGTCTGTTTCAATAGAGCTGTCTCGTTAATTTGTACCTTGTTTTCTTTCATTACCATGCGCACGAGTTGATTTATGGCGGTATCTGGGCCTTCATTTTCCAGTAGATCTTGTATTTGAGAGTAGTTTTTATCCAGTTCTTCAAATTCTTTTTGAATCATGGTGTTATCCTTAAGTCATTTGAAATTGTAAGAACGGATTCTATCGTGCAAAGACTTATATTCAAACATAAAGTTAGTGCTCATCATTCACTTATTATCGACTGTTTGAATTGAGCATCAGACTTTAAACGGATGTACTGCTGATTTCAGCTTTTTTAATTGTTGCAAAAGTTAAGCCAATAAATATAAGCAATACGAATCCTACTGCATTACAATAGAGGGCAAAATGTAGATTATTATGCGTTTGATAAAAGAAACTGGCTATTTCTATACCCAAGGCTCCAATAACCATTACGCTTAAACTAATTAACGCAGAAGCTGTTCCTTTGCTGACATGGGTAATGAAGAGACAAAACCTATTCAAAGGAGCGTTAATTATACTCAGTGAAAAGAAGTATATAATTATTCCTGGGATCAGATAAATATAATGATTCCCGTACAAATAAGGCAGGACAGCCATTAAAATGATTCCTGCAGTCATAATGACAGAACCTAGATAGATAATATTTTTGAGTTCGAACTTGTAAGTCAAGTGGTGTAAAAACCAATTTCCCAAAATGGTTGCACCGAAGATGGGAAGCTGCCACAAACCATATTGAATCACTGTCAATTTTGCTTCTGTAATTAAAATTATAGGTGCAAGAGCAATCCAGGCGATACAAGGAATACCAACGATACCAGTTGCCAGCGCACTGTAGCAAAAAGCAGGATTGGTAAATAGTGCTTTGTAATTTTTAAAAACTGCAGAGAACGATAACGGTGCTTTGGCTATCAGCTGGCCATCCTTTTTTATTTGGCCAATAGGTTCTGGCATGTAACGCCATAAACCCCATAGAGCCAGGATGGCAAACAGTGCTATCAATACAAATATGATGCGCCAAGAGGTGTAATGAATAATTATTGCGCCTAATACTGGTCCTAATAAGGGGGCTAATATGGTGGCATTAGCCATGATGGCGATAATGCGTACAGCGTCCTTTTCATTGAATAATTCCTGAATGGTCGCATAGCCAATTACCCCTATAAAGCATAAGCCCATCCCCTGAAAGAATCGCGCGGTAAGAAACTGATCCATGGAATGAGAACAGGCTATGAGTATGGTAAACACAAAAAACAAGCTGGCCCCAAGCAACATCATGGGTCTGCGGCCATACGCATCTGATACAGGCCCCAGAATCAGCTGTAAACTGGCCCCTCCAATAATATATACTGTAAGGGAGGTGGCTACTATTGATTCGGATGCATTAAATGACTGAACAACATAAATCATTCCTGGCATGATCATGTCATTGGCAATATAAGTAAGAAACTCATATAAAACTAAAAAGCAAGCAAAAGTTATAGCATGTCTGCGTGTTATTGCAATCAGTGGTTCAGACATAGTGGCCCTTTTGTCTCAATGATTTTATAGTGTATTTCTATATTATACACTGTCTTATCTGGCTTGAGGAGCGCTGCGAGAGTTGAGATAAGGCAACTAGTCTGCAATTTAAGCACAAACAACTCAGATGCTGAAAGGGTTGGACTAACTGCGTTTATTCCTTTTTCGCTGGTCTATCTCGAAAGTCGTCAATATCATAAGCTTTCTTGTGGCATATGATACAAGAATTCCTGCAGGTGCTTTTTATGTTTTTCAGTACTAAGGTATGTTTTTAAGTTGCTGATGGAACGCTCATATTCTTCCTGATTAATGGAGCCACGAATTAATTCGAATCGCAAATAAACACAATAAGTATTGAGAACATCTGTTTCACAGTAATCACGAATTTCTTTTATTTGCCCTGCTGCAAACTGTTCCCAGACTTTTGAGCCGCTCATACCCATTTTTCCAGGGAAGCCTAGCATACTTGATATATCATCAAGCGGAGCAAAGGCTTTATTTTGGTAACCTGCGATTAAATCCATCAAATCAGTATGGCGATAATGAAAACGACTTAAATAATTATTCCACTTAAAGGATTGTTGATTTTCTCCTGTTTCCCAATAAGTAGGGGCACTGACTCCATGTAACAGTGAGCGGTAATGTAAAACAGGCAGATCAAAACCGCTGCCATTCCAACTAACCAGTGTTGGGGTATGTTTATCAATGCCGGCATAAAATCGGGTTATTAATTCTTTTTCATCGGATTGCTCATCTCCTAGGGACCAAACTTTAAGTTGCGAGCCATGACTAAGAACCAATGAAATAGCACATATTTTTTGTAGGTAATGAGGCAGAAAATCGTTCCCAACTTTTGCTCTCCTTAAAGCAAACATAGCTTTGGATACGTCAGCATCTGAAAGTCCATCCAGGTCGTATAATTTACGGCCAGACTCAATGTCAGGAATGGTTTCGATATCAAAAACTAGAATACTCATCGGGCTATCCTTTAAATTTAGTATGCAACACGGAAGTAGGTTGCAGCGATACAGGTTATTATCGGGCTATATTAAATTAAAGCGAGTTTAATTCATATCATAAACGCAGTGTTAATTGATATTCGAATCACATAGATTGTACCGAGTAAATTTGTTACTATACTTTTTCCTGCTTGGCGCTAGGATTTAATGATTATTGGCTTTGGCTTAAAATCCCGACATGCAGCGGTTTATTCACTGTATTCATGGCTGTCGTTCGCAAACTGCGGGGCATCGGTTTAGTGATTTTGCTCTGGCTTAGCGTTTTTAAGCATCTGAACCTGAAGTCGTAAGACATTTTTTAACATAATACATAATAAGAACATGAATTATAAATTATTTCTTTTGCTTTTTGCAGCACTTCTCATTACCTCCTGTGTTAGCCATCCACCACCTAGGGATGTCAATAATATATGTACTATATTTAAACAGTATCCGAAGTGGTATACTGATGCTAAAGATGTGGAAAAACGTTGGAAAGTTCCTGTTGCTATTCAAATGGCTATTATTCATCAGGAGTCAAAATTTGATGCGAGTGCCAGACCTCCTCGAACTAAACTATTAAAGATCATTCCATGGAAGCGACCATCCTCTGCCTATGGTTATACCCAGGCATTGCATTCTACATGGAAAGAATACAAGCAAAATAATGGCTCAATATTATCCTCTCGTGATGATTTTGCTGATGGGGTAGATTTTATTGGATGGTATGCAAATCAGGCTGCAATCAGAGCTCATATTCCTCGAACAGATGCCTATTTACTTTATTTGGCATATCACGAAGGTGTCGGTGGGTATCAGAGAAAAACCTATTTGAAGAAACCCTGGTTAATGTCTGTAGCACGCAAAGTTCAAGCTAAATCGCAAACTTATGCGATGCAACTTAGTACATGCCAAGGCTCATTACAGTCTCGTTCCTGGCTTTGACTGAGGTTATTTTTCTAAATATCTAAACATATTTGTAATATTCTCAAGTATTCGTATTATACTATACTTCCAGGATATAAATTTAGACCAATTATAAGTAAGGAGTTTTTGATGCGATTAATGCTTTTGGGCGGACCGGGTGCGGGTAAAGGGACCCAGGCGGCACGATTAATTGAACGTTTTCAAATTCCACAAATCTCGACAGGAGATATGTTGCGTGCTGCTATTGCTCAAGGAACCCCCTTGGGTATGAGCGCAAAAAAAATTATGGAGTCAGGCGGCTTGGTTTCTGATGACATCATTATTGGTTTGGTTAAAGAACGGTTAAAGGCTCCAGATTGTAAAAACGGCTTTCTATTCGATGGTTTTCCCCGTACGATTGTTCAGGCAGAAGCGTTAAAGAGTGCTGACATTCCTTTGGATCATGTGATTGAAATTAAGGTTGACGATGAGGAGATTATTGATCGAATCAGTGGGCGACGAATTCATCCGCAATCAGGAAGGGTATATCATTTGATTAACCAGCCACCGAAACAAGCAGGCCTTGATGATCTAACTGGTGAACCGTTAATTCAGCGAGATGACGATAAAGAAGAAACGGTGCGAAAACGTCTTGAAATTTATCATAATCAAACAGCACCTTTAATCACTTATTATAAGCAGTGGGCAGAACAATCGCCGAAGACAGCTCCGCAATTTCATACGGTTAATGGTAAAGGGACTATGGAGCAAATTTTCGAAGATATTATTGAGCAACTTGAAGCTAAGGAAGAGCTATGCCGAGCAAAATTTTAACCAGTTCTGAGTTTGAATCATTAATTAATGAAAATGAATTAGTCTTTATTGATTTTTGGGCTGAATGGTGTGCACCTTGCAAACAGTTTTCCAAGGTGTATGAACAGGTTGCTGATCAGTTTCCAGGTATAATCTTTGCCAAAGTAAATATAGAAGAGCAACAAGAACTGGCTGATTTTTTTGAAATACGTTCTATTCCGCATCTGATGGTATTTAAAGAGGGTATCGTCATTTATTCTGATGCTGGAAGTATGCCGGAATCGACACTCAAAGAGTTAGCGCAACAGGCTCTTGATGCCGATGTTAGTGAAATACGGGCTCAACTGGAGCAGGATAAAGAGTGAGGAGTGATAAATACTCCTTTAGCTCGTTCTTGCCCACGGGATCTATTGATAACCCAAGTTTTGTGCGACGCTCTAAAATATCATCACATTCTCTAGCCCACTCCTCTGCTATCAGGTAATCAACTTCAACCTGATGGAGTGAGGGGCCATATAATTTTCCCATTGACTCAATGTTGGTGCATTTTTTGAGCATTATTTCTATGCGGCTCCCATAACTCAATAAATAACGATTGAGTAATTCTGAATTAAGCCAATGATATTTTTCTCTGGCGTAATTTGTATATTCATGAAAGTTCATTGCTCCGAAGGTGGCACCTGGTAATGGTGTGTTTTTAGTGCGTGATTCGGGAATCTGGGGGAAAAAAGGAGCCAATTGATTAATTATTTCTTCCGCTAGTTGTCTGTAGGTAGTAATTTTCCCCCCAAAAATAGTAATTATAGGGGCTGGCTCATTAGCTACTTCATAGCTGTAATCACGGCTTAAGGTCTTTACTTCTTTACCTTCATTAGCAATTAACGGTCTAACTCCACTCCATGAGTAGATAATATCATCTTGAGTGACTTTAGTTTTAAAATAAGAGTTGGCTAGTGTCGTTAAATAACTTACTTCTTCAGTGCTTATTTGTACTTTTTTCAGATCGCCCTTGTATTCTACATCTGTCGTACCTATCATACTGTGCCCGTGATAAGGGATGACAAAAACGACTCTTTTATCTGAATGTTGTAAAAAATAGGCATGTTTCCCTTCATAAAGTTTAGGCACAACAATATGGCTTCCTTTAACAAGGGTCATTTTTTTCTGGACAGAGGTGCGAGTCAGTTGGGCAATGGATTGTACCCAAGGGCCTGCTGCATTAATTATACTTTTTGCATAAATTTTATAATTTGGACCATTTTGGGGTTGAATTGTGAGTTGCCATATATTATTTATTGTTTCTGTATGCACTACTGTTGAATGAGTACGGATGCTGGCTCCATAATTTCTGGCTTGAATCGCATTGGTAATCGTGAGACGAGCATCATCTGTCGATGCATCGTAAAATAGAAATCCGCGATTCAATGAATCGACCAATGGAGTAAAATAATTATTTTTTATTGTTCGATGTACGGATTTGCAATTGGGAAGGCGATTTTTTCTACTTAAATGATCATAAAAAAATAAACCTAATCGTAATAACCACGAGGGGCGCATGTGTTTTTGATAGGGTAAGATAAAGGATTGAGGATGAACAAGGTATGGGGCAAGGTTTAGTAAAATTTGCCGTTCTTCGAGTGCTTTTTTTACTAATGCAAATTCATAATATTCTAAATATCGTAAACCGCCATGAATTAATTTAGTACTGCTTGATGATGTTTTGGAGGCCAGATCATCTTGTTCAAAGAGTATAACAGACAAGCCTCTGAGCGCTGCATCAGCAGCACAGCCACAACCATTGATCCCGCCACCAATAACCGCAACATCAAAGACCTGATCCATGTTTTGTCTCCGCTGGAAAAAGCATTATTATTCAATAATAAAGTATCTTTTCAGGAGAATCACGCGATTTAATAATTAGTTTGCATAAATATATATAACTAATTTATAAGTAGAAGTAACAAGAACTTCACGCAATGCAACGAAAAAAAACATATTAAGAATAAATTGTAGCCTGCATTAGCATTACATAATGCAGGAATATTAAACTTATTTAATTACTAAGCAAAAGGCTTAAATACAAACAATTTCCATTAAAATCTGCTCTGGGATTTCTGCGAATATTTTGATTTAAATAACCCACTTCTATAGTACTCTGTGCTGTTGCTTTGATGCCTATTCCAATGAAGGCTCTATTTTGATCCAGGCCACTATTCTTTTGTTGGTTAAAATTATTCATATGGTAAAAAATTTCTTCCATACCTATGAGAGTAAATTTTTCATGGTGAGGAATAAAATAACTAATTTTTAATAGTTGTCTGTAACGCCATGCGGTATGAAGAGTATTCGGGAGAGAACGCTGTTCCAGACGTGATCTCAGAGTAAATAAAAATCTCTCACTTTTATTATTCCATAATATTTGCTGCCAAATGCGATTTTCGTTATTTGGAGTAGTCGCAAATGGTAGGGAAGTATGGATCCATGCATAACCAATCCACACACTGGTTGATGGCAGTAATTGATATCCAATACCAGGGCGCACCAGGAACTGTGAGAATGTGGAGGCATTCTCTCCAAATCGCCCTTGAGATTCGAACCAATATTTTACTTTCGGCTGCTCTTTTGAAACAGTGCCTGTTGCAGTTAGATTAGTCCATAATTGAAAATCATTTTCTGCCGCCAGGATACTTCCCATATGGAGAAAAAGGAGCCAGAATAGTACTACCTTGAATCGTAAATTTTTTTCAGACTTAAATCGTTTCATAGAAAATCTAAATTGTTCGTTAAAAAATTAGTAAAATCAAAGATATCAGTTTTTCTCATCCTGGAATACACATTTGACAACGCTTTATTAATATATTGGTTTATAAAAGTCGAAACTACTGCTTATTTATGGAATGTATCAATAAACAGTAGTTTGTATTTTCTGATCACATTACGAAGGATAATGAACTTTCTTCGGAGTCTGATTGTTCCACCTCAGAACTCGTCTTAAGAGTAGAGGGGCCGAACACTCCCAATTGAAGCACCCCATTGGATGATTGTGAGATTTGTTTGCCTCTTGGAGTGGTTGGGTAAAGGCGATCTAACGATAGAGATAATTTTTGAGCAGTATCGAATAAAGAGGCATGTGCTGTATTCATTTCATCAATTTGCTCTCTAAGAGTCATTAGTTTCAAATTCAACTCCTGAAGATTGGATTGGAGTTCTTCCAACTGATTTTTTAATTGCTTTTTTTTATCTTTTGTTAATGATTCTGTTTGGAGAGTGAATTCTAATGTGCCGATTTGCTCGGTTAACTCTTTGGAATTTATCATCATCGAGCGCATCAGGTCTACTGTACATTTTTTGTTGGCTGCTTTCATTTCATTTAATTTATCTATTATTTTTGAGCGTGTTTCTCTTAAATGTTCCAGCTTGTCTGCATGTCGCACTGTAAAATGTTCACTTGTTCTCTCATCTCCAATATAAAGCCCCAGAACAGGAGTTAATTTGCTTATACTGAATTGGGTGATGCTTAGAATATCATCTGAGATAAATAATTCTAATTCACTCGTGAAATGGGGAGACAAAATAATAGCCAGATTATGGGCATTCATTTTATTGGTTTCTTGATACGTTGCAGCGGTATGCATTAAATAACAATAGTGATAAAGAATTTCACCTGTACGTTGATAATCTATGGAGTTTGATAATAAAAGCTCATTAATAAAATCATCAATAAGTGTTGCTGCAGCAGGATTTTTATCTTTATCTGGTCTATCAGAATCCAGAATAGCATGTAATGATTTGGCAAAAGGAGCCAGCATACTATCTGTTGCGTTGAGTAACACTATGTTTTTGAGTACTGTACTGACCATGCTTAATATATCATTCAGACAATCGCTATCTATTTTGCCTTGCACAAGGACATGTTCTTTTAATAACATCCAATCAAAGTTCTGAGCAATCAGTTGGTTTAATAATGCTTGGGAGGCTGTTTTAGAACCTGCAAGTCTGAATACACCTACATTATTGAGTAGTTCTGGCATATCCTGCACTAATCTGGCAATGCATCGAATCACGTTCACAATGTCATGAGTGCTGTATTTGGGGTTTCCTGCCATGAATCATTCTCCCTTTATATAATAAAATACATAGGTTGTTAGAACATGAGTAGCTAGATGAGCTTTTTTCCTATCCAAGTGAACATCTGTAACTCGTTACCCTCACGACCATTAGTGAAGAAAAATACGTCATTCTGAGCCTGCTCCTGAAGCATTAGAGTTCTGAATGACATATTCTAAATACTGTTAGGGTATAAATGTGTTATCGAGCCATCCTTCTAATCGCCAAGCCTGATGCATAAAGAACAACACCGGTTAAAATAAGGCTTAGAGTTCGGTGAATGTTGGGCGTTGATGCCGCATCGTAAAGAAGCGCTTTTCCTGCAGCAAAACTTAAAACAATTAATACGGACTTCGCCATCATTAAATCTTTATTAATGTAGGAAAACGAAAGCACAATAATTGAATAGATTAACCACGATGAAGAGACAGCAAGCGATCCGTAATTAATAGTCAGCTGGTATAGTCCCATAATACATAAAACATGGGCCGCTGCTAACAATGAGAAGATGTAATGCTTATTTTTATTAAGTGTTTTGTGGTGTTTGATGATGATATACCAGAGGCTCATAAAGGATGCCCAGGATACTATTGCCCAAGGTAAGCTAAATGGTTTGAGGAGATGACTTAACATGCTTAAATACTCAATTCCCAGAATTGAGGAAAATGCAATAACAGGGATGATCATGAAATTTTTGAGATTGGTTAGCGATATTTTTTTATACAGCTTGCTGTAACCGAGTGTAATTATTATAAAAAGCCAGGGCTTAACTTCCAGTGGTAAAAGTTCCAAATAGATTGAATGGAAAAAGACCAATGTTATATACATTAAAATGATGCTGCTGCTATACATCGTTGTATTAGGAGACCATTTTCTTGCAGAAAGATTTAATCCAACTAAAAACGCTGCTGCTGCTATTGAAACCAAAGAGGCAATTGCGGGATTAATTCGGCTTATAAAATAATATTCCATGGCATAAAATATGAGTAATACCGGAAAGAAACTCCAGCATTCTTTTTCAGTGAGTGCTTTGTTATTTAATTGTGTATAGAAGTAGGTGGCTACCGAAAAAATAAGGAAATTCAAAGCAAGGGCACTGGCAATAACCATATCCATATTTAAATTCAGACCCACATAGGCTGTAATTGCAATTGCCAGATAAGCAGAAATCACTGTTAAGGTTCTTGATTGTACCCATATAGACAATGTCGCAAAAGTGAAAGAGCAAATAATAAAATAATAGAGGGTAAATATTATATTATTATCTATGTTGGTAACGAACGGTGCACTGTAGGCACCAATTGTGGCTATTATTGCGTAAATATCATGTTTGAACTGAATGTAAAACCAAAGAGATATACCTGTTATGATGCAGGTAATTGCAATAACTGTTTGAAATGAAATTAGAAAATAAAATTGATAAGCGGCAAAACAGGTTAAATATAAAATGGTAGAACCTGCTGCTGGCAGGAAGCTTGAATAAAATTTATCCGTACTTGAAATGAGAATGCCTGCAGCAAAGAGAGCTAATCCTAATAGTGTTGCCAGCCCCAGCTGCTTTTCATGAGTTAACCAGCCAGAATCAATCGATAGTTTAAAAATGAAACCAGCGGCAAGGATGAAACAAATGGACGAAACTACTCCTAATAGATTTCCGGATATTGGTTTTGAGCTCGCTTGAGTTGTTTCTTTGACTGATGAACTAACTGAAGGAACATTGATTTTTAGCTTTGCCTCAATATTGTATAGGCGTTTTTGGATATCCTCTAGTTGCATCTCAATTAACGTAGGTTCCATAGCTATGTCCAATTCATTCGTTAGTTAATATTAGAACAATATAGAGGATAAGTCGTAAATGGGGAATCATTCAGTGAAAAAATTTATATTTTTATTGATTATACAAGCAATGCAGGATGGTCTGGATTCTACTATTAAGGGGCTCTTTAATGAATTTTGTAATAAATATAATTACCCATATTTTTGTATTCTGAAAAAAAGATTACACTGAGGCATAGGAATCAAATATAGGCAACAATGAATTATTTTCTAGCGATAGATCAAGGAACCAGTAGTACGCGCGCAATGATTTATACTCATCATGGTAAACTGGTTACTTCAAGTCAATATACTCTGACACAGTATTATCCTCATCAGGGCTGGGTAGAGCATGATCCCGAAGAGATCTGGCAAAAAACATTAACAGCGATAAAGGATGTAGTATCTCAGTTAGATAATAAACAAATTATTTCGTGTGGTATTACGAATCAAAGAGAAACGTCCGTTATCTGGAACAAAAAAACAGGTGAGTGTCTGGCGCGTGCGATTGTGTGGCAAGACCGACGAACAGAAGAGTATTGCCTTAATCTTGCAAAATACAGTCAGACCATCCAAGAAAAAACAGGATTGCTTCCAGACCCTTATTTTTCAGCCAGTAAATTAAACTGGTTATTAAATAATATTCCCGAGGCGAAAGAACTGGCTTCAAAGGGAGAGCTTGCTTTTGGAACTGTCGATTGCTTTCTCATATGGAGAATGACCAAAGGTGCTATGCATGTTACCGATATCACAAATGCTTCGAGAACCATGTTATTTAATATAAAAAAAGAAGAGTGGGATAACGAGCTACTTCATCTTTTTGGTATTCCTGAATCAATATTACCTACTGTTTATGATTGTGATAGTCATTTTGGTGATATCAATAAAGAATGGTTGGGGTTTGAAATTCCAATTCAGGGTGTGGCAGGGGATCAACAAGCCGCCCTGATTGGGCAAAGGTGTTTTGATGATGGGATGGTTAAAGCTACTTTTGGCACGGGTGCTTTTTTATTATTAAATACAGGGAGCACTCCAGTTTTATCTCAAGATAAATTACTGACTACTATTGCTTATAAAATTAAAGGAAAGTTAGCCTATGGCCTTGAAGGCAGTATTTATCACGCAGGAACTACTGTTAAATGGTTACGTGATGAAATGAAGTTAATTTCATCTTCAGACGAAACAGAGCTTTTGGCACAAAGCTTGGATAGCAACGAAGGAGTATATCTCGTTTCATCTTTTACGGGACTTGGGGCTCCTCATTGGTTATCAACTAGCGGTGCTGCGGTTTTTGGTTTGTCACGTGCAACAAATCGAGCTCATTTTGCCAGAGCAGCATTAGAAGGTGTCTGTTACCAAACCAGAGAAGTATTAAATTGTATGAGAGAGGACAGTGGTTTGGATTTGGGTTTGCTTCGAGTCGATGGGGGAATGGCAGCTAATCAATGGTTTTTACAGTTTTTGGCAGATCAATGTCAGCTAACCGTGCAAAAGCCACACGATATTGAGACCACTGCAAAAGGCGCTGCAATTTTAGCCGCTATTGGATCAGGAGTTTTTACGTCTGTTTCTGAATTAAGGACTGCATGGGATGTTGAGCGAGAATTCCAGCCACAAAGAGCCATTGATGCAATTGAAAATGATTTTAAAGGCTGGTGTAGTGTATTAAACAGGATTAAATCTGAATAGTTTCGTGTAGGTGTAGCCGTTATACAGCGCAGCGTAAGCAAGGTTTCTCCTGCTAGACTTATCAATATTGATGAGACATTTAGCGCGCGTTGTCCTTGATTGCATTGCGCGCTCATCAGGACTACATTTTTTATGATCACTCTGAAATTTGGCTCGTTACTTATATAAAATTTATAGTGTAAAAAAGAGATTTACGAAAAGTAAGAGGCAGGAAATAATTTAAAAAAAAGAGCCCAAAAATTAATAATTTTGGGCTCTTTCTACGGCGTTATTGTTCAACCTTATGGAACATCGCGGTTTCTTTCGCCAGTATATAATTGACGTGGTCTGCCTATTCTTGATTTGCTTGCAACCATTTCCATCCAGTGGCTCATCCAGCCTACAGTTCTGGCTAGTGCAAAAACTACGGTGAACATATTGGTTGGAATACCTATAGCACTTAAAGTCAGTCCTGAGTAAAAATCTACGTTAGGATAGAGTTTTTTCTCAATGAAATAGTCATCTTCTAAGGCAATGCGTTCTAATTCCATCGCTAGCTTAAATAAAGGCTCATCTTTTGCACCAACAGCTTCTAATACATCGTAGCAAGTTTTACGCATTACTTTTGCTCTTGGATCGTAGCTTTTATATACTCTGTGTCCAAAGCCCATCAAACGGAACGGATCATTTTTATCTTTCGCACGCTTGATGTATTCTTCGATACGGCTTACATCGCCAATTTCTTTTAACATGTTCAAGCACGCTTCGTTTGCTCCACCATGAGCTGGTCCCCATAAAGCACCAATTCCTGCTGAGATACAAGCAAATGGGTTCGCTCCAGTTGAGCCAGCAAGGCGAACTGTAGAGGTTGATGCATTTTGTTCGTGATCTGCGTGCAGGATAAAGATAGTATCCATTGCTCTTACCAGAACGGGATCTGGAGTAGTATTTTCTGAAGGAACTCCAAACATCATATGCAGAAAATTCTCAGCATAAGTCATTTTATTTTGTGGGTACATATAGGGCATGCCAATAGAGTATTTATAACTCATTGCTGCCAGAGTTGGCATTTTCGCGACTAAACGGATAGCTGAAATGAAACGATCATGTTCGTTATTCAGATCCATTGAATCATGATAGAACGCAGAAAGTGCACCAACAATACCAACCATAATAGCCATTGGATGCGCATCACGTCGAAAGCCATTCAAAAACTGATACATTTGTTGATGTACCATCGTATGGTTATTGATTAGGCTTACAAATGATTTCTTTTCTTCTTGATTGGGAAGCTCACCATTTAACAATAAATAACTGACATCCAGGAAATCTTTTTTTTCTGCCAGTTGCTCAATTGGGTAGCCTCTGTACAGTAGAACTCCTTGATCTCCATCAATGTAAGTAATTTTTGATTCGCAGGAGGCCGTTGATAAAAAACCTTGATCAAAGGTAAAGACGCCACTTCCACCAAGCTGGGTAATATCAATAACGTCATTTCCCAATGTTGGAGTATAGATTGGTAATTCCAGCGTATCTTGTCCTTCAATGCTTAGTTTTGCTGTTTTTTGTGTCATTGTGTCTCCTGATTGATTCATGCTTTTTCAGCATTTTATCTAACGTTGTGTGCGGAACTATATAAAAATGAGCACTTACAGTCAATTTAAACATCAATTTCATTTTCATATGCTGTCATTGATTTACTGCATTACAAGAATGTTATGCAGAAAAATCCAAGACAATAGTAATTTAAAACTAATTGCATATTATGATTATGGGTGAGAATTTAAAAGATGAACAGAGAAATATGAAAACTTACTCGGAAATCACTTTTCCATCTTTAGGACGGTTGACATCGTGCAAAATGGCAGAAAGATTCTCTCTGAATTATTATAAATACATCAGCCTGATGGAACAACGAATGAACGCTATTCTCAATTTTTTCCGGTTTACTCAACCACTTATAAATTGAATTGACAGGTTATCGTTTGTTAAATAAGTCGCACACAGTATGCCCCATACCCTTTCTATGTAAGTATCAACGCGAACTTTTTTCAATTTGGCACCATCTATTAATGACGACAAATGCTATAACTTAAAACATTGCGCTCAGATAAAGGTCTTTTATGAAACTAATCCTGAAAGAGCCGCTCTTCGCTAAATACCTATACATAAGCCCAAACAATATGGTGCATGTGTTGATGCCCATAGTTAGCGGGACAAGAATTGGGCTCGACAATACCTGCAAAGCGGTATATTCCACAAAAGAGTTTTTTGCCGTTATCAAAGACGAGTTGCTTGCGTATAAAGAGACTTTGGAACATGACATTAGCCTATTGGAAGCAGATGTACCCCTTCGTCAACAGAAACAAGAAAGACTTATCCAGATTAATATCTATCTAGAGGCGGTAACCCATCTGGAATATAATAAGGAATTAGAGTGTTTAAACCAGGACTTTCCAAGTTACCCGCGCCCTCTGGAAGAGTTAATGCAAGACAGGACAACCTCTAACTTATACAGCATGGTATTACGCCCTACAAACGAAGATGGGTTTCTTCGCTCAGAGGCTGCTAATCCAATATTTAGCGTAGCGCACCGAAGCGTCGCAAAAGGTAGAGGCACAAGTATCTCTCCATTACAACAAGCTCTCATTCAAGCTTATACCCCACTTAACTTTCAGGCTAAAAATTTAAAATCCCATGTGATTCAACAGACCTTAGCGCAAATACCCGCTGTAATACCTGTTGATTTTGAGCGTTTAAGACAAACTCTGCAGGAAAGGATAAACACCTTACTGAATGTATCTGTTGATTTGACCCAAAACCCACAAGGCGCATCCATCAATCAGCAAGACATTGATGAAATTATGGCGTTTGATTCCCAAACAACAGCATTAGAGTATATTGATGTGTTACTGGAATACTGTGCCCCTAATGCATTCGATAACGTCATTGAATCTCCCTTCAACACCTTAACTCAGGTAGAAGCATGGTCGATAGCAACTCAATTTTTATTAGGCATCACAAATATCTATTGTGTCACAAAAGGCATAGTCAGTCCTGATACGAATTTTGGGCGTATTTTGGACAGTACTCCTGAGTTAAGTCATTCTCTTGCTCAAGCGCTTGCTCAGGCACAGCAAGGCAACCGTAGCATTGAAGAAGCCTGTTTGTTCTGGATAAATGGACATACCGGAGAATTGAAGCTCAATATCTCTTTGACCCAGGAGGAATTTAAGAACGTTCAAGAAACTTTTGCAACACGCTATGCAGAAATTAAAAACTCACCGCATTTTGATGAGTTTTTTCTGTTAGATGCCTCAAAAAAAGGAGATTTTTCCATCCATCAAGGTTCGATTTGTACCAGCTTTGCCAAGTTTGCATGCTCTTCTTTATTTCAGTTACCTCCCCAATTAACACAGCATTTGGAGAAGGTATACAGTGAGGCAAGTACCTTAAACACAGAAATCCCTCATAATAACACATCAGTTCCAAGGGAAACCGAAATTGACACAGCGACAATGACGTCAGCCGCATTGCAGGCTTTATACGAACGAATCACTACCCATAAAGACATAACAATCAAAAAAGACCTACTGACTCAACTCAAACAAGAACGTCCTGACTTCAAACCGCAAATAAATGTCAAACAATTCTTACAGCATGTTGCTTATGGAGCTCAATACGAAGCAGAAAAGTTACTTGAGAGCGATGAGGAGATAGCTCAAGAGCTACTTACGGCTAGAAAAATTCCTTTTACAGACTATTCAGGAAGAACCTTCACCTGCTCTGCATATGAATACGCTTATTGGGCCAAAGACAGCTACATGTGCCGCATGCTCGAAAAATATATGGACGAGAATACCAAGAAGGAGCTTTTGATACGAGTCCAAAAAATCGAGGAACTTATTGGTGATGAATTATTCAAAACAACGAGAGGGCTAACCTATACCCAAAAAGGAATAGAACATCGAAGTGCTCATTTTGATTTAACTCCATTGAAGCAAGCATTGCAGGCTTTTATTGATGCGGTTAATCAAAAACCGGAGGATATGGAAGCTAGAGGTGCGCTCTGGCTCAAGGTTGGTTTGCTTCAAAGAGAGGTTCCTGCTCATATTGCGCAGGAATATTGTTACCCAAAGCGCTCTTCTAGGCGTGTACGAGACAATCCTTCTTTAGTGGGTGCATCTAATTTTTCCAATGTTGAACGCCAACTAGAGTTTCATAATGAAGAGACTGATTCCTATGAGTTATGGTTTACTCCTGACTCTTTTGCTTATGGATTGGGCTCTTCGTTTACAATAACCGCGTTTTGGTTTGGTGTGAGCTCGTCCTTAGAGGGCGGTCTTGGAATGGCGATGACAGATTTGAAGGCTATAAAAATAATTGATGAAGCGAGAACAGAGGATCTTAAGCAGTCTCAGGCAAATCTGGCTGCGCCATCAATCCAGCAATCCCACAATCTTCATGGCACTTAATTAGGTGCTGTTGACATTTCGTTAGCTTGAGCCAAAATGACGTGAAGTAAGATGATTCAATTACACCCGTCTGTATGGTATCCTCTTATCCATAATTAATATTAATCATCGAATAAGGATACGTCCAAATCATGGTTTATTTAGCCAAAGAAGTCTTACCAGTTAATATTGAAGACGAATTAAAACAATCGTACCTGGATTATGCAATGAGCGTAATCGTAGGAAGAGCCTTGCCTGATGTTCGAGATGGTTTGAAGCCTGTGCATAGACGTGTGCTGTACGCGATGAGTGAATTGGGTAACGATTGGAATAAACCTTATAAAAAATCCGCTCGTGTGGTCGGGGATGTCATCGGTAAATACCATCCTCATGGAGATACTGCTGTATACGATACTATTGTTCGTATGGCGCAACCCTTCTCTTTAAGATATTTATTAGTTGATGGCCAGGGTAACTTCGGTTCGGTTGATGGCGATGCCCCAGCTGCTATGCGATATACCGAGGTCAGAATGTCCAAGGTAGCTCATGCTTTAATGGCTGATTTGGATAAAGAAACTGTTGATTTCAGCCCAAACTATGATGAGACAGAATTTGCACCGGTAGTGTTACCTTCGAGGGTTCCCAATCTGTTGGTAAATGGTTCTTCAGGTATTGCAGTAGGGATGGCGACCAATATCCCACCTCATAATTTAACCGAAGTGATTAATGCCTGTATTGCATTGGTAGATGAGCCAGAGACAAGTCTTGATGACATCATGGAAATAATTCCTGGCCCGGATTTTCCCACGGCAGCAATTATTAACGGCCGATCGGGCATTATTCAGGGCTATCGTACGGGTAAAGGCCGTGTAGTTATTCGTGCTCGAACTGAAATTGAAACTGATGAGAATTCAGGACGACAAGCCATCATTATTAATGAATTACCTTATCAAGTAAATAAAGCTCGTTTGGTAGAACGTATTGCCGAGCTGGTACGAGATAAGAAAATCGAAGGGATTTCCGGACTTCGAGATGAATCAGACAAGCAGGGAATGCGGGTCGTCATTGAATTAAAACGAAATGAAGTTGCGGATGTTGTATTAAACAACCTGTATGCCCATACGCAAATGCAAAATGTATTTGGTATTAATATGGTGGCATTGGTTGATGGTCAGCCGCGTACTTTGAATTTAAAACAAATACTTGAATATTTCATCAAGCATCGTCGTGAAGTAGTAACCAGACGAACTATTTTCGAATTAAAAAAGGCAAGAAGCCGAGCTCACCTCCTGGAAGGGCTGGGCATCGCTTTGGCAAATATTGATGAAATGATCGCATTAATCAAACAATCACCAACACCTCAAGATGCCAAGGAAGCATTATTGGCGAAACAGTGGCAACCTGGTTTGGTAAAAGCAATGCTGGAAACAGCGGGGGCTAATGCATCCCGACCAGATGATTTAACTGATGAGTTTGGGCTCAATCAGGGCGGTTATAAGTTGTCTGCTGCACAAGCTCAAGCAATTCTTGAATTAAGATTGCATCGTTTGACCGCGCTAGAGCAGGATAAAATTCTGAACGAGTTTGAAGAGCTGTTGCGTTTAATCAAAGAGTTACTCGATATTCTAGCGTCACCAGAGCGTTTGATGCAGGTTATCCGTGAAGAATTACTGGACATTAAAACACAATTTGGTGATGAGCGCCGAACCGAGATTACCGCATCGCAAGAAGATTTAACCATTGAAGATTTAATAACAGAAGAAGATGTTGTTGTTACTTTATCTCATCAAGGATATGTGAAATATCAGCCCATTACTGCATATCAATCACAACGCAGAGGCGGAAAAGGTAAATCAGCAACGAACGTTAAGGATGAGGACTTTGTTGCTCGTCTTGTTATTGCAAGTACTCATGATACATTGTTGTGTTTTTCTAACCTTGGAAAACTGTATTGGTTAAAAGCATATCAATTACCGTTGGCAAGCCGTATCTCTCGGGGACGTCCTATTATTAATATTCTTCCTTTGGCCGAAGGCGAAGAAATCAATGCCATGTTACCTGTTCGTGAATATCTGGATGGTTCTTATGTCTTTATGGCAACAAAGAAAGGAACCGTTAAAAAAGTTCCATTAACAGCATTTAGTCGACCGCGTTCTAACGGAATTATTGCTGTTGATCTGGATGAAGATGATAGTTTAGTGGGTGTGGATATTACTGATGGTGAACGAGACATCATGTTGTTTACTGATGCCGGTAAAGTAATTCGTTTTGCCGAAAGTAAAGTCAGACCAATGGGACGGACTGCACGAGGTGTACGAGGCATACGAATTGAAGAAGGACAAGAGGTTAAATCTCTGGTTGTTGTTCATCCAAATGGTACTATTCTGACTGCTACTGAAAATGGATACGGTAAACGAACCGACATTGATGAATATCGTGTTTCGGGTCGTGGTGGACAAGGTGTCATTTCTATTCAGGTGACTGAACGAAATGGTAAGGTGGTTCGTTCCATACAAGTAACAGACACTGATGAAGCCATGCTTATTACAGACAAAGGCACTTTGGTGCGCTTTAGAGTAAGTGAATTATCTATTATCGGAAGAAATACTCAAGGTGTGCGTTTAATTAATGTCAGTGCTGGTGAGTCAGTCGTTGGAATGCAAAAAATTGAAGATTTGGCCGATGGCTCTGAGGATTTAGACGATTCTCAAGGTGATGCATCCGCTGAAATTGAAGACAGCAATGATGAAAACCAGGATTTATAATTTTGGTGCGGGACCTGCAATGCTCCCTGAGTCTATTCTTAAAGAGGCTCAGGGAGAGTTACTTAATTGGCAGCATCTTGGTATGTCTGTACTCGAAATTGGCCATCGTACTTCTCAATTTATTTCCTTACTTGAACAGGCAGAACACTCCCTACGAGCTTTATTAACTATCCCTGATAATTATCGTGTACTGT
>NZ_CALMPD010000127.1 GCF_937871865.1 uncultured Legionella sp.
ATGCGGCAACAATATCTTTTTTTGTGTAGTGCTTCGTAAGCGAAAACAGGGCGTGCGCAGAGGGAAAATGCTGTTGCCAATTGATGATTCGGTTTATCTGGGTTACAACAGACTGTTGATAGAGAGGATTTGTTGTGTCATCTAAAGGAAGGCTCATACTGATTTCCATCGGCTCTAAGTGCGCGCATTTTATCATGATGTCCTAAAAAGGAACAGTATTGCGAGGCATGTGATCTTGATTTTTGTACTAACGTACTCATTTAATTAAATTTTTATGCGCGAAAATCAAACATTATTGTGCTGTATCGTTTCTCGTGTATCTCTTGTGATAATATACGTGTATCAATGTTTAAGTGGCTCAAGGTAAGAGCAATAATTACTGTAATATTATAAGATTAAGCGTCGTTTTAAATGGGATTGAGACTAATCGCTGTTTCTGTCTAATTAAAATTGCAATATTTAAGTAATACAGGAGGTTTGGCTTGTGTCTGTCAAAGGATTATTTGGGATCTAAGACCAAAACTAAAATGAGTCTAGGTCAAATATTGTTTATTTGACGTCTTATGCGAATAAAGTGATGTGTGGGAAATCAAAGATAAATATACATTTTAAAGATTAAGGCAGATTTGAATCTAAATCGATACCCTTGGATTTGAAACACCGAAAGGGAGTACGCTAATTTTTATGTGAGATCATACTGACAAGTTGGATATAGTGCTTAATGCTATACGTCGTTTTTAATTATGTTTTCAATAAATGACGACCATTTTTCTAATGCCTCTTGTCTTTGGAGCAACATTTCATTTCTGTTGTAGGTAGCCATTATCTTGGGCATTTTATGGCCAAGACATTTTTCTACTACAACAGGGTCTACATGCAGTACTTCACCCATAAGTGTTGCAAATGTTCTTCGTAGATCATGAGGTGTCCATTGGGGGATAGCGACCCGTTCCTGGATTCTTTTAACGGCTTTTGCAATGGCTTTATCAGATAATGCTTCACCATTTTTAAAATTGGAAATAATGAAATTTGATGTTCTTTGCTCTTGAAGCATTTTAAATAATTGTTTAGCAAGAGGAGTCAGATGAATTTTCATAGCCAAACCATTTTTATTATGATTTGCAGGGATAGTCCATAGAGATTGCTCAAAATTGATTTCATTCCAAGTACCTAATAATATTTCACCAGTTCTCACGCCCGTTAAAAGAATGATTTTGATTGCAGTGCGAATGGACAGAGATATTTTACTTGCATCACCTTCTAAAAAACACCAAAGCGCTTTTATTTCATGAACTGTCAAATAACGCTCGCGCGGTTTTTCAAGTCCGCCAATATCTCTTGCCCTAATGCCAGCGGCAGGATTTGCTGACATATCTCCTCGGCTCACAGCATAGTTAAACGCTTGTTTTAGGGTGCTTAAAACCTTATTGGCATGCACTGGTGATCCACGGTTTACTATGGTATCTAAAGCTCTTGTAATATCACGAGGATGTAATTGTTCCGGATTTCTATTACCTAAAAGAGGGATAATATCAGCCTCTATTTGTTGCTTGATCTGTAATGGTTGTTTCCTGTTTTTTTCTATATAACCTTCATACCAGGTACGAATTATAAGTTCGATAGTATTTTGGGTTTTTAATTTTTCCTGTTTTTGATACTCAATTGGATTTATACCATTTTCTTTCAGTTTTTGCGTCTGGAATAATAGCTCTCTTGCTTCTTTAAGGCTTATCTCAGGATATTTCCCTAGCGACATTTTGGATCGCTTTCCATTCAGGGTAAAACGATAAAACCAGGATTTATTTCCACTTGGTGTTACTCTAACTCCCAATCCTGATGCCTCTATTTTTTCAAGCCAATCAGATTCAGGTTGAAGATTCTTAATGAAGTTGTCAGTAAATTTCATGGCAATCCCTTATAAGTCTTGGTACCTATTTTGGTACCACTTTTGCTGTTCTTGAATAATATTCTATGATATTATTTGAAATATACAAGAGGAAAATATGCCTTTATTTACAATGGCTGTTGGTTTTAATTGAATTTAAAAGATATTTTTTGATATTGATACTCACTAGCATGGGGTGCTAGTGGTCGAAGGTTCAAATCCTTCCGTCCCGACCAATAGAATCAATGAGTTACAGTAAACTCCCTTTGTAATAAAAATTCTCGGGTACACTTTGGGGTACACCTAGAAGAAAGTGGGGCTCTTTAGGACTAAATGCAGCCTATATTAGATTGTCTAATACAGGCTATGAAAATCTAGTAGTTAACCTTGAAGGACAAAGCAAATGTACCCTTATCTTCTGGTGTTAGTTGCAATTGCACTCTCTTCGAGCAGAATAAAGTATGGGTATCTTTTCTATAAAGGATTTGTGGTGCCATAATTTGTTGCTGCATTTCAGCTTCTTGTTCAGATAACCATGAGGGTATTTCTACATAATCTTCTGGTTTGGCTTTCAAACTCATTTGGCGTAGTAATAGTTTTTTAAAGGAAGAGGATAGGCTCAATTCATCATCTAATTCAGTAGCAAGAAATAATTTACTCAAATCAGAAAATTCTAAATTAGAAATTGCTTCATCCAGATAGCCACAAACCTCGGAGTAATTAGGATACCACTCACTCACCGGATAATTAAAATTATAATCTTTAGATGTTTGTTCATCAGCATGAGGAATTTGAGGTGCTTTTTGTAACAAATAAGCTAATATAGCTTGCTCTGCTCTTAAGCGAGTGCCAGTTTCCAATGCAGATTCGAACTTAGAGGAATTGTTTTCAATAAAGTCAATTTTGTTTTGTATTGCAAAAACGACACATTCATCAGTATTTTTTTGGTTATAAGAAGAATAGTTAATTTTTACTTGAGCAATAGGTATCTGTAGTTGCTCTTGAAGGATATTAACCATACGACCATAAGCAAATTTTAACATCAAAGAGTTAACCGGTTCGCGTAGTTCCAATTGCACAGCCGATTCTTCATCTTCCGGGCTTTTGAAAAGTTCAATAAATCTTGGATTTGTTTTAGAAATAGACTCTTTACAGGTGGTTAGATTGATACCCAATTTTTCTAGCTCTTGCGTCATATGCGGTGGGAAAAAAGTACAAGTTGTCATTCAGCACTCTAATAGGACCACTTAGTCATCACCTAAAGGGACCACCCC
>NZ_CALMPD010000128.1 GCF_937871865.1 uncultured Legionella sp.
AATGAATACGTCATAAATAAATGATTATAATCAATTTATTATCCGTTGGCTATAAGCGTTCTATCCTGCCAAATCTGGCGACAATCCATTTAACACGTGTAGGCTGACGTTGAGTTTGCGAAGTCCTGCTAAGGGGTCATTGCATAATCTGCTATAAGACGGGTATGAGAGCCCAAATGACGCATTAATTCATTTAGCTCCTTATGTAGTTCCTTCAGGTCTTTGTTGCCTTCTACTAATTTAAATATATTGACTGAAGTCTCCGTTTGATAAAACAGATAATCCGGATCAGAGACATATTTTGACGGAACTATTTTTTTTATCATACGGTCTAAAGATGAGCCTAAAAGTTGTGATTCTCTGGCTATGATTGCTCGGAGATAATTGGCGGTGTAAGCAGGGTATTTTTTATCATGTTCGCTATCAGCAATAGCTTGTAGGGTTAAATTGCTTTTATCTTTTTTTTCAATAGCTTGCTTTAAAAAATAATATTCATAGTTTTCCAAACTACTATGCCGGTTTGTTAACAATTGAACTATCTTTTGTTGAGGAGATTCAAAACCTATTAATTGCAGCACACTTACATAAAGTAATTTCGCGGTTGAAACGTTAGGGCTAAGACTGGAATGGTAGGGTTGAGTCAGATCCTGGGCATAGTGAAGCGCCCAACCTAAAAAGCGATAACCCCAATATTGATGTCCTGTTGAAAAAGCAAAGCGGGATAAGCTTAAATATTGATGAATGCGATATTCAACATAAGTTCTCTTAAGATAGGGGGCGAATTTAAGAATAATATTTGATTCATAGTAGAATCCCATATGAAAGGGCACTTGTGACGAATGCGCAATGGTTTTATTACCAAATGGCTGTTCTCCCAAGCCGTATTCGCTGCCAAACCAGGTGGCGTTATCATTCCATAAATTAACATCCATGCCATAATCGGGTTCGTCAGTTGCTGTTGTGATAATTTCAAGAGGCGAAAGCAACTCGCCAGGCAGTGCTTCTTCAAGAGGTAAACTGGCAAAATTTATGTTGTTGTCTGCTAATAATTCATGGAGTATGACCCGTTCCGGGTTTATCGGGTTTTGCATTATTCTATGCTCGGACCCCGGAGGATATTGAATGAAAAGAGGGAACTTCATCAGAGGATTCACACGAATAGCTTTTAGAAACTGAATTTGAATTGACGTTGTATCATCAACATTTTTAAAGTTTAAATTGGTAGGAAGAGGGGGGTAGTTAAAAAAAGAATGATGAAACCAGAGTTCATTGTCAGCTAATAGTTGTATTAATTCCGGGCGAGTTTTTAGCAAAAAGGATTCCAGTGTTTCTGCTGGGACATTCGGATCTTTGCTTATTTTATCTGAGCGTTCTAACGCACTATAAGTTAATAAAAAATGACAATCCCAGGAATAAGAGTATGGTGTCAGCACTATAGTCAGTAAGAATATCATAAGGAGAGCGCTTTTTATTTTTACAGGTCTGCTTTGATAGTTCACTTATGTTTGATGTCCATTGATTTCTTCAGTAATAAATTTCATTGTATCAATACCAGCCTGCCATTAAATCCATAATTATTCCAGATATTTATACAATAGACATCTTACATGCTAAGGCAAGACATTCATTTTTGTTTAATAAGGGGGCACTATGTCTTTTGTTTGCCTTTGGAATAGAATACAATCGCACCTTTTTTCTTCCCATACTTAAGAGCACCAATTTTCATGCTGATTTCTCTGAACAAAAAATACGATACATCACAAAAAGATGAATACGAAAAACTATTAGAACATCTGGCTAGTTTAGACAAAAAGAAAAAAGGTGCTGCCTATCTAAAGATTAAACAACAAATTGAAAGTTCTTTGCGGCTTAATGCAACAGATCTCAATCTATATAAGAAATGTATTGGTGCTAAAGAAATCATTCCACAAGTGTTTAAAATGGAGTTTGTTAAAGATTCTGATGTGAAAGCAGCTTCGAGTAATTACTTATTTTTAAAAGGCAAATTTTATATTTTACCTCACACGGAACAACCTGAAGACGCAGTATATGCATTGATTGATAAATACATCTATGAATCGATGCGTCATGGTTTGAAGGAAGAACCTTGTATTAGTTTACGAGCTGCAATAGATAAGTTTTTACTTCAAAGTAAGCACCGCCCTCTAGCTTATTTTAGTCAACTGCTTGCGCGTCAAGAAACCGCTGCTAAAACATATTATAGTGAATGCTTATCCGAGGATTCTGATAGCGATGACGAACAAGAGTTTATTAAGGCGCCAAAAAAAGAACAAGATGCCCAAAATAATGTGGCTAATACTTATCGTAGTACTGCTCAATCAAGTAAATTTTTCAAGGCATTTAATCAGCATGCACAAGTAAGTGATAATAACTCCCGATTGAGGCCTATCATCCGACGCCCAGAAAATTTCGACCGAAGGCAGGCCAATAGCGATTTAAAGGCAATTAATGAACGCTTAAAATCAGGTTTGTCAGTTGACGATGAGTTTTTAGCATCATTGAATACCCAATTTCTAGTTGCGCAATATCGTGGTATTCATTATGTAACCAGTCGCTGGGATGCTGAGGCTCGGCGAGAACATCGTGAAATGGATGAGGTTGGGAAACCGCAATATTCCAGTGCTGTTTTTAATGCCGAAGGCGTGGAAGGGTATCGCGATATGATAAATAAAACGCTGACCAATCCCGATTTTCATACTCAGTTAACCCAGGCTGCGGTGGTGATAGAGAATTTATTGATTGCAATGCAGGAAAGTGATCCTTGCTCTTTTAAGGGATACGCGTATCAGAATCTGTTTTTACTGTTACAGAAACAATATTCTTCAGATTACGATGGGTTTCCTGGTTGGCTTGATGCGGAATTGAAAAAAAAGAACAGTATTTTGGCCGAATATCTTGTTAACAGAGAGCGTCCTTTATTTTCAACCAGTGATGTACCTAATCATGCGCTAAAATATGCCTTCGGGGTCAAATTATATGAAGGGCATAAAGATGAACGATTACGCCCACGCTGGAGAAATAATTTACGGGCTGAACGACCGTACTCAGGTAAGGTGTATTTGAGCCTGCACCCTTTAACCGATTATGTACAACATAAACCATCTCATCTGACTTCATTATTTAAAAAAGGATTAGTTAGTCTGGGCAATGTAATTGTTGCTGAGCGTGAAACATCCTTTTTGGCATACATGCCAGAAGATCGGGTTGCTTATCATTTTAAAGCGAAGTACCCCTCATTTCATGGCCCCTATAAAACACTATTCCATCATAAATATGGCATTAGCAAGGCAATGTATTCGGCATTGCAAAAGGCTTTCGAGGAGTTAGCACCTCATAGTCAAGAAAGAAAAAATGTTATTAAGTCTCTTGGTGATTATTTGTCTGCATTTAATGAGGTACGCTTAGTTGATAAGGCACAAAACCTGGCAATAGCTCAAAATAGCGTTTTAATTTATAGAGATGAAAACGGCTATTTCAGTTTAGATTTGTCTGATACGCCAAGCACTGCAAATAAACGCCTGGCTCCTATTATTGGTGCTGAACGCGAACTTTATAAAGCCATTGCTGAGGGGCGCACTAAGGCGTTGCAAACGATTAGCCGTGATGAATTTGATGAAGAAGAAGAAAAATTTCGCTACGTACAATGCTATTTTAAACGATTACTCCAAAATGGCTATTCATTAGCTGACTTTAAGTCGATACCATTGGAAAAATTAAAGCTAATTAAGCATGATTGTTTGTTGTCAGCTGTTGCTGAAAATGAAATTACTTTAGATCAATTAACTGATTTAACTACTGAACAGTTAAGCATTATTTGTTGCGATGCGGTGATTGGGAGCATAGAAGAGGAGCCTGATAATTTAGAGTTACTACTGTCCTTTTCTTTTGAAAAACTGAATTTACTGGACGATGAGCAACTCCAGGAGCTTTTGGAAGATGATGAGCTTTCTCTCACGGATATAGCCTCCTGTAAGAGCAAAGAGCTGACTAAACTGCTGAAGTATGAAAACTTAAAAAAACCACTTAAAGAAGATTATTCACTGAAAAATCTGTTAACCTTACTTAAGGAAGATAAAAATCATATTCGTTGTTTAACAGCTGATGACATGACCGATCTTGTATTGGATGAAGCACCGGACGTACCTGATTTAATCTTGAAATATGCTGTTGAGGAGGATGTTGATTTTGAATTTATTACCCAAAATCTATCTTACTCTGAGCGAAGTTTATTCAAGATGTGCTTGGATGATTATTTTCATAGCGACAGTGATGAATCTGAGGACGAATACAGTGATGAATATTCGGAGAAAAATAATTATTTTTATCGTTAAATAATCTTTCGTTATGTTGTTCCAACTCGAATTACCGCGGTTTGTGTACACTTGACCGCGGTATCCAGTAATTTTGCTTCGGCCTAGATCCTTGAATTACCACAGACACGTCGCGCTAATTTGGAATTATATTTTTCAAAATTGTTCATTGTAAAGGCAAATGACAACTTTCGCAGTGAGCTTAATGTTTCATTGATATTCATAGCTTATGCTTAAAATAAGTTATCGTATTTTGTATGTGATAAAAGCTGGATATTATTTATTCAGTCTTGATTTGAGGAGTCTTATATTATGTCTAAAAAGAAACACGATAAATCGACGCAAACAAAAAAGATATTAAGCAAAATCGTTGCTAATATAGACCTCCCTTATGTCGGTAGTGATGCAGATAGACGATATTTACTAGAGTTTAAAGTAGAGCTGCAATCATACCTTGACGAAATCAATGAGAACATTAAAGCCTACAATAAGGCTGTTGGTGATTCGAATTCAGCTAAAATGTTAATTGCTAAAAATGAAATAGAATCACTGATTATGGAAGCTATCTACAGTTTTCCACCTGATTTTTCGAGTGCTATACCTTCTGTACAACAGCTATTTGAACAGAGATTTCCCGAACTTCTTCAAACCATAAATTCATCAGGTGACCATTTATTATCTGGTGATGACAACAAGGCCAAAAAGAAAGTATCTTATTTTGATAAGCTAAAACATGTAATAGCCAGTGTCGATGATAAAAAAGTAGAAATTAAATCCAACGCACTTTTGAATAAAGACAAATCTTCAAAAAATGGAATTGATAAAGAGTTTGAGTTCTTTTTTGGCAAAGAGTCAGCCAAGAAGGGAACTATTTTAAAATTAAAAGATAAGACCTCCGTTGCTTTAACATCAACCAGTAAAACAAAAGAATCGAAACCGTCAGAAAAAACAAAGGAAAAAAATGAGATTAAACAATTCATCCTTGAGCATGATTTGAATAATCTTGATAATTTGCAAGAATTGAAAAACAAAATTTCATCCTATAAATCACATCATGATCTTTCTTTTAGTAGAAAATTATTTCTGAAAGCACTGGTTTCTCATATTGAGAAAAAAATCGGTGTTTTATTAATACAAAATGCTAATGATACCAAGGTGGGGCCCAAATTAGCCGATTGTAATTTCCCTGAGCTGTTGGCAAAGATGCCTGCAGACAAAGTTGCTGAATTGGCTGCTCTTGTCGCGAAAGGAAAAGGATGTAAGATTAATGATCTAACGAGTTTATTAAAAGGCATCTATGAAAAGGATACTCCTGAATATCTCCAGATGCAGGAGTTTTTAGCGAATCATAAGTTGGAGTTTTTAGGAGGAGGTAATTCTAAAAACTTCAAAGTGAGTAATATTTATACCGGAAACAGCTACGTTCTTAAATTGGATAACCGTCTTAATGCACCAAAACAGATGGAAGCCAAATTGATGGTTGAACTGAAAGCGACAATGACCCCTATTCATGCAGAAAGACAGACTACCTTTAAAGACGAAAAAGGGCAATTAGCCACCCGTGTTCTCTTAATGACTGAATATTGTGCTGGGGGCGATCTGGAATCTGATGCAAAAAAACAACCTGCAAGTAACAAATTAAAAGCAGCGGTAGGTATTTATCGTCAAATGGCTGAAACTTTAGAAACCATCCGAAAAACCGGTGTTTTATTTCCTGATTTGAAAAATACCAATTGGCTGATTGATAACGAGAGAAAATTAAGAATCGCTGACACCAAATCATTTTTGCCAGCAACTAACGGTTTTTATGACTCAAGTAATCAAGAAAATAAATGGTATAATTTATTATCTACTCGCTATATGAATCCTCCAGAATTCAAATCCGGCGAGTTTAAAACCGATCCTGTTCATGCTTATCAATTGGGAAAAAACCTTTATCAATATTTGACTGATTGCAGTATTCTGTATCTTTATGAACACGGAGACGGAGATGGAGCGCAATATAATTTTAATTTCCCTATATTTAAGACTCCAGAAGGTCTTGAACTAAGAAATATAATTGAACAGTCAATCAAACCGGATCCCAAACAAAGGATATCGGTTGAGTCAATGTTGGCAACGTTAAGCACCTTGGATAAAAAGTTGAATCCGGCGCCAGTGAAAGAGAACGAAAATAAAAAGGCACCAGAAATAAAAGTAGATCAACAAGGAATTGCTAATCAGCAAAAAATGAAGGTGAAATTAAACGAATTCCAGTTGGCTGATGTAACGAAGCTTTATAAGGTTAGTGACGCATCAATACAAAAAGTGACACAATTATTAAATAAGCTGGAAACGATACAACGTAGCATAGATACCAAATATGATGGCGATAATGAAAAATATCATAGAGTACATGATACGTTACAGAAAGAGATTGGCCAAATAAAAAACAACTGGAGAGTCCTGCAATCTAATGCAACTGGAGAGAATCTTGAGTCGTTTAAAGACTCATGTGGGAGCTCGGTTACCAAAATTGCAGATGAACTTGCTCAGCACCGAGGTTGGTGGTTTAGTGACGTAAGTGCTGGGGTAAGAGCATTCATCGGTGTGCTTGCGACGGTCACGATAGTGCCGGCAGTTGTTGTTGCACTTGCAAGTAACCATGGGTATACAAACACGTTCTTTGGAACAGCTAAGACAGGCTCTTTGACTCAATTTGAACAATTGAATATTACAAAAGACGTTGATTTAACATTAGATGAGTTTAATGATGTAGGTCCTAAATTCAGATGAGTTTGACATTACCTGGAGAATAGGGGGCACCTGAGGATTAGGGAGAGAACTATGGATTTGCAACGTGAGGAAAAATGAATATTTCTTTTCAGGAATTGGTCCGGACTCATTCTTTAAGTGCGAATTACAACGATGAGTCGATGTTAATTCGTTTAAAAAACTGGTGTCAGACACATGTTTCAGCTGACTGTGTCTATAAAGGGGAGCCGGAAGGGCAATACCTTCAATACATGAAATTAGCGCAACACTACCTTGATGTTTTTTTACCCTCGGCTCTTGATAACTTATCAATTCCTGTATCTTTATTTAACGAAATGGGAACTCTGCAATATGCAGCTTATTCTGGCTATGATCGGTTTATTGAGCAATTACAGGTATCTTATTCTGATGAGTTTGATGCAGCCAATGAGTATGGTATGACGTGTTTGCATTTTGCTGCTGTTCATGGATACGTCCATACAATGGATGCTCTTTTGAAATTAGGAGCTATTCCAAATAAACCCAACAAAAATAATCAATATCCACTCCATAGTACTTTAGAGATACCATTGTACTTCGATGATGAATCTATCTTGATTCAATCCAAAATCTCTTGCTTTAAACGTCTGAAAACACGTTATCTTCCTGCATTCTATGCTCAGGATGCGAATGGTGAAACAATTGCACACAGGCTCACCGAGAATGGCTTTGAACCTTTGCTTGCCGAACTTATGGAAAAAGATACGGATTTGATTTATCAATGTAATAATTATACACGCTACCCAATTCATACCGCATTATTAAATAATCGAATAAAAGCAATTGAGTTACTTTTAACGCTTCCTGCTGTTTCTTTACTTAAAGATGCGGAAGGGAAGGTTGCTTTGCATTATGCAGCTGAATACTGCGATTTGGATGTTGTCACACTATGTTGCCAATCAATCACCGACCTGAATATCAACGATAATTTGCTTCGAACTCCATTGATGCTTGCCGCTGAGGTGGGAGATGAACCTGTCGTTTTGTTTTTACTTGAGAGTGGTGCTGATTCAAAAAGTAAGGATTATGGCGGATTGATGGCCCGTGATTATGCCCAAAAGCAGGGATATGACGACATTGTTTCTATCTTGAAATAATAGGAAATTCTGCTTTAGGAGCTCTTTTATCATTTATAGCAAAAAAGAAAAAAGTAGTGTTCCCGTCTATATTTAAAAGAAGCCCCAGTGAACTAGTAATGCGATTACTGAATGATATAAAAAGGATTTTGCCATGAATATTGAATTCAATTGGATAGATTATGGATTTCTTATTATTTTTCTTTTATCAATTATCTTTGGTTTTATTCGGGGTTTTATCGGGGGAGTCGTGTCATTACTTTTTTTGATAGCGGCTTTATATTTGGCTATGAAATTATCACCCCAATTGGCAGCTCAGTTTACAGGACCTGTTGCTCACGAACAGACTGTTTCTTACATGATCCTGATTGGTATTTTTCTTCTTGTCTTTATCGTAACGGTACTTCTTGGTTCGCTGGCCAGCTACCTTTTAAACAGAGTATTTCAATTTGGCGGTTTAGGGTTTATTAATAGCTTTCTTGGCGGGGTATTTGGCGTTGCGCGAGCAGTAATTCTCACAATAGTATTGATTTATATCGTGCAATTATTGCCTGCAGGAAGCCAACCTCAGATGTGGAATGAATCGAAATTCGTTAAGTACTTTCAGCCAATGACGGGATGGATGGTAAAAAATATTTCACCCAAACTTGATATTCTAAAAGAAAAAATGAATCAAACAGTCCAAAAAATTGAGTCTAGCGAATAACCCGTCGTAGGTCGGGGCCTCGTCCGACAAGGGAATGCTCATCTATTGTTCTGCGTTTGGATAAAATGAAACGTTGGGCGAAGCGCCTGACCTTATGTCTTGAAACTATGATTTAATAGAGTCTACGTTTGTTTTCACTTGCGATATCAATCGATGACGGAATAGATAGTAAAAAATATTTCATCCAAACTTGACGTTCTGACAATGAACCTGGCAGTACCCTACCTTTTGTTTTTACTTGCGAAATCAATCTATGCCGTAATGGCGTACAGCTCATAAGTTTTCTTTAAGGAAGAATAATTAAAATGGAAATAGGAATTACTGTTGCTCAATAATAGGAGCTTATAATGAATATTATCGATCTCATGAAGGAACTCAATTATCCCACTAATGACGACGGGGTATGTAGGGGGCTGGCACTCATGGCTCAAAGGGCCTGTTGGTCTGGTCAGTTTGAACAATTTCAGAAGCGAATGAACTATTTAAGCACTCTTCAGCCTAACCAGCTGCACGTGTTGTTAGATATGGCGAAACAACATGATAAAGATTTACGTGATAACAAAACTACCATTCCTTTATCTCAAAATGAACAAATATTATTGACCGTTGACGCATTTTTCTTTCAAATTTGGGCGCATTTTAATCCTCGCGAAACACAAAAATCCTTAGGTTCGGTAATTTTCAGGATAGTTGTCGCTTGAAGCAGAGCAGATTTGCTCTACTTTG